>NZ_JBPTTO010000059.1:0-469 GCF_051547145.1 Flavobacterium sp. RSSB_23 | reverse complement strand
TCAAGTTTTAGTCGATGCCCCAGTAATTGATACAGTAGATGATTCTGTGATTACTTTTAGTGGTGTATTAGGTGAAGCAAATATATTAGATGCATTTGCTAATGACACTTTAAATGGAGTTCTAATCAATAAATCAGAAATAATTACAAGAGTTATTACTCCAGCTACGCCAATTGGGGGTATGGCTGTACCTTTCTTAAACATTGCTACAGGAAAAGTAAGCATTTTACCTGGAACCCCTATAGGAGTATATTTTATTAAATACCAAAATTGTGAACGACTAAACCCTACTAATTGTGATGAAGGAATAATAAAAGTAGTTGTAAGAATTCTTCTTGGAGCAACTGCAATTACTGCTGTAAATGACAATGCAGCGAATGTAAATGGTTATATTGGAGAGCAAAAAGTAATTAACGTTTTAACCAATGACAAATTAAGTACAATTCAGGCTGATTTAACCAATGTGAAT
>NZ_JBPTTO010000058.1:0-476 GCF_051547145.1 Flavobacterium sp. RSSB_23 | reverse complement strand
GAAGCATTTTTCCAAGAATAAGTTACTGTGCCCACAGCTCCAGTTACAGCTCCTGCCGTTACAGAACCCGTGCTAGCACCAAAGCAAGAAGCATCGGTTTTAGATGAAGCACCCAAAGCCAAAGCTGCTTCAGGTTGTCCAACAGTTACAGAATTGGACTCAGAAGAACAAGAGTCACTAACAGTTACAGTATACGTTCCAGCAGGAAGGTTATCAACTGTTGCAGTGGTACCCACTACAGTATTGGAAGCATTTTTCCAAGAATAGGTTACCGTTCCCACAGCTCCAGTTACAGCACCCGCAGTTACAGACCCAGTACTGGCTCCAAAGCAAGAAGCATCAGTTTTAGAAGAAGCACCCAAAGCCAAAGCCGCTTCAGGTTGTCCAATAGTTACAGAATTGGATTCAGAAGAACAAGAGTCAGATACAGTTACAGTATAGGTTCCAGCAGGCAAATTATCAACTGTTGCAGTTGA
>NZ_JBPTTO010000057.1:0-486 GCF_051547145.1 Flavobacterium sp. RSSB_23 | reverse complement strand
ACGGAATATTTTCGTTTTGAATTTTGGGAATATTTGAAGAGAGACTTGAATAAGAATAAAGATATTTAGTCTTCAAGTCTTTCGATTGGAATCGTAGAAAGTATACTTTCAATACGTTTGACAACGTACAAGACTTGGCTAAGTTATTGAAAATAAATGACAAAGTCAAGAATTTATCTTCAATAGCTTATAAATCTCTCTTCAAATAGCGCCCCAAAACCCCAATTATTGACTACGCCTAGCAGGCTTGTTAAGCGCAATAAATAATTGGTTTCAAAGAAGTAGACACCGATTAATGGAAAGATGGAGTAATTTGGCCAACTCCGTTACAAACGGCAAAGATGCATTCCAAACCAGTAACTACTCCCAACAGCAGGTTCGCAAAATGCCTTCCGCTTTATTCAGATAAAATAGTACAAATTAAAAAATTTGGCTATTTTAGCTACAATTGTGAACGGGGAAAAGAAGGCACTTCGCAAACCCGCA
>NZ_JBPTTO010000056.1:0-497 GCF_051547145.1 Flavobacterium sp. RSSB_23 | reverse complement strand
GCGATTACCTCAATTGTGATTCTAGCATCATTGCAATTGCTTGGATTTAATGTCTCACAAATACGGTAATCGATAAAGTAATTTCCTGCTGTGGTACCCGCTGGTATGCTCACTTGTCCTGTCGTTACATCCATAAACGGTACTGCTCCTCCATTGATTGGATTCGCCGGTGAGATGATACTTGCTTGAATTTCTGATGTTTTTACTAGACTACCGTTTAAGGTATCATTCGTAAAGGCATTGATGGCATTGGTTTGACCTACATAACCGTTGATGTTTACAATGGCATCGTCGTTCGCAACGATTACTGGTGCTACTACTTGTAGTGTTACTGTAGCTTGGTCACAAACTCCTACGTTTACTTTTTGACAAATTTGGTAAACAATGGAATAAGTGCCTGCAGATGTGCCTGATGGTACATTCACTAAACCTGTTGTTACATCCAATACCGGAACATTTCCTGTTCCTATTGCTGTGGCTGGGGTAACTAAACTAAG
>NZ_JBPTTO010000055.1:0-531 GCF_051547145.1 Flavobacterium sp. RSSB_23 | reverse complement strand
TTTGAAACTAAATCTTCTTACTCGGTTCGTGTAAGCACTTTTGATGGTACTTCTACTTTTGAAAAAGCCTTTACTATTTCAATTAATGATTTAAACGAAGCGCCAACGGATATAACGTTATCTGCTGCTGCGATTGATGAAAATGTAGCGGCCAATTCAACTGTTGGAGCACTTTCTACAACCGATTTAGATACTAGCTCGTTTACGTATGCTCTTGTTGCTGGAACTGGAGATACCGATAATGCTGCCTTTAGCATTTCAGGTTCTGATTTGAAAATTACTGCGAGTCCTGATTTTGAAACTAAATCCTCTTACTCGGTTCGTGTTCGAACTTTCGATGGTACTTCTACTTTTGAAAAAGCATTTACTATTTCAATTAATGATTTGAACGAAGCGCCAACAGATATTACGCTGTCTGCTTCTGCAATTGATGAAAATGTAGCGGCTAACTCCACTGTTGGAACTTTGTCTTCAACCGATGTAGATACTAGTTCGTTTACATATTCTTTAGTAAGTGGAACTGGTGATACC
>NZ_JBPTTO010000054.1:0-595 GCF_051547145.1 Flavobacterium sp. RSSB_23 | reverse complement strand
TAGCCACAAACGATACGTCCTTACCGATCAATGGAAGAACAGGTAGCGCAGCAGTTTTAAACGCCTATACTAATGATACCTTAAACGGATTACCAATTGTATTGACAGAGGTAACTAGAACAATCGTTACTCCAGCTTCATCAATAGGCGGAGGATTAGTCCCAATTTTAAACACCACCACAGGAGTAGTAAGTGTACCGGCCAATACGCCAGCAGGAACCTATACTATAACCTACAGGCTTTGTGAGAACTTAAATCCGAGCAATTGCGATCCGGCTACGATAACTATTAATGTTATAGCATCGCCAATTGTTGCCAATGATGATTCAGTAGCAGGTATTAATGGTTATGTAGGACAAGCTAATGCTTTGGCAATCCTACCTAACGACACCTTAAACGGAGTACTAGTAGTACCTTCAGATATTATCATAGCAGTAGTTACCCCAGCCTTGCCAATAGGAGGAGGTTTAGTTCCGACTTTGAATCCAGCCACTGGTCAAGTAAGTATTCCAGCAGGTACTCCAGCAGGAAACTACACGATAGTCTATAGTATTTGCGAGAAATTAAACCCGACGAATTGCGACACAGCAACAAT
>NZ_JBPTTO010000053.1:0-606 GCF_051547145.1 Flavobacterium sp. RSSB_23 | reverse complement strand
AGTGCTTGTACAATTGGTAGTGGTATTTCTTGCTTCCACATAATACGTATAATTTCCAGCGGCAGTTACGGTAGGTGTAAAATTCAAGGCATTAGTCAAAAACGGAGTGCCACCAGTTTGTGTTGTATACCAATCAGCGGTTTCTTGCGCAGCTACACTCACACTTAGCGTTGGATTATTTTGTCCTTCGCAAATAGTTGGATTGGCACTTGCAATAGGAGTAGCAACAATTGGACAGCTACAATCAGGTGCAGTAATTGGTATCACTTCATTGCATCCGCCAGCAACATTGGCATTGATAGTAATGTTTGTTCCAGCAGGAATATTAGTAATACCAGAGGCGCTTACGGTACCTACATTTGGAACAACGCTAATGTTTGTTCCCGCGGTGGTATTAAAAGTAACCGAGTAGGTAAGTAGGTTAGCAGCACAAGTTGTATTGGTAATAGTAAGTAGTGGAGCAGCTTTAATTTCAAGTGCAACAGGAGTTCTTGCTGTACTAGTACAAGAATTGCTATTGTTTTGAGCATAAAAAGTAGTCGAGCCAACGCTATTCCAAGAAGGAGAAGCAATTAGGTTGCCTCCAGTTGGAGCATCATACCAAGT
>NZ_JBPTTO010000052.1:0-608 GCF_051547145.1 Flavobacterium sp. RSSB_23 | reverse complement strand
GCGGATTTGCAATCCGTGCCCACTCCCTGCCCATACAGTCATAACCCCCAAGGGACTTAAAAAAAATAGGGCAATTATAAAATTAAAAACAAAAAATTATGAAAAACAAAATCACACAAACCGCAAACACGGCTAAAACCGCAAAACTAAAAACAATCACTCCCCTTACTAAAGAACAACTTGAAACCGTAGTGGGAGGCCCTGAAGGTTCTAGAGGGACTGAGACAACAGTGGGACATTAACAATAAACTTTATTGAAAAACCAGTGCTACGAACCCCGATAGCCCGGATTTGCAATCCGTGCCCATACAGTCATAACCCCCAAGTGACTAAAAAAAATTGGGCTATTTTAAATTTTAAAACAAAAAATTA
This sequence comes from Flavobacterium sp. RSSB_23, assembly GCF_051547145.1. Taxonomy (NCBI): domain Bacteria; kingdom Pseudomonadati; phylum Bacteroidota; class Flavobacteriia; order Flavobacteriales; family Flavobacteriaceae; genus Flavobacterium; species Flavobacterium sp. RSSB_23. The sequence goes on along the minus strand of NZ_JBPTTO010000052.1, from coordinate 236 downwards.
TGAAAAACAAAATCACACAAACCGCAAACACGGCTAAAACCGCAAAACTAAAAACAATCACTCCCCTAACTAAAAAACAACTAGAAACTGTAGTGGGTGGACCTGAAGGCTCTAGAGGTACAACATTAATGGTTCCCTAAAATGAATTTACAATAAAAAAATATTGTTTTTCCCGATAGCGCGGATTTGCAATCCGTGCCCATACAGACCCGATAGCGCGGATTTGCAATCCGTGC
>NZ_JBPTTO010000051.1:0-618 GCF_051547145.1 Flavobacterium sp. RSSB_23 | reverse complement strand
TGAAGCACCCAAAGCCAAAGCTGCTTCAGGTTGTCCAATAGTTACAGAATTGGACTCAGATGAGCAAGAGTCAGATACAGTTACAGTATAGGTTCCAGCAGGTAAATTGGATACAGAAGCGGTAGTGCCTACAACAGTATTCGAAGCATTTTTCCAAGAATAGGTTACTGTGCCTACAGCTCCAGTTACAGCTCCTGCAGTTACAGAACCAGTGCTGGTTCCAAAGCAAGAAGCATCAGTTTTAGATGAAGCACCCAAAGCCAATGCCGCTTCAGGTTGTCCTATTGTTACCGAATTGGACTCAGAAGAACAAGAGTCAGATACAGTTACAGTATACGTTCCAGCAGGAAGGTTATCAACTGTTGCAGTGGTACCCACTACAGTATTCGAAGCATTTTTCCAAGAATAAGCTACCGTTCCTACAGCTCCAGTTACAGCACCTGCAGTTACAGAACCAGTGCTAGCACCAAAGCAAGAAGCATCGGTTTTAGAAGAAACACCCAAAGCTAAAGCTGCTTCAGGTTGTCCTATTGTTACCGAATTGGACTCAGAAGAACAAGAGTCACTAACCGTTACAGTATAGGTTCCAGCAGGAAGGTTATCAACTGTTGCAGTGGT
>NZ_JBPTTO010000050.1:0-633 GCF_051547145.1 Flavobacterium sp. RSSB_23 | reverse complement strand
AGTAATATTGACACCGAACCAGAAAAAAAAGAATTAGCTTCTTCACTAAAATACTCATATAGCTTTGAAGTAATATTAGAAAATCACATAAGAAATGAAAACAATAATTAAAAAATTTCTCTTAGCCTTTTTGCTTGTATTTCTAGTAAGTTGTGACCCAGCACACGATATTGTATTTACGAATAATACAAATTCAGTAGCTAAGGTTAAATTCAAATTAAACCCGAAATTTAAAAACTATCGTTTAAGCGAATCCTTAACTGGAGATTCAATTGTGTTTAATTTAAAGCCAAAGGATACTTCAAATTTATATTTTGGAATTGGAGTTTGGGATGACAATGAAATAGACCAATTATGCAATTCCATAACTAGCTTAGAAATTGAGAATAATGACTTAAAAACTGTCTATAAATCTAAAAAAACAATAAAAAATATCCTTGAAAATAATCAGGAGGGATTTTGGTGGAAAACTAGGATAGCAATTGATATTGAATAAAAATACTACTGCCAACACACGCTACAAGCAAGCTGGGCAATTGGTTTAATTTGAAAATAGTTTGTATTTGATACATTTGTTTTTAACCGAAAGATTACGCATCTTTAATCCCAGCGTGCGTGTAGCGCGGGAACGTT
>NZ_JBPTTO010000005.1:0-223863 GCF_051547145.1 Flavobacterium sp. RSSB_23 | reverse complement strand
TCAAATAAAAAACACTTGTATTTATATTCGTAACAAATATAAAATCAAGATTCCAGATGCTATAATTGCCGCAACTGCTATTGAGTTTAATATTCCGTTGCTAACGTCAGATCAAGGTTTTGAAAAAGTAAAAGAATTAGATTTGATTTACATTCAAAAATAAATTATCCTTTTTTTACAACTTCAAAATGCTGTTGTACTCCGATGAAGTACTTAACACGCTTACTGCTTTTTTGATTTCGGGATTGCTTTTGATGTAGTATTGGTACAATCCTTCTTGGTATTGGTAGCGTTTGATAATTTCGTCTAACAATAAATTTTTAATTTCTTTTTGATTTTTGTCCAAAGCATTCCATTCACTTTTTTGGATAGCATTCAATAATTGTTGGTATTCCGCAGTAATGGTTTCGTCTATTTTTTCTTTTTTGGCAGATGCCAAAGTCTTCTTTAAATTCAACTCAGTTTCGGTATCCAAATTGAATTTTTTGGTTTTCAAAAATTGTTTGAAATCAGTGTAATCCGCATCGGTGATGGTAGGTATAGTGTTGCCTAAATTTGGATTTTTATAATAATAAGTGGTGGCATAATCAAAAATAGCCTCGTTTCTCACGACCGCATTGGCAACGGCGCTTACTTGCGTTTCTGCTAATTCAATATCAGGCTGAATGCCTCCTCCGTCGTATACGGTTCTTCCCTTTCTGGTTTTAAACGCATTATAATTTTTTTCTTCCGTACGAGTAGCTACTCCATTTTTATCTTTTCGGGTATAATCTAAAGCTTGTATACAACGTCCAGAAGGGGTGTAATAACGAGAAATAGTTACTTTTACTTGTGTTCCAAAAGACATATCGATAGGGCGTTGTACCAATCCTTTTCCAAAACTGCGACTGCCTAAAACTACTGCGCGATCCAAATCTTGTAACGCTCCTGCCACAATTTCAGAAGCCGAAGCACTTTTTCCGTTGACAATGATGACCAATGGAATGTTTAAATCTACTGGTTCACGAGTCGTCTTATAGATGTTGTTGTATTTTTCTACTTTCGATTTGGTAGTTACTATGGTTTCGTTTTTTGGCACAAACAAATTGCAAATATTTACCGCTTCATTCAACAGTCCACCAGGATTGTCTCTTAAGTCTAAAACGATGCGTTCGGCACCTTCTTTTTTGAGTTGTTCCAAGGCATCTTTTACTTCTGAGGAGGCTTTTTTGGTGAAATGAGTCAAAACAATGTAACCGGTTTTCGCATCAATTTTCCCGAAAAAAGGAACCGATTTGATTTCCACTTCATCCAAAACCAATTGGGTGCTAAGTGTTTTTCCTTGACGAATATATTTAATGTCAATCTTGGTGTTTTTAGAACCTTTGAGCAATTGTGACGCATCGTCTTTGAAGTCTTTCAGCACGACATCGCCAATTTGAATAATAGCATCGCCAGCTTTGAGGCCCGCTTTGTCCGCAGGGAAATTTTTATAGGGTTCTTTGATAATCAATTGGTCTTCCTTACGACTGATTAATGCACCAATTCCAGTATATTCACCTGTATTGTTGATTTTGAACTTCACCACATCTGCTTCATTAAAGTAGTTGGTGTAGGGGTCCAAACTCGCCAACATTCCTTTAATAGCCTTATCCATCAAATCACCTGGATTAGTCTCATCTACATAATTAGAGTTGACTTCTTTAAAAAGAGTCGTAAATATTTCTATTTGCTTGGCAATTTCAAAGAAATCATTCTTGAAACTTACCCCAACAAACAAAAAGGCAGAAGCCAAAACTGGAATGATGTATTTTTTTTGGAAAAATGCGTTCATAAGTAAAGCGTTGGTTTATAAATAGACCTCTAAATTAGTAATAAAACAGGAATAATTAAGGGAATACGTTTTTTTAGGACAATTCGGTGCTGGACGAATCGGTAGCTTTAGCTTGAGCCGCTTTCTTTTGAGCCAGTTGTGCTACAAATTTTTCAAACAATTGAATCGTTTTAGTATTGATTTCATCGAAAGACAAACGCTCCTTGGTTTGATAAAAAAACATAAAAGCAAAGGGTTCGTCCAAATGTGGAATCAGTAAATGTTTGTTTAATCGATAAGTTTCCCTGAGTACGCGTTTAAAGTAATTGCGATCTACGGCTTTCTTGAAGTATTTTTTAGAAACCGAAACACCCATTTTTATTTGCTGTGTGGTTTCTTTTTTCTCATGGCAATATACCAATCGCAAAGGATATTTAGATACCGATTTACCTTCGGTGAATAATAATCCGATGGTGATTTTGCTTTTTAGCTTTTCTTCTTTTGGGTAACTGAAATCCATTTAATTAAAAAAAAGGAAGGAAATGAGGACGCAAAGGTACAATTAAACCCCAAATGGATTATTGTTTAGGATTTAAATCGCATTAAAAAATTTAATTCGTACTTTTGGCCCTTTATTTCAATAGCATGCAAAAAATAATTTCGTACCCCTTATCCGTAATTTACTATTTGTGTTTTGGGCTTTGTTTGGTAATTTTTCATCCTATTCAATGGATTTGTTTTAATGTATTTGGTTACCAAGCCCACAAAAAAAGTGTCGATTATTTGAACTTCTTTTTGGTAAAATGTACTAATATATTGGGCACTACTTACCGATTTGAGAATTTGAATAGCATACCTAAAAATGTTCCCCTGATTGTTGTAGCCAATCATCAAAGCATGTATGACATTATAGCAATTATTTGGTACATGCGTCGTTATCATTGCAAGTTTGTTAGTAAAAAAGAATTGGGTAGCGGAATTCCAAGTGTGTCTTATAATTTGCGCCACGGAGGCTCTGTATTGATTGATAGAAAGGACCCAAAACAAGCCATTCCAACGATTAAAGGCTTGTCAGAATATATAGAAAAAAACACTCGTTCAGCCGTTATTTTCCCTGAAGGAACCCGAAGTAAAACCGGAAAACCAAAGGAGTTTGCGCAAAGCGGATTAAAAATATTATGCAAATATTCGCCTTCAGCTTATGTGGTACCAATATCCATAAATAATTCGTGGAAGATGGTGCGTTTTGGTGCTTTTCCGATGGGCTTAGGCAATCGTTTAACGTTTACGATTCATGAGCCTATGGCGGTCAGAGACTATGCTTTTGAGGAGTTGATTCAAAAAACAGAAGCCGCAGTAGTAAGTAAAATTCAATTTTAATAAATAAATACCATGTCAATAAAAAACATCCGATTAGAAGTGATGCAGTTTTTAGAAAAAAACGTCGACAGTTTTGTAGATCAATTTCTAATTCCGGTAGAAAAAATATGGCAACCTTCTGATTTTTTGCCTAATTCTGAGAGTGATACTTTCTTAGATGAAGTAAAAGAATTAAGAGAAATTGCTAAAGATTTACCTTATGATTTTTGGGTAGCTCTTGTAGGAGATACCATTACAGAAGAAGCTTTGCCAACTTATGAATCTTGGTTGATGGAAGTTGAAGGAGTAGATAATCAAGAGCGCAATGGTTGGTCCAAATGGATTCGCCAATGGACGGGTGAAGAGAACCGTCATGGAGATTTGTTGAACAAATATTTGTACTTATCAGGGCGTGTAAACATGCGCGAGGTTGAGGTTACAACGCAACATTTGATCAACGATGGTTTTGATATCGGTACGGGTACTGATCCGTATAAGAACTTTGTATATACTAGTTTTCAAGAATTAGCTACTTATGTTTCCCACAATCGTGTGTCGCAATTGGCAAAGGAATATGGTGATAAAAAATTGTCTAAACTTTGTAAAATGATTGCAGGTGACGAAATGCGTCATCATTTGGCTTACAGTGAATTTGTAGATCAAATTTTCAAAGTAGATCCTAGCGAAATGATGTTAGCTTTTCAGTACATGATGAAGCAAAAAATTGTAATGCCTGCTCACTTTTTGAGAGAGTCTGGACAAAAAATAAGTTCTGCTTTCGAGCAATTTTCTGATTCTGCTCAGCGTATAGGTGTCTATACTGCGAATGATTATGTGGATATCATGCAAAAATTAATCGATAAATGGGAAATCGATAAGATTGGTGGATTAACTAGCGAAGCAGAAAAAGCTAGAGATTATTTAATGAAATTGCCATCAAGAATGGCTAAAATTTCTGAACGATTGGTAATTCCAGCAGAGTCTTATATCTTTAAATGGGTAGAACCTGCAAGATTGTAATCCTTAATTTTGAACTATTTTAGATTGAAATAAGATCATAAAGAGAACTGATTTTTGAGGATACAACCTTTAAAAATCAGTTTTTTTATAAAAAAATACCCCCAAATGTATACCGCTAAACTAATTCACGATACGATTCTTTTTGTAAAAAAAACACTTGCCGATGCAGAGGGAGGACACGATTGGTTTCATATAGAAAGGGTGTATAAAAATGCTTTACTCATAGCCAAATCGGAGTCTTGTGATACACTAGTGGTTCAGTTAGGTGCTTTACTGCATGATATTGCCGATAGTAAATTTCATGGAGGCGACGAGACCATAGGTCCAAGAACGGCGAGGAATTTTTTGGAATCGCAACACGTAGCCGAAGAAGTAATTGTGCATGTAGTGCAAATCATTGAAAATATTTCATTTAAAGGCGGCAAAACCAAGCGCAAGTTTTCTTCTATTGAGCTAGATATTGTGCAAGATGCCGACCGTTTGGATGCTATTGGTGCTATTGGAATTGCCAGAGCGTTTAATTACGGAGGGTTCAAAAACAGAGCTTTGTACAATCCTGAGATAGCTCCCAATTTGCATATGACGAAGGAAGAATATAAGTCAAGTCAAGCGCCAACCATCAATCATTTTTACGAAAAGTTATTATTGCTAGCCGATAAAATGAATACCAAAACAGGTGCAGCATTAGCAGCGAAAAGACATAAATATATGGAAAACTTCTTGTCTCAGTTTTATGCCGAGTGGGAAGGAGAAATCTAGTGTTTAGTTGACCGTTATTAGAATTCAGTGGTTATAGTACTGTAATAAGGTAAAACCAAAGAATACCAAAAATTACTTATTTTCGCTGGCTTTTAATTCTAGCATAACATCTGAAGCATTTTTAAAAGTAGGCTCGCTTTTTGTCAAACTTCCTGCTCTTTTTTTATTCAATTTGAATGTCAAATCCATTTCTGAAGTAAAAAGTAAGGCAGTCAAAAAGGGATTATTCATGTACGGACTCAATACTAAAAAGGCTTCCTCTAACGAATGAAAACTTTCTATTTCTTCGGTTTTGTAACGCGCTATTATTGAAAACTCTAAGGTGTTTTGGGCGGTTATAATAGGTCGAGCATAAATGTTTTTTAACTCGGTATCCCCAATGGTTTTGGCCAAAGTCAATTTAGCAAAAGTACGATTTTCGATACTCTCAATTACTTTTTGCCAAAATTCAGCAAATACAGGTTGGAAGGACATGGCAATAGGTTTAGGTTTGTTCTATTTAAATTAAAAAATATAATTATTTGACATTCAAATATCAAAAAAATATAATAATATGATATTTGAATGTCAAAAAAGTCTTGTTTTAGCAAACTGATTACTAAAACCTGACCACTGCTTATTTATTTACTTCCCTGTAAAATTGGCTTTTCTTTTTTCTAGGAAAGCGGTAGTTCCTTCTTTAAAATCCGCTGTTCCGAAGCATTTTCCAAAGTTCTTGATTTCGGTTTCGAAACCATTTTTGCCGTCTTTATAATTGGCGTTGATGGCTTTTATAGCTCGACCAATGGCAAAAGGAGAGTTTTTCATGATTTTCTGAGCAATTCCTTTGGTAAAATCCAACAATTCTGCTTGAGGCACTACATGATTAACTAATCCGTATGATTTAGCTGTTTCGGCGTCAATCATACTGGCGGTCATAATCAGTTCCATAGCGCGACCTTTTCCAATGAGTTGTGGCAAACGTTGTGTTCCTCCATATCCTGGAATTACTCCTAAGGAAACTTCAGGGAGACCCATTTTGGCATTGTCTGAGGCAACTCTGAAATGACAAGACATAGCCAATTCTAATCCACCGCCCAAGGCAAAACCGTTAATAGCAGCGATTACTGGTGTTTTTAAATTTTCGATTAAATCGAATAATTTTTCTTGTCCTTCGCTAGCCAGTTGGGCACCTTCAGCAATGGTAAAATGAGCAAATTCAGAAATATCGGCGCCAGCTACAAAAGCTTTTTCACCACTTCCTGTGATTAAAATCACTTGAATTTCTTTATTTTTTCCTAGTGTTTTAATGGCTTTGTGAAGGTCATTTATGGTGTCAATATTTAATGCATTTAGTTTTGATGGCCTATTGATTGTCAGGATTGCAATATTGTTTTCTAGTTCGATTAAAATATTTTCGTAGTTCATAACGCTATTTTTTTAGAATTGAATAATAGGCAAAGTCACTTTAAAAGTAGTGCCTTTTCCTAATTGTGTATCAAAGGTAATTGTTCCGTTGTAATTTTCTATGATGTTTTTGATAATTCCTAGACCGAGTCCCATACCGCTTGTTTTGGTGGTAAATTTGGGTTCGAAAATTTTGGGCACTGTTTGCTCTGCGATGCCTACTCCGTTGTCTTGAACCAAAATGATGACTTGGTTGTGTTCTCTTTTCACGACTACTTTGATGGCTTTTTCTTCCTGATTTTCTGGAATGGCTTGTATGGCATTTTTGACCAAATTGGTAATCACACGGATGAGTTGTGAGCGGTCCATACTTGAAATAATGGAAGGGTACTGACTCTCAAAAACAATATAATCTTCATTGAAAATATCCAAAGCCAGTTCGACTACTTCCACCACATTTAGTGTTTCGTTTTGTTGGGCTGGCATAGAGGCAAAGTTGGAAAAAGCCGAAGCCACAGCACTCATAATATCAATTTGCTGAATTAAAGTATCGGAATATTCATTGAGTTTTTGTTTGACATCTGGTGTAGTAGGGTCAAATTTTCTTTGGAAACTTTGTACCGTTAATCGCATTGGAGTTAAAGGATTTTTGATTTCATGCGCTACTTGTTTTGCCATTTCGCGCCACGCTTCTTCTCTTTCGCTTTGCGCCAGTTTAAGCGCACTTTTCTCTAATTTATCTACCATTTCGTTGTAAGAACGAATCAACAAATTAATCTCTCGGCTATTGGCGTCCAAAACAATTTTCTCGTTTTTCTGCTCAATATTCGTTTCGCTCATTTTGTCGGCGATGGTTTTTAAGGATTTGGTGATATAAGTGGCCAAGAAATATGCCAAGGCAAAAGCAACAATCAGCATAAAAGAATAGACTTGTCCTAATCTTATCAGGAAGCTATTCAGCTCTTTTTGATAAAAACTATCATCTTCTACGTAAGGTAAATTCAATACACCAAGCGGTTTGAATTTGTCGTCTTTGATTTGGCTGTACGATGAACGATTTTTAACCCCGTCGACTGTTTTGATGTCTACAAAACGTTTGTCAATTGAAGAACGAACCAGTTTCAGTATGTATTTTGGAATTGGCGGAGCCATTTTATCGATAGAAAATGACTCTTTCGATGATTTTAAAAGATGTCCGTCTAGACTGTAAACATTGATTTCGATGTTGTGAATTTGGGATAATTCGTGAATTTTATCTTTAAAAATTAAATCTAAATTCTTAGGTGTCAACGGATATGTGGTAGTTGACAGCACGTAATTAATATGCTCTTTAATTGCAGTCTCTTTTCGCTCTAATCGTTCTTGATGGTAATCTCGAGCTTCACTCTTGAACTGTAAAATAGAAATAGAGGCGAGCAAAACACTTGAAACTACAATAACAACAATCATCGATAGGAAAATCCTAGTACGTAAGGAAAGCATCGATATGTTGAAGTTGTTTAGCATAGTTTAGTCATGAGTGATTAGTAACTAGTGATTAGCGAATTACTAATCACTAAATACTAGTCACTATTTTCTCTCTCTTATTCTCTTGTAAAAACGAAAGCCCAACATGATAATGATTGAAAATAAAAAAATACCAATCACGCCATACACCCAGTTGAAAGCATTTTTTAGCACTACTAAAAACACCACTGCAAACAAAATAAGTGTTGCTCCTTCGTTCCAAATACGCATATAATTGGTGGTGTATTTTACTTCATTGCGCTGTAATTGTTTAAAAATTTGATGGCATCTAAAATGATACAAATACAATAAAAACACAAAACCTAGTTTGACATGCATCCAAGGCATTTGCAACCAACTTTTGCCTAAATCGGTAAAAAGTAACAACCAAAAAGCAACAAAAAACGTAATAATTGCTGATGGCCAAGTGATGATATACCACAAACGATAGGCCATTAGATTGTATTGTTTTTGTAAAATTTCTTTTTCGGGAGAGGGTTTATCGGCGGCTTCAATTTGGTAGACAAACAAGCGAACGATATAAAATAATCCTGCAAACCATGTGACTACAAAAATGATGTGTAAGGATTTGAGGTAGTTGTAGAGTTCCATTTATTTTGATTTCAAGTTTAAGGTTTGAAGTTACTATAGCAACTTCAAACCTTGAACAAATTTAAACTTTCTTGAATTCTTTAATCCAATTGGCTACGACACCACACCATTCATCTTCATCATTCATACAAGGGATAGCCATAAATTCTTCTCCACCATGATGTAGGAACTGTTCATTAGCTTCCATTGCAATTTCTTCTAGCGTTTCTAGACAGTCAGCTACAAATGCTGGCGTTACAACCGCTAGTTTTTTAATTCCTTGTTCTGGCATTTTATTGATTTCTACATCGGTGTAAGGAGTAAGCCATTTGTCTCCTGCCAAACGAGATTGGAAGGTTTGACTGTATTTGCCTTCTGGAATTCCTAATAATTTTACTACTTGCTTGGTCGTTTCATAACATTGATGACGGTAGCAAAATTCGTGAGCAGGCGAAGGGGTGTTACAGCAAGAACCATCAATTTTACAATGAGAATTGGTTACATCGGTTTTGCGAATGTGACGTTTTGGAATTCCGTGATATGAGAATAATAAATGGTCATATTCAAATCCTTCCAAGTGTTTTTTGATGGAATTTGAAAGTGCTTGAATATAATCGGGCTTGTTGTAGAATGCAGGAACATTCGTAAAGGTCATTTCTGGGAAATACTTTTGACGTAATTCTTCAGCCAAAACAACAATAGTAGTTGTTGAAGCCATAGCGTGTTGAGGATACAAAGGCAAAAGCATTACTTCAGTTACACCTTGGTCTTTGAGTTCTTGCAAGCCTTTTTGAATGGTCATCGTGCCATAACGCATCGCTAAAGCAACTGGAATGTCTACAAATTGTTTCACTTTTTGATGCATTTTTTTCGAAATCACAATCAAAGGAGAACCTTCACTAGTCCAAATTCGGCTGTATGCTTCGGCCGATTTTTTTGGTCGGGTTTGTAATATAATACCACGAACCAATAAAGCACGCAATAGATAAGGAACATCTATTACATATTTATCCATTAAAAATTCATCTAAATATGGCTTTACATCTTTTGGAGTGGGACTTTCTGGTGAACCTAAGTTAACTAATAATACGCCTTTCATGCTATTTTTTTTATTGTTTTTGAGTGACAAAGAGGGAAAATTTCATTGAAATTTGAGGTCAAAAGTAAATAAACTCCGTCTTTATCTAGTATCTTATGTATTCTTTTTTTTATTGTTGGGATAGGTAAAACTGATGGTTTTATGACATCGTTGTATTGATAGCCATTAAATATTTTTTAGGTGTTGTTCCAAATTTTTTCTTGAAAGCAGCTATAAAATGACTTCCGGTGCTGTATCCAATTTTGAGCCCCACTTCATTAACATTATAAGAGCCACTATCAAGCAATTGTCGTGCATAATCCATTTTGTAATCAAATAAAAAGCCATAGACGGTGTCGCCATAAATTTGTTTGAAACCCATTTTTAGTTTCTTTAAATTAAGACCAATAGTGTCTGCTAATTCCTGAAGTCCTGGAGGTTCGGCCATATTGGCTATAATTATTTCTTTGGCTTTTTTGATTTTTAAAACATTTTCTTCATCAACTAAAAACGGACATTGCTCCGCATTTGGGTCTTCATTTCTATTAAAAAACAAACTTAATAATTCATACCCTTTGCCTTTGTAGTATAAATTTTTAATAGATGGATTCAAGTTATAATGAAACATTTGGTTCAAAACAATCGCCATTGATGGACTAATATCACTTTCGTTATAGTACTTTTTGTCTTGATTTTCTTTACTTAAAAACGGAATATGTTCCGCATTTGTAGTAAACAATCCGTGAAACTTTTTTATGGAGACAAATATGGATATCAACCAAGATTTTGGTGCTACTTCTACGTGTAAAGGCAATTCTTTTTCGGTATTGTAAAAAAGCAAGGCTTTTTCTTCGTTAAGTTTTAAGCCATAATTTCCTTGATTAAAAATATAGTTAGCGCTTCCTTTTAAACCAAAATGAAATTGAATCAATCCCAATTGTACTGGTCGTTTAAAAGTGGTAATCACATCGGTGTTGTTTTGAAAACGAATTAAAATAAAATCATCGTCAATTTTTATTTCTTCCTCCATTTTGTTGATTTCCTTTAGTGAAGTTATTATTTCCGTTTTTAACCAAACGAATACTTTATCTTTTCAAAATTAAATCTTTTTGATGGTTTATTGTTTACTTGAATGTGATTTTATAAAATCTTTGTGTTTTGGATTTTTATTTCAAAAAAGTTGTGGACTGAATAGTAACTGTATTGGCAACTTTACTCTTGACCAAGCTGGGTATAGCAATATTAAAATCACTCGCATTTACTGAGAAACTTGACACGATTTGAATTCCATTGGGTGTTCTGCGGATTTTTGCAATAAATGCTATGGCATTCGATTTTCCGTGAAGTTCTAAATTCCCTTTTATTGGATAATCTTTAAAGTTTGTTGTCAAACTGTTTGCGTCAAACCCTTCAATTTTTCCTTTAAAAATCGCTTTTGGATAGTCATCGGTTTCCATATAATTTTCATTAAAATGCTCCTCCATTAATGCAATTTTAAACCGAAATCCTTTCATTAGAGCCAAACTGGCAATTTCACCTGTTTTTGTATTTAAAACAAATGTCACACTCTTGTTTACTGCCCTAACTTCTTCAAAAGCAGGAACAGATGCTTCAAAGTGTATTGTCCCAGCTTTGTCAATCATTTTTTGCTGCGAAAACCCCAAATGAATGGCGTTGAGCATAACTAGAAGTATCATTTTTTTCATAGTTCGGTTCTTTTTGTTACTTGTAATCTGTTATTAAAACAGCTGCTAGTTGAATATTCACTTTGCTAGCTAATTTGTATTGAATGAGTGTTGGAATAGGTATGCTAAAATCACTGGTATTTACGGAGAAACTGGTGTTTAATACAACTCTAGGTCCAACTTTACTGATTTTGGCAATAACACTTATATCTTTTGTTTTGCCGTGTATTTCAAGTTTCCCTTTCATTACAAAATCTTTTGGATTTGAGGTTAGGGTTTTGCGATCAAATGCTTCAATTTGACCTCTAAAAATTGCTTTCGGATACTGATCAGTTTCCATATAATTTTCATTGAAATGTTCTTCCATTAACGCAATTTCAAAATGAAAACCCTTCATTAAGGCTAGACTTGCAATTTCTCCTGTTTCAGGATTTAAAACTACTGTCGCTCCAATATTGGTTCCCTTCACTTCATCAAAAGAAGGAAACGATGCGTCAAAGGTTATTATTCCAGATTTGGTTATCATTTTTTCTTGGGCAAAGACCAGTAACGAAGCAAATAGTAATGGTACGAGGATGATTTTTTTCATTATTCTGTTTTGCATCAGTTTTCTATTAAACCTTCTTTTTGCCATTTTAGAATAATGTCAATTGTGGCTTGAGGCATTCTTGGTCCGCCACTTGGCATCAACAATCCATTTCCATTTTGCAATGAAATTCTAGTAGTCAAACCACGATTGAGAACGGCTTCTTTTACTTGGTCATAGGTTACCAAAGGCATTGGTGCTCCATTTTTTGGCACCGCTGCGTGGCAAACCACACAATTGTTGTCAATTATTGATTTTACGTTTTTGCTATAGGTTGTTAATCCTACCATTGCAGAATCGTCCATTAAGGTGTTGGGATTCTCATTGGTACAGCTCACCAAGGTTATGGCAAGAGATAGAGCTGTATACAGTTTTTTTGTGTTCATAAGGATTGGTTTTAAATTAATAAAGATGATTTGAAAAGTCATTTTATAGCATATACGAGAAAATGCAGAGTACAGTTTTTTTTAAGAGCATTTTTATTTTTTTAAAACCAAAGCTTCCTTTTTAACGTAAGTAGAGAAAACAGAATAAAACTACTTATGAAAAAGAAATTACTAATAGGGATGTCGCTTTGTGCTGTAATAGCAAGCCTAACTTACTTCTATGCTTATAAAGGACATCGAGAGATAAGCTCATCCTCTACAGATTATGTGGTGACAATCTCGGGACTTCAGAACGAATTCGCTACTGATAGTCGCTTGGCTACCTTGAAATATCAGAATACAATCGTTGAATTGTCAGATAGAATTACTTCCGTTGATTCCGAAAGTAATGGAGTTGTTTTGGGAGGTAAAGTATTTGCCACCTTCAAAGACAGTGTGTTGAAAAACATTACATCAGGTGAAAAACTAACTATCAAAGGACGCTTTTTAGGGTACGATGAATTATTAGGAGAATTTAAAATAGACCAATGTTCAATTACGAACTAAAACAAAAAAACTTAAAACTATATCTTATGAAAAAGCTTGTACTCTTTTTATTTTTATTTCCATTGCTAACGTATGCACAAAATGACCTACTATCAGGAGTTGATATTCCTGTTGCCAAAGAAAAAGTAACTTCTGCTTTCAAAGCTTTAAAAATCGTAAATCTTGAATCTACCAAAGTAGCTGCAAAAGGCGATTTGTATTTTGTTGTTGCGCATAGATTTGGTTCAATTCAGGATGGATTTGAAGGGTTTTATGGTTTGGATAATGCCAATACACAAATCAAATTCATTTACGGACTGACAAATGGTGTTCACGTAAGTGCCGCTAGAAGTCAGCTAGCCTATGATTTTGCAGTGAAGTATGCTTTGTTTCCGCAAATAAAAGAAGGTTTTCCAGTTACAATAACAGGTTTCAATAGTGTGTCTATAAATAACACTTTAAAAGAAAGTACCTATCCTGAGCTCCAGTTTGATAACAGGCTGACCTATGTAGCGCAACTATTAATTTCAAGAAAATTCTCAGAAAAACTTTCTTTACAACTTGCTCCCACTTTTTTTCACGAAAACTTTGTTGAAAACCCAATGCAAAACAACACACAGTATGCTATGGGAATTGGCGGGCGATATAAATTCTCTAAAAGATGGTCATTAAACATTGACTACGCTGCACATTTAAATCGTGCTTCTAATTCTTTATACAGAAATCCTTTGTCTATAGGTTTTGATTTAGAAACAGGGGGACACGTTTTTCAAATGCATTTTACCAATTCACAAGGAATTGACGAGGCGGGATATCTCGCGAGAACCTCTGGAAATTGGAACAAAGGCGATGTGTTTTTTGGATTTAATCTCGCTAGAGTTTTTTAGAAAGATACAGTATCAATAACGTCCTGAAGCTTATTTTTTTATTTGAAATAATTCTAAATAGAAGTTTTTTCTTTCCATTTAAATCCAAGATGACAACAGGCTCGTATATGATTCTAAAACGCAATTTATTTTAAAAAAGTAGAGCTATGAAAATTAATAAAACACTAAAAAAAGCACTTTTTGCGGTACTAGTCCTTGTTGTAGTATTCTTTGGGATTCTTGTTTTTCATATTGTAACAGCAAAGCCAGCGGTATATGAAAGTCCCAATTTACAAGTGAGTCGAATTGATTTTAAATCGACGATACCCCCCGAACAAGCTCAAAAAATATGCAAAGATTTAAGAGCTATCAAAGGAATAACCTCGGATTCTATTATTGTAAAAAGAAATGTTGTGGTCTATTTCCATAACAACAAGGTCGCTAATTCGAAAAAAATTTATGACGAGTTAATGGCCAAAGGTAAGTATGATGCTCAGCGATACATTTTACCAGTAGGGATGGCAACGAAAGAAGTTTGTCCAGTAGACCAAAACAGTTTTAGCTATAAAATGGCAAAATCATTACATCAAATTTTTAATTAACCTTTAATATTTTTAGTATGAAAAATTTTTCGAAAATCACACTCGGTGTAGTACTGCTAACGGCAGCAACATTTACTTCTTGTAGTAACGATGATGACGCATCATCTCCAGTTGTAAAAGCGTCAATCTATGAACGATTGGGAGGAACCAAAATGGTTGCAGACCCAGATAATTCAGGGCAAATGATTGAGCAAGGTCGTTTGAGTTTCCGTAAAGTGGTAAACTCCACCATTGGATTAATTGTCGCAGATGTTCAATCGAATGCTGCGGGTAATTTACAAGCGCATTTTGCTCCCGTTCTGGCAGAAACAGGAACGACCCAAGCTACTAGTATTGCCAAGTTATCTGATAATTTGACCGATTTTTTCTCCTTCAATACGGGAGGAACCAATGCGGTAAATACTTATTCAGGTTTGAATATGGTCGCTGCTCACGACCCTGCCATAAACAGTCGTATGGGTACAAAATCAAGTTCAGCTGATTACACCAAATTTGTTGGCTATGTTGGCGCAGCAGCAAATGCCAATGGCGTAGCTTCAAATACAGAACTTTACAATGATATCGTTGTAGTTTTGGAGTCATTGAGAGCGCCAATTGTTCAGAAATAGGCAATTGTAGTTGAAAAATAACGCCACTCTAAAGGGGTGGCGTTTTTATAAAAATTAACATATATAAAGAACTCTTAGCGATGTTTTTTAATAAACAAAAGAATGTAGTTGCAAGTGTATTATTTAGAATAAATCTACATAAACTACTTTTCAAGCCCCTATTTTAGTATGAATGGCAATAAATTCTATTTAGAATGACTTATTTTGAGTAATTTAAGCCATAGCGATATAAAAAGAACCTCTAGCGTTGTTTTTATACATTTGTTAGTAATAATTTTGTCAAACTTTTTAAGGAAAGTATAATATGGAAAATTTCAATATGTCCAAAACTACCACTTTTTACGCTTTAGGTTTAAGTTACAAAAAAGCAGATGCAACGATAAGAGGAAAATTTAGTTTAGATACTAATGCACAATCCAATTTATTAGCCCAAGCCAAAGAGGAAGGCATCGAGTCATTGATTGTAACTTCTACTTGTAATAGAACAGAGATTTATGGTTTTGCCAATCATCCATATGAACTAATCAAATTACTTTGTGATAACAGTAATGGTACTGTAGAAGAATTTAGAGAAGTTGCTTTCATCTATAAAAATCAAGAAGCGGTAAATCATATGTTCCGAGTGGGAACAGGTTTAGACAGCCAAATATTAGGTGATTTTGAAATCATAAGCCAAATTAAAAACGCTTTTAATCAAAGCAAAGCTTTAAACTTAGTCAATACTTTCTTGGATAGATTGGTAAACTCCGTGATTCAAGCAAGTAAAAAAATCAAAAATGAAACCGAAATTTCATCTGGTGCGACCTCTGTATCCTTTGCATCAGTACAATATATTATTCGCAATGTCGAAGATATTGGAGATAAAAATATCCTATTGTTTGGAACAGGAAAAATAGGAAGAAATACCTGTGAAAACTTAGTAAAACACTCCAAAAACGGTCATATTACTTTGGTAAACAGAACCAAAAATAAAGCCGAAAAACTAGCAGGAAAACTCAATGTTATTGTAAAGGATTATGCCAATTTACAAGAGGAATTACAACAAACCGATGTATTGGTAGTGGCAACTGGCGCCAAAAATCCAACGATTGACAAAACGCTATTGAATTTAAAAAAACCACTTCTGATTCTGGATTTGTCCATTCCTAGAAATGTAAATCCCGATGTAGAACAAATTGAGGGAGTAACCCTGATTCACTTAGACTATTTGTCACAAATAACAGACGATACTCTAGAACGAAGAAAACAACATATACCAGCCGCCGAAGCTATTATTGAAGATATTAAACTCGAATTTAATACGTGGATGAACGGTCGTAAATACGCGCCAACCATTCACGCACTCAAAGCAAAACTGAATGATATTGTAGCCACCGAATTGGCTTTTCAAAAAAAGAAAACGTCCAATTTCAATGAAGAGCAAGCAGATATCATCAGTACAAGAATTATTCAAAAAATCACCAATCAATTCGCAACTCACCTAAAAGATGAAAATACTTCGTTAGACGAAAGTATCGATTTCATTGAAAAAATATTTCAAATCGGGCAACTTGCACCCAAAAAAACTACTTCAGCAATAGAAGAAAAATACAAAATCAATTTGTCTTAAATAGTTAAAAACTAGAGTTCCTTAACTAGTAAGGACCAAAAAAGAATATGGCTCAAAAAGTTATTAGAATAGGAACCCGCGATAGCGAACTCGCGCTTTGGCAAGCCCACACGGTCGAGAAAAAACTAAACGACTTAGGTTACAAAACAGAGATTATTGCCGTGAAATCAGAAGGCGATATCATTTTGGACAAACCATTATACGAATTAGGAATTACCGGAATTTTCACCAAAACCCTTGATGTAGCTATGATTAGCGGTCAAGTAGATATTGCGGTTCATTCTATGAAAGACGTACCCACCGCCTTGCCACAAGGCATCGTGCAAGCCGCCGTTTTAGAGCGCGCGAACACCCTAGATATTTTGGTACACAAAGGCAATCTAGATTTTCTAGAAGGTAGCGGCACCATCGCCACCGGAAGTTTGCGTCGCCAAGCCCAATGGCTCAACAAATATCCCAATCATAAAGTGGTAGACCTTCGTGGCAATGTCAATACTCGTATGCAAAAATTGCAAGACAATGACTGGAATGGAGCCGTTTTTGCTGCCGCAGGATTAGAACGTATCAATTTAAAACCAACTGATTTTATCAATTTGGATTGGATGATTCCCGCACCAGCACAAGGTGCAATGGTAGTGGTTGCAATGGCCGAGGACGAGTTTTGTCGCGAAGCCGTATCCGAATTGAATGATATCGAAACCGAGGTGTGCACCCACATCGAGCGTCAATTTTTACGCCGTCTCGAAGGAGGTTGTACAGCACCCATCGGGGCTTTGGCAACATATAACGAGGAAGAAGACACCATTCATTTCGAAGGCGTCCTTTTTTCCATCGACGGACAACAAAAAATAGCCATCAACAAAGTCGTACCCATCGAAGAGTGGAAAAACCTAGGCTACCATTCAGCCGAAGAAATCCTCAACAATGGCGGCACCGAGTTGATGAAAACGATAAAAGAAACCTTGAAAAAATAAGAGACTGCTTTAGGAGCGAAACAAAAGGCTTTTTTGCCAGTATGGGTTCCCGCTGTCCTTCCTATCTTTTTTGTCCCGAAAAAAATCGGAACAAAAAAGGATATTCCCTCCCATCGGGGCTAGAGAATAACAATGGGCTTTTTCAGAAAAAAACATAAAAATGAGTCAATCCATCCGCATATTATCTACAAAAACACTTTTGCCTAATCAAAAGCAAGTCTTGCTGGACGCTCATTTTGAAGTAATCGAAACCAATTTTATTCAAACCACCGCCACGGATTTTTCTTTAGATTCGGTAAACGAACATTTGATTTTTACTAGTCAAAATGCCGTGAAAAATTTCTTGAAACATCCCAAAGCAACTGAATTTAAGCATAAAAAAGTCTTTTGCGTCGGATTAAAAACCAAAATAATGCTCACCGAAGCAGGCTATGAAGTAGTTGCTTACACCGGCTATGCCGAAGATTTGGCAGAGATTATTGCGTTAATTTATGGCAAGGCGAGCTACACTTTTTTTAGCGGAAACCTTCGCAGAAACACTTTGCCCGAGGCTTTACAAAGTGCGGGTATTGTTTTCAACGAAATTCAGGTATACACAACTACTTTGTCGCCCCAAACGATTCAAGAAAAAGTGGACGGAATTTTATTCTTCAGTCCATCTGCTGTTACGAGTTATTTGAAAAATAACAAAATAAAAAACGAAATTTGCTTTTGCATAGGCGAAACCACCGCCGAGGCTTTAGAAAAAAATAAAATCAAGAACATCATTGTGGCGCAACACCCTTCTATAGAAGACGTGATAGATGATGTGATTCAGGAATACCATCCTTAAGGAAGTAAACTAAAAAAGAGAACTAAAAAAATAACAATTTAAGGTGTTCAGACTGAACACTAAAATACTGAACACTGATTACTATGTTAAAGAACGACTTATTTTTAAAAGCATTACGAGGAGAAACCGTAGAACGTCCACCAGTTTGGATGATGCGTCAAGCCGGAAGATATTTACCAGAATTTCGTGCATTGCGTGACAAATACGACTTTTTCACACGTTGCGAAACTCCAGAATTAGCTGCTGAAATTACCGTACAACCTATTCGTATCGTAGGACCAGATGCTGCGATTTTGTTTTCGGATATTTTGGTAGTGCCGCGTGCTATGGGAATTCACGTAGAATTGAAAGACAATTTAGGGCCGATTATTCCAAATCCAATTCGTACTATGGAGCAAGTCAATCAAGTGATTGTTCCAAATATCGAAGAAACCTTAGGCTACGTAATGGATGCGGTGAAATTGACCAAAGAAATGTTAAATGATGAGGTGCCTTTGATTGGTTTTGCAGGTTCACCTTGGACAATTTTCTGCTATGCAGTAGAAGGAAAAGGTTCCAAAAGTTTTGATACGGCCAAAGGTTTTTGCTTCTCTAATCCAGTTGCGGCCCATACCTTATTGCAAAAAATCACCGATACCACTATTTTATATTTGAAAGAAAAAGTAAAAGCTGGAGTAAACGCGGTCCAAATTTTTGATTCTTGGGGTGGAATGTTGTCACCAGTAGATTACCAAGAATTCTCTTGGAAATACATCAACCAAATCGTTGAGGCTTTGGCTGAGGTAACACCAGTAATTGTTTTCGGAAAAGGATGCTGGTTTGCTTTGAACGAAATGGGTAAGAGTAAAGCTTCTGCTCTTGGAGTAGATTGGACGTGTACCCCAAGAAATGCCCGTTATTTATCTGGTGGAAACATTACTTTGCAAGGAAATTTCGACCCGTCAAGATTATTGTCACCTATTCCAACCATCAAGAAAATGGTACACGAAATGATTGACGAATTTGGAACCGACAAATACATCGCCAATTTAGGACACGGAATTTTACCAAACATCCCTGTAGACCACGCCAAAGCGTTTGTCGATGCGGTAAAGGAATATAGAAAGAAATAGAAAGTGGTCAGTTGGCAGGATTTAGTGTTCAGCAAAAAAGACAGATAACTTATACTTTTTTCTTTTTGAAAAAGTTCCGTAGGAACGACTAATCTTGTAGCAACGGATTTTAAGCCGTTGTATAAAAAATCAGAAGAAAATGCTAAGCAAAGGATTGCGAGATAAAGAAAGTACCCGAATAGACAATTGTCTAAAGCAGTTGCATTCTCTAGTATTGCCGCCTTTGGATTGGAGTCTAGACCGAAAAGAGGCACTCGAATTGGAGTTGAAAGACTTCGCAATGGATTTGGAAAGTCTGAACGATTTTGCATCGGAGGATTTGATTCTTCATTTGCAACGCCTTCATTTCGATTGGAACCAAATGGAATCCTTTGCCGATTTTTTAATAGCGTTTTCTGCAGCAAGTTCCTTTTCTTTTTCTGAAAAAGCACTTGCTATTTATCGTTTTATTCAAAAAGAAAGTAAAGTGTTTTCGTTTGGGATAGCTAATAAAATAAGTGATTTAGCTTAAGAATGGGAAGTATAAAAAAAGTAATAGAATTTCTAGGATTGTTGCTATTAGGGACCTTTTTTCTGGGAATTTTTTATTTTGAAATAGTTATTGAAAATAGAAAACCAAGCTATTTTGTAACTACTAACACAATAGATTCTGTTTTTATTAGAAAGATACAAGGGGCAAGGTCTAATCTTGATGCATTAGCTATTAAGTTGACAAGAGATAGTTCTAATTTTATTTACTATAAAGCAAATCAGAATTATGTCGATTTGCTTGGAACATTGAAAAAACAAGATACTGTTACGCTTTTTTTTACGGAAGATGATGGAAATAATCGATTTGAAATTATCCAATTAGAAAAAAACAAAGTAGAATTAGTTAGTATAAAGGATGAAGAAAGCAAGCAGAAAAAAATTGGATATTTTTGTCTGTTTGCAAGTATTATGACTTTTATTTATGCTTTGAAGAAAGGATTTAAACAATGAAAAATAAATTTTACACTTACATACAAAACCTTCAAGACCAAATCGTAGCAGGATTAGAAGCCGTTGACGGTCAAGCCAAATTCCGCGAAGACCTTTGGACACGAGTCGCAGACGAACTGGGCGAAGCCAATCGCCCAGAAGGTGGAGGCGGAAGAACACGCGTAATCGAGAACGGTGCTGTTTTCGAAAAAGGCGGCGTCAATATTTCGGCAGTACACGGCAAATTGCCAGATAGTATGCAGCAATTATTCAAAGTTGGTGAAGCCGATTTTTTTGCTTGCGGATTGAGTTTGGTGTTGCATCCCAAAAATCCAATGGTTCCCACAGTACACGCCAATTGGCGTTATTTTGAAATGTATGATGACAACGGAAACGTAATTCAGCAATGGTTTGGAGGAGGACAGGATTTAACGCCTTATTATCTGTTTGAAGAAGATGCTGTTCATTTTCATCAAACTTGTAAAACCGCTTGCGACAAGCACAATCCTGAGTTTTATCCAAAATATAAAAAACAGTGTGACGCCTATTTCTGGAATGCACATCGCAACGAAGCGCGAGGAATTGGAGGTTTATTCTTTGATTATTGCAAAGCTTCTGAAACAATGAGTATGGAAGATTGGTACAATTTCGTTACCGAAGTAGGCGATAGTTTCCTTCAAGCTTACGTTCCCATTGTGGAAAGAAGAAAAAGTTTGTCGTACAATCAAGAACAACGTACTTGGCAGGAAATTCGCCGTGGACGCTATGTTGAATTCAATTTGGTACACGACAAAGGCACTTTGTTTGGTTTAAAAACCAACGGAAGAATTGAGAGTATTTTGATGTCTTTGCCACCTCACGTGCAATGGGTCTATGACCATCATCCAGTTGCGGGTAGCGAAGAAGAAAAATTAATTACCACTTTAATGCAGCCAAAAGAATGGGTTTAAAAAAAATAGTACTTTTTTGGTTTGTTGGACTTTTGTGTTGCAAGGCACAAGAACCATCGGCGCAAAAAGACTATTTTAAATCCTATGACGAAAAAGTTATTGGGAGTATCTATTTTTTCAATACGTCCAATAATTTTCAATTTACTTCTACAGCCAATGGAAAGACTAGCTATTTGGATTTGATTCCTAATAGGAGAGAGCAAATTGGATTTAGTTTGAGTTATAAACTTATTGATATCAGTTACGGTGTTTCTCCACTTTTTTTTGATGTAAATAAAGACAATTCCAATTCTCGTTTGGTCAATTTTGGAACGCGTTTCATCGTCAAACAATGGATGCAGACTTTATTGTATTCCAATCAAAAAGGGTTTTATGCAGTAGATGAAACTTTTAGTGCTTCTTTCCCTAGAATGCGTTCCATCAAGATAGGAGGAACAACATCGTATATTTTTAACCCTAAATTTTCATTCAAAACCATTGCCAATCAAAACCAATGGCAAACCAAAAGTTCGGGTAGTTTTATTCCAACCTTGTCAATTTATAATACCTATCTTAATTTGAATGATGGGAATGAAGCTAATAAAAGTAGGATTTGGCTCTTTACTTTGGCGCCTTCTTATTACTACAATTGGGTTATTAGCAATCATGTATTAGTCTCATCTGGAATTGCAGTGGGAGCTGGTTTCAATGATGTTGATGGCGATTTTTCTGGCGTTATTGAGTCTACTATTAACCTAAAATTAGGCTATAACTCAGATTCCTTTTTTACTTTTGTAAACTTAAATTATTCAAATTTTGTTCAGGACAACAACAATCCTGTTCGATTTAATGAAAACATTGCCACTTTTAGAGTGACCGCTGGCTATCGATTTGACCCACCAAAAAAAGTTAAAGAACTATATGACCAAGGCACTAAGGCGATTGGTTTATAAAAAAGAAGGCGATTTCAAATGTAGAAATCGCCTTCTTTTTTGTTATTTCTGACTGATTTCATCAATCAAGTCTAGTGTTTGGAGCATGATGTTTTTGTCTCCTTTTACCGTATTCAATCGAAGGTCAACTTTTAATTTATTATCCGTTACTTTTTTAGGAGATTCCATGCTAATGGTTTTGAACTTTGAAGCAAAAGCGTTCAAGTACTTTTTATCTTTTGTGTTATTTTTTTCGGTCTTCAAATAAGTGTCTGCCATTTTCTGAATATCAAATGCAGCCGAAATGGTGTTTTGCTTTAAACTTTTTTGAATACCATTTTTAAAATTCCCCTCGTTGGTTTGGGTTTGTTCCAAAAGGTTGGTTACCACAAGCACATCTTGATTTTTTACGATGTAAACGGTACCAAATTCGTTTGTGCCAACTATTTCATAAAAACCGTTTTTAGGCAACAACATTTTTTTGCGAACTCCCAAATCAATCAATTTGTCATAAAATGTAGCATGGGTAGCGGTAAAAATCATTGTAAATTCAGGAATCGTTTTGGTTACCATTTTTTCAACTTCAACGGATTCGTAGTTTTCGTCGTATTCAAAAGTTTTGGTTTTTACTTCCTTCGATTTCACTTCGTGAAGAAATAAACTAATATCACCATCAAATAAGGTGGCGGTTGCTTTTTCATCAACTAAGGTGGTAATCAAATCGGTTACAAAACTAAAATCTTCGTTCATAAAGACAGTGTTCGAAAAAATTTCACCAATCATATGGGGCATATTTTCTAGCAAAGCTTTCGAATTAAAATGATACGAAAAATAGCCTAAAGGTTCTTGTTCAGGGAAGTAAGCAAATATTTTTTTGTTTATTTTTCGGTCGTTTATTTTTCCCATCATATCCGCAATTGACTTTGAGTATTCGATGGTTTCTTCTATACGAGCGTTGTCATTATCAAAATAAAAATCAAAATTCATCCCTTTGATAAACGTGTCAATTCCTTTTTGCAAAGGCAAATATTTACCGTAGGCACCTAACTGAGTTAAAGTAGAAAAGGAAGAACTCAAATTGGTTAGGAATCCGCCATAATTTACCCACGACGAAATATCGGCGGTTGGATTTATTTTGGACGAAGCAGGAGCAACAAAACCTTTCTCGAAAAGTGATTTTGTAAAATTGATTTGTTTTATTTTTTGAATGCTATCAAAAGCAATTCTTTGGGTTTCGTAGGCTGCGTAATAAGCGTCGTTGGAATAGGTGTCTTCTGTTGTAGCATCATTCGTTTCGTATACAACCGGAGCATCAGCAGGAGGTGCAACATCAACCACAACTTCTTCTTGTATTTCTTCTACGGGAGAGGTTTCGGCTGGGTCGCCATAGGTTTCAACTGTTACTGTTGGCGCAGCAACCGAATCTACAACTACGTCACGTTTTGGAGCAATATCACTATATTTTTTTGTCAATTCAAAAAACACCAAGTAGGAATCATTCCAAGCTATGGTAAACTTTTGGTCACTCGAATTTAGCATTGCATAGGTGCCAAAGTCCTGAATTTCGAATTTGGTTTTCGAATCAGAAAGCGCCTTTTTTTCATTTCTTTTGGTTAAAAAAGCTTTTAATTTTTCTTTGTTTCTAATCGGAATTGTGGCTTGATAGTAGGCGATACTGTCTGTAAAATTACCAACAACACTTGCGTTTTTTTCTAAATCAAAAAGAGCGGTAAACTCATTCGTATCAAAGTCAGCATTTTCCTTTTGCAACTTGTTCAATAGCGGATGATTGGTTAGTTGCTCTATTTTGACTTTTTTGGTGAATTGTGCACCGTTGTATTGTACAAAATAGTCATAATTTTTGGAGGGTTGCTGACAAAAGCCAATGCAGCTTATCAATAAAAAGAGGTAGTTCAATAACGATTTCATGGGTGAATTTTAGATTTAGGGATTGAGTTGAATAGTATTGTTCATTAATGAAGATTTCTTGAGTACGTTGTACATGCTTTGTTTCAAGAAAATGGTTTTTTTGTTTTTGGCAATTTTACTATTGCCGTTTGTTGCGCCTGTTATGTCTTTGTCAAAAGTGTAAACGGCGATAATATTGGCTTGTTCTAAGTCGGTCTTCTTTTTGGGGTCTTTTACCAGTTTTTCAGGAACAGGATAAGAAGCTATTCGCTCGAAGGTTTTGCCATTGCTGTTGAAATGTACTTGGTTTTTTTGTTTATTAATCACATTCACCACTGCATTCAAGGCTTTGAGATTTTGGTAAGTGAATTGAATTGTAAAAATATAGTGTTCAAAGTCAGTTTTCGTGCTTAGGTTAGTAATCCCTTCAATTTTTGAAGCCGTTCGTTTAAAGTCGAGTAATTTTTGGGTAATCTCCTCTTCATCTGGAATTTTGACACCATCGACTTCTTCTAACCACATAGCCGATTTGGTTTTGAACCAAGATTTAGAAAAATCTACAATAAGCGTATAGTCACCACTTTGATTGTCGTGGTGTTTTATTTTTTCTGTAATTTCAAAACAACTAGTTAAGAGCCAACAGCAACATAAAACAAGAATTTTCTTCATTTTGCAAATTTAGACGAAATAAATAGAGCTATGGTGTGTTTTATTAAAATAAATTGGACAAATTCACGTCCTGAAAGGTGAAAAAAAGCGCTATTTATAGTGTCTTAGGATTCTTTCTTTTCGCCTATTTTCCTTATTTTTACGGTTCCGATTCATAAGGTTGAATTGGTATCAAATATAAAATACACCTACATGTTTCCACTACACAGAAACCGTCGCTTAAGAGTGAACGAATCCATCCGAAGCTTAGTTAGAGAAACCACTTTAAGTCCTACCGATTTTATGTTTCCTATGTTTATAGCAGAGGGCGAAAATGTAAAAGTCGAAATTCCTTCTATGCCTGGAATCTACCGCCGTTCGATTGATTTAACAGTTACTGAGGTCAAAGAAATTTATGCATTAGGCATTCGTGCGGTCAATATTTATGTAAAAGTTAGCGAAACGCTAAAAGACAATACCGGTAAAGAGGCTTGGAATCCCAACGGATTAATGCAACAAGCCATTCGTGCCATCAAAGCGGCTTGCCCAGAAATGATTGTCATGCCCGATGTGGCTTTAGACCCTTATTCTATTTATGGTCACGATGGAATTATTGCCAATGGCGATGTAGAAAATGACTCGACCAACGACGCTTTGGTAAAAATGGCCGTTTCACACGCGGAGGCAGGAGCCGATTTTGTAGCACCAAGCGATATGATGGATGGACGCGTATTGCGTTTGCGTCAAGGATTGGATGCCGCAGGCTATCATCACGTGGGGATTATGAGTTATTCGGCCAAGTATGCTTCGGCATTTTATGGCCCGTTTCGCGATGCGCTAGACAGTGCCCCAAGAGAAGCCGAAATCGAAGTACCCAAAGACAAAAAAACCTACCAAATGGATTATGCCAATCGCATAGAAGCCATCAAAGAGGCCTTGTCGGATGTGGAAGAAGGCGCCGATATGGTAATGGTAAAACCCGGAATTGCCTATTTGGATATCGTGCGTGAGGTTAAAAATGCCGTGAATGTACCCGTTACAGTTTTCCATGTTTCGGGCGAATATGCTATGATTAAAGCCGCAGCAGAGAGAGGTTGGCTCGATCATGACAAAATTATGATGGAACAATTAATGTGTATCAAGCGAGCTGGAGCGAGTTTAATCTCGACTTATTTTGCCAAAGAAGCTGCGATACTTTTAAATCAATAAAACATGAAAAAATTAGTAATCATTGCAATAGCTTTAGCCCTAAGTTCTTGCAAAAAAGAAAGCGCTGAGCCCTTTGGCACTCCAACAACAACCGATGCAGCAACCGAGGTAAAAACCGAAACAGCCGTAACGCCCGAGGCATTAGGCAAAGAACTTTTTGAAACCAAAGGAGCTTGTATTGCCTGTCATAAAGTAGACACCAAACTTATTGGTCCAAGCTTGCAAGACATTGCCAAAACGTACAAAGAGAAAAACGGAGACCTAGTTGCCTTCCTCAAAGAAGAAGCAAAACCCATCATGGACCCAAGTCAATACGACATTATGAAGGCCAATTTCGCCATCACCAAAACCATGTCCGAAGAAGAATTAAAAGGATTAGAAGCCTATATCTATTCCAATTTGAAATAAGGATAATCCTAGGCTAAGTCGAAGAATTAGGAGCTATTTACTTCGTCAGTTCGCTTCGCTCGAGTCCTGCTCTACACTATATCTTTCCCGCCGAACCCCGGCGGCAAAGGATGCCGTTACGATCAGGGCTACACCACACAAGAACCATTTGTACAAACGAATGGTTCTTTTTTTTTGAATTCAGTTTAGTACTGTAAATTTTAAAACCATTTAAGGCATATAAGGTCATTTAAGTTTTTTAAAATCCGTTTTATCAGTTCAATCAGTGGCTCAATCACTGCAATTTTGACCAAAAACAATTTGCGAAAATTTGCGGTTACTTTTTTCTTAAACCATAAAAGTTCATTTAAGTTATTCTTTGTGCTCCTTGCGTAAATCTTTGCGCCCCTTGCGGTTAACTTTTTCAACCATTTAAGGTCATTTAAGTTATTTTTAAAATCCGTTTCATCTGTTCAATCCGTGGTTCAAGCACCGCCATTCATCCAAAAACTTTTAGTACTTTGCGGTTCAATTCACACCAACTTATGGAAACCGTTGCTATCAATACACCACTAGGAATTGCCCAAATTACAGGCGATGCAAACGGCATTGCTCAAATTTCCGTTATCGATGAGGGAGAGGTTTCTGTTGAAATTCCATCCGTTTTGCAGGAAGCCGTTACCCAACTTAACGACTATTTTCAAGGCAATCGCACCCATTTTGATTTCAAACTTAATCCCAAAGGAACCGAATTTCAACAAAAAGTGTGGCAAGCCCTACTCGAAATTCCGTACGGAAAAACCTGTAGTTATATGGATTTGTCAAAAAAATTGGGCGATGTCAAAGCCATTCGAGCAGTTGCTTCGGCCAACGGAAAAAATCCGTTATGGATCGTAGTGCCCTGCCACAGAGTCATTGGCACTGATGGTTCACTAACTGGCTATGCTGGCGGATTATGGCGCAAAAAGTGGCTGCTCGAACACGAAAATCCAACGGCGCAACAATGTTTGTTTTAAGAAAAGCGTAACTATTTTTTACAAAATTTGACGACTCAGATTACAAAATTACCTAAATTTAGGACTTCAATAGTTAGTGAAAATTCGTGCAATTCGTGTTTAAAATTTAATTCATGATCGAAAAAATAAACCTCAATAACATTCTTTTTCTAGACATAGAAACCGTTCCCGAAGTAGAAAACTTCAATACTTTGGATGATGATCTGAAAGCGCTTTGGGACCAAAAAACACTATACCAACGCAAAGACGATTTTACACCTGAAGAATTTTATGATCGCGCTGGAATTTGGGCCGAGTTTGGAAAAATTGTGTGTATTTCGGTAGGTTATTTTATCATTAAAGGGGACATTCGTAATTTTAGAGTGACCTCTTTTTTTGGAGAAGAAAAACAGTTATTGAAGGATTTCAGTAATCTAATCAACAATCATTTTAATCAGCCGCAGCAGCTGTTATGTGGTCATAATGCCAAAGAATTTGACATTCCGTTTTTAGCCCGCCGAATGATCATCAACCAAATGCCTATTCCTGATAAACTCAATTTATTTGGCAAAAAACCTTGGGAGATTCCACATCTGGACACCTTAGAATTATGGAAATTTGGCGATTATAAGCATTTTACTTCCTTGAAGTTACTTTGTAAAGTACTTGGAATTCCTTCTTCCAAAGGCGATATCGACGGCAGCCAAGTCGGACATGTTTTTTATGTTGAGAAAGACATCGATCGCATCGTGACCTATTGCGAAAAAGATACTATTGCCGTGGCACAGATTTTCCTTCGTCTTCGCAGAGAAGATTTGCTGATTGATGAAGAGATTATTCATGTGTAAATTAACTCTAAATGTATAAAAAAGCTTTTTTTTTAATTTTTAGCCTTGTTGGATTTATTTCATTATTTCTACCTTTTAATAAAGTTATAATCATCGGTTGTGCTTTGGATGGAGGTGGTTTTACGGACTATTATTATGATCCTTTTATTAAGTATTTGGTTGATTTTTTTACTTTCCAATCTATTACTTTTTTAGATGTTTTTGAATTTTTAGCGTTTATTCTAGTAATTTTTTCACTGGTGCTTACGCCTTTATTACTTTTTTATAATAGAAAAAAAATTAGTTTGTTGTTGATTGTTTTAACACTAGGATTGATGATTATTTCTCTTTACAATTCCTATGATAGTTTAGGTTATGGTTATTACATAATTTTTCTTCAACAAAGTGTTCTTTTGGTTCTTACTATTTTATCAAAAAACAAAATATTACATTTACAAAAATTATAAATTATGGTATTGAGTAGATTTTGGTTGGTGATATTTATTTCTTCCATCCTTTTTGTAGTAGTGAGTTTGTTTTCGGGTAATAGTTATACTATAGATCATGTTTTGAATGGCAAAAAAGATGATCCTATTTTACTATCGGAACACTATCTTGAACAAATGCCTGTTTTTATCAAAGACAGTCTTAAAAAGGCACCCGACCAAACTATGGTCATCAACCGAGATACCCTAAACGCCGACACTACTTATGTGTATAAAAACAAAGTGGTAAAAGTATTTAGCGGTGTTCAAAAATCTGATGGGCTTTTGCCAACATGTAAAAGTACGTTGCTCGATTTGATCTTGCCATTGATGGCTTACCTAGCTTTTTTCTGTGGACTGATGGAATTATTAATCATTTCAGGGGCTTCCGAAAAACTAGCGAAAGTATTGAGCCCAGTGTTCGTAAAAGTATTTCCTAGTATTCCTAAAAATCACCCTTCAATTTCCTATATGACCTTGAATTTTGCTGCAAATTTCTTAGGGTTAGATTCGGCAGCTACGCCATTTGGATTAAAAGCTATGGAAAGCTTGCAAACCATCAATCCCGAAAAAGATAAAGCCAGTGATGCGCAGATCATGTTCATGTGTCTGCATGCTTCGGGACTTACTTTGATTGCTACTTCTATCATTGGTTATCGTGCTGCAGCAGGTGCTAGTAATCCAGCCGATGTAATGTTGCCTTGTATTATTACTTCTTTCATCGGAACCATAGCGGCGTTCTTGATTGTGGGGGTAAAACAAAAAATCAATTTTAAAAGCGCTTCATTAGTGCTAGGATTAATGGTTTTAATTGCCGCTATCGTAGGTTTATTGATGTATGTGAATCACTTGGATTTAATAGGTAAAAATTATTTTACTTCTAATCTTTCAGCTTTGATATTAGTGGCCATTATTGCTTTTACGCTGATTCTATCTTTTGTAAAAGAAAAGAAATTTACAGAGGCAGGCACCACAGTTTACGAAGCGTTTGTAACGGGAGCCAATAATGGAGTGAAAACAGGAGTAACGATTTTTCCCTATGTTTTGGGTATGTTGGTCGCTATTTCTTTGTTCCGAAATAGTGGTTTATTCGAAATTGTGAGCAATTGGGTCGCTTTTGCATTTTCTAATATGGGAGTTAACAAACAAATCACCGATGCATTGCCAGTAGCCTTGCTTAGACCGTTTAGCTCGGCAGGATCACGCGGCTTTTTGATTGATTCCATGAATACTTTTGGAGCCGATTCGATGACCGGAAGACTTAGTAGTATTTTTCAATGCAGCGCCGAAAGTACTTTTTATGTGATTGCCGTTTATTTTGGTTCGGTAAATATCAAAAATACTCGTTATGCTTTAGGAACAATGTTGTTGGTAGACGTGATTTGTGTAATTACGGCTATTTTCGTAGCTAGCTGGTTTTTTTAGTATAAAGAATCAATAGCTAATTTCCCCTAAATCTATATTATTATGAGAATTGTACTGTTCATTTTATTTGTTTTTTTTATCAGTTGTCAAAAACAAAAAGGAATAAGTAAACCCGAAACTTCAATTCAAGAAAAACCAAAATTAATTGCTGGAAGAACAACGGATAAGATACTAAAGACGGATACCGTTTTTGTATATGATTCAGGAGAATTAAATCCAATTTTTTTTGTCCTTGCGCATCTATTGGATAAAAAAATGGATAAGGATAGCTTACTTACGATGAGTTATCGTCTTGATTTTTATAAAGATAAAAAACAGATTGCTTCTTCAAAAATCATAATTCCCAACTATACTAATGGTTCTGAATGGAGTGGATCTTTGGGCTTGAGCGATGCAACTAGTAAACAATCTCCCTTTGTCACAATTCGTATTGGATATCCCGCTTGTGGCTATGCTCAGCAAAACTTTTTATTTTTTATAAAAAAACACCAACTACAATTAGTACACCAATGGGAATCTGTTTTTGATAGTGGTTGGGGGAGCTGGGTTGAAATTCATAATCCAGAGAAAACAGCAGAACCCCAATCCTTTTATTGTAAAACTGTATCTTTTGAACCATCTGATGATGCTACAGAAGAAGAGGAAAAAGGCATTTTATCGTATAGTGATTCAACCGTTTTTAGACTAAAAAATAATCAGTGGAGAAAGCAACTGATCACAACTAAGAATTTGCCTTATTTTAAAAAGGAGATGACTTTTAATGAATACCACAAAAACGAATAAGTCTTTCATATTTGTATGTTTTGGGGCTAATTTATACCAATTCTAAAGGATAAGTTATTAGAAATGGATTTTCATTCTTTCAACAATTCTTATCTTTACCTTTCATAAAAAAACAATACAATATGGACTTTATATACCAGGATCCTTATCCTATTTTAAAAGACGAAACCCAATACCGAAAAATTACTTCAGACTTTGTAAAAGTCGAGCAATTAGGCGAACGTGAGATTTTAACCATCGACCCAAAAGGGTTAGAATTATTGGCGCAAGAAGCTATGAGAGACGTTTCTTTTATGCTACGTACTTCGCATTTAGAAAAATTAAGAGCCATTTTGGATGACCCAGAAGCGACCGACAATGATCGTTTTGTAGCGTATAATTTATTGCAAAATGCCGTAGTAGCTATCGATGGAGAATTGCCTTCTTGTCAAGATACGGGAACGGCAATTGTGATGGCCAAAAAAGGAGAAAATGTATACACCGGCGTTGATGATGCAGAGTATTTGTCTAGAGGAATTTTTAATACTTACCAAGAAAAGAACCTCCGTTATTCTCAAATTGTGCCAATTAGCATGTTTGAAGAAAAAAATTCAGGATCTAACCTTCCGGCTCAAATTGATATTTATGCCAAAAAAGGTGCTTCTTATGAATTTTTATTTTTAGCCAAAGGTGGAGGGTCAGCCAATAAAACCTATTTATACCAACAAACGAAGTCATTATTAAATGAAAAATCGTTAGATGCTTTTATTCGTGCTAAGATTATGGATTTAGGTACATCTGCTTGTCCACCATACCACTTGGCTTTGGTGATTGGA
Source organism: Flavobacterium sp. RSSB_23 (assembly GCF_051547145.1). Classification (NCBI taxonomy): domain Bacteria; kingdom Pseudomonadati; phylum Bacteroidota; class Flavobacteriia; order Flavobacteriales; family Flavobacteriaceae; genus Flavobacterium; species Flavobacterium sp. RSSB_23. The sequence continues at coordinate 192,284 of NZ_JBPTTO010000005.1, read as the reverse complement.
GGAACTTCTGCCGAAGCTAATTTAGCCGCTGTAAAAAAAGCTTCCGCAGGTTATTTTGACCATTTGCCTACTTCTGGAAACATGGCAGGACAAGCTTTCCGTGATTTGGAGTGGGAAAAGAGAGTACAAATTATTTGCCAAGAAAGCCAAATTGGAGCGCAATTTGGAGGTAAATATTTCACACACGATGTTCGTGTAATTCGTTTACCACGTCACGCTGCTTCTTGTCCAGTGGGATTAGGAGTTTCTTGTTCTGCGGATAGAAACATCAAAGGAAAAATTACGAAAGACGGTATTTTTGTAGAACAATTGGAAGTAAATCCAAAACGATTGTTGCCAGAAACACCTCCTCATTTGGAAGCGGCTGTCGAGATTGATTTGAACAAGCCTATGCCAGAAATTTTGGCGGAGTTGTCTAAATATCCTATCAAAACACGATTAAAACTAAACGGTACCTTGATTGTAGCTCGCGATATTGCACATGCCAAAATCAAAGAGTTGTTAGATGCAGGAAAACCGATGCCAGAATACTTTAAAAATCACCCTATTTATTATGCTGGACCAGCTAAAACACCAGAAGGAATGCCTTCAGGAAGTTTTGGACCAACAACTGCAGGTCGTATGGACGTGTACGTTGAGGAGTTCCAAAAAAATGGCGGAAGTATGGTGATGTTAGCCAAAGGTAACCGAACCAAAGACGTAATGAACGCTTGTAAAACCTATGGAGGATTCTATTTGGGTTCTATTGGTGGACCAGCAGCTATTTTGGCAAAAGAGAATATTCTTTCTGTTGAGGTAGTGGATTTTGAAGAATTAGGTATGGAAGCCGTTCGTAAAATCACCATCAAAGATTTCCCTGCATTTATTATTACAGATGATAAAGGAAATGATTTTTTTGCCAATCTTTAGTTTTTGATGCGAAGACGTAAAGTCTTGAAGATTGGTAGTAACTAATATTTAACCACCAATTCACAAATGTATTATTTTTGAATAGGTGGTTTTTTTATTGGAGTATTTCAAAAGAGGTATTTATTGGGTAATGTACCAAACAAAAACAGTTGCAAGTATGGACTTGCAACTGTTTGGATATAGATTAAATATTGTCTGTTTATGACAATTAAAGTATTACATTTTCATCAACCAGTTTTTCATCGATACTTCATTTTCGATGATGGCTTTTAAATCGGCAATAGCAACGCGGTCTTGTTTCATCGTGTCTCTATGACGAATGGTTACCGTTTGGTCTTCTGCGGTTTGATGGTCAACAGTGATACAGAAAGGTGTTCCTAAGGCATCTTGTCTTCTATAACGTCTTCCTACTGCATCTTTCTCATCGTAAGACACGTTGAAATCCCAACGCAAATCTTCAATGATTTGCTTAGCAATTTCTGGTAAACCGTCTTTTTTCACTAAAGGTAAAATAGCCGCTTTAGTTGGTGCTAAAACAGCTGGTAACTTTAGTACTGTTCTTGTTGAACCGTCTTCTAGCGTTTCTTCTTTTAAAGAAGTAGCAAAAACCGCCAAGAACATTCTGTCCAAACCAACTGAAGTTTCAACTACGTAAGGAACATAATTTTGATTCAATTCGGCATCAAAATATTGTAGTTTTCTACCTGAATATTCTTCGTGTGCTTTCAAATCGAAATCGGTTCTTGAGTGAATTCCTTCCAATTCTTTGAAACCAAAAGGGAATTCAAACTCGATATCGGCAGCAGCATTGGCATAATGCGCTAATTTTTCGTGGTCATGAAAACGGTATCTTTCTGCTCCTAAACCAAGCGATAAATGCCATTTCAAACGAGTAGCTTTCCAGTGTTCGTACCATTGCATTTCTTCTCCTGGACGTACAAAAAATTGCATTTCCATTTGTTCAAATTCACGCATACGGAAGATGAATTGTCTCGCTACGATTTCGTTTCTGAAGGCTTTTCCAGTTTGAGCAATTCCAAAAGGAACTTTCATTCTACCTGATTTTTGAACATTCAAGAAATTCACAAAAATTCCTTGTGCTGTTTCTGGACGCAAATATAAATCCATTGCTGTATCAGCAGAAGCACCTAATTTGGTACCAAACATCAAGTTGAATTGACGCACTTCAGTCCAATTACGAGAACCTGATTCTGGACACGCAATTTCTAATTCTTCGATTAAAGCTTTTACATCCTCTAAATCACCATTACCCAAAGAACGTCCCATTCTTTCAAGAATTTCTCTTTCTTTGGCTAAATATTCTACTACTCTTGGATTGGTCGTAATAAATTCTTGCTCATTGAAAGCTTCTCCAAAACGAACTTTTGCCTTTTCGATTTCTTTTTTAGCCTTAATATTTAGTTTTTCGGCATAATCTTCAATCAAAACATCGGCACGGTATCTTCTTTTAGAATCTTTGTTGTCAATCAATGGGTCATTAAAAGCATCAACGTGGCCTGAAGCCTTCCAAGTGGTTGGATGCATCAAAATGGCAGCGTCGAGACCTACAATGTTCTCGTTCATTTGTACCATCGATTTCCACCAATATTCGCGTATGTTCTTTTTTAATTCTACACCGTTTTGTGCATAATCATATACTGCACTTAAACCATCGTATATTTCGCTTGACGGAAAAATAAATCCATACTCTTTTGCGTGCGAAACTACATTCTTAAATAAATCTTCTTGTTTTGCCATAGTGATGCAAAAATATAAAAAGTGGATTTAAAAAAAACAAAAAAGCAAAAGTTTGAAGCATTGATTTGCTTATTTTTATCAATAAAATTTGGATTAGATGCTCAAAAACCTTGTGAATTTATTTTTTCCACCTGTTTGTTCTGGATGTCACTCTTTTTTATTGACAAATGAAACAGTAATTTGTACAAAGTGCAGGCACAATTTGCCACAAACAAATCATCATATTCATACAGAGAATGAAGCTTTCAAGAAGTTTTATGGCAGGATTCCTGTAATTCATGCTTCTGCTTTTTTGTATTTTCATAAAAAAGGAATGGTGCAAGAATTAATTCATAATTTAAAATACCGAGGGCATCAAGAAATTGGAACACAACTAGGTCATTGGTATGCTGAAGATTTAAAAAATAATCTGGCTCTAAAAAATGTAGATGCAATCATACCCGTTCCAATTCATAAAAAGAGATGGAGAAAAAGAGGGTACAATCAAGTAGACACTTTTGCAGAAGCTTTATCAAACGAATTGAACATTCCTGTCCAAAAAGAGGTTTTACTTCGGAAAATTGATTCGAAAACCCAATCCAAAAAAAATCTATTGGGAAGAACCGAAGGAATACATAGTGTTTTTGAGGTTCAATTTTCAGAAGAAGAGCATAACAAACATTTTCTATTATTAGATGATGTTTTAACTACTGGCGCCACGCTAGAGGCTTGTTCTAGAGCACTTTTGGAAATTCCAGGAGCCAAAATCAGCATTGTTTGTATGGCTATGGCGCATTCCTAAAATTATATTTTCATCGAAATTGAAATCTAAAAATGAGCATATTACATTTATACCATCAAAAAATAAGGATTTCAAAAACAAAATAGGAATTATAACAAAAATGTTTTTTAAAGTATAAAGTTAATTGTATAAATTTGGATAAATTTTATAAATCAATTAAATTACGATATCATGGCATTTGAATTACCACAATTACCTTATGCATACGATGCATTAGAACCACATATTGATGCTAGAACAATGGAAATTCACCATTCTAAACATCATAATGCCTATACAACTAACCTGAATGCAGCGATTGCAGGAACGGATATGGAAGGCAAAACAATCGAAAACATTTTAATTAATTTAGATAAAACTAATGCTGCTGTTCGTAACAACGGAGGTGGATATTACAACCACAATTTGTTTTGGACTGTAATGTCTCCAAATGGAGGTGGACAACCAACAGGCGAATTGCTTGATGCTATCGAAGCTTCTTTCGGTACATTTGAAGAATTCAAAGCTAAGTTTGCTAAAGCTGGAGCTACACAATTTGGGTCAGGATGGGCTTGGTTGTGCGTTCAAAAAGGTGGTAAATTAGAAGTTTGTGGTACACCAAACCAAGATAATCCATTAATGCCAGGTGTAGGTTGTGGAGGAACTCCAATCTTAGGAATGGACGTTTGGGAACATGCTTACTACTTGCACTACCAAAACAGAAGACCAGATTATATCGAAGCTTTTTTCAATGTAATCAATTGGACTGAAGTAACAAGACGTTACGTTTTAGAAAAATAATATAAGTTACTATAATAAAAAGGCTGTCTAATTCTCTAGACAGCCTTTTTTATTTTGAAACGGTTTTTTAAAACCAACCCTTTTTGCCCACTTGGTACGTTTGATAAAACTCTTCGTCCGATTTGGTCAAATAGATAATTCCTTCAATTATTCCGATTATGTATCCAATTCCACATAATCCAATTAGCAGTTGTATGATTCCTTCTTGAGTGTAACCTAGAATAAATTTATGAATTCCTAATCCCCCAAGAACGATTGCTAAAACTCCAGCAATAATTTTTTTGTTTTCTGGTTGTGCTTTAGGATAAGGGGTATTCCATGCTTCGTGTTTCGTTTCTTCCATGATGGTTAAATTTGGTTATTGATTTAGTTAGTTGTAAATCTATAAAAAAAGTTACATATTTTTTATAACCAATAGATTATCATTTACTATAAAGTGCCTTTATTTTATCCACAATCACTTGAGCCAGTCGTTCATGACTCTCGAAGGTCCAGCCAGCAATGTGTGGCGAAAGCAAAACTTTTGGACTTTTTAGTAAATAATCAAAAGCTTCGGGCGTGTTTTTGTCTTGGAATAAAGTTTCAAAAGACAATTTCTCATACTCCAAAACATCCAATCCTGCACCCAAAATTTTTCCAGATTCTAGCGCTTGAACTAAATCGGCAGTAACTACATTTTTGCCTCTTGAGGTGTTAATTAACCAAAAAGGTTTGGAAAACGATGCTATAAAATCAGCATTCACCATTTTATCCGTTTCAGGTGTCCATGGAATATGCAGACTTAGTACATCGGCTTTTTGTTGTAATTCTTCTAGTGTGACTTGTTTGGCGTTGGCATCACTTACATTGGGTAAAATATCGTGACAAAGCACTTCAGCATCAAACCCTCGCAGTTTTTTGGCAAAAGCTTTTCCCATATTTCCGTAGCCAATAATCCCAACAGTCTTTCCGTCTAATTCATGACCGCGATTACTTTCTCTATTCCATTGCCCTTTTCTAATTTCGTTATCAGCTTGGTTGAGTTTGTTAAAAAGCGACAAAATCATTCCTAAAGAATGCTCTGCCACCGCATTTCGATTGCCTTCTGGAGCGGCTATTAGTGCAATGTTTTTTGCCAATGCATAATCACAATCGATGCTTTCGAGACCAGCACCCACTCGAGCAATAAACTGTAAATTGGTGGCTTTGTCGATGAAATTTTTATCAATTTTGAATCGGCTGCGAATCACGATACCATGATAGTCTTTAATTTTATCTTCAACGGCTTCTTTAGAAGAAGTAAAGTCGGCTTCGTTGTGAAAACCCGCTTCTTGTAATTGTTCCCACAGCAAAGGATTGTTGCTGTCTATATGAAGGATTTTGATGTCCATAACTACTATTTTTTATCCTTCAAATTAACGAAAAAAATACGGTTTTTACTTTCTGGAAAGTAGTTCCTTTAAAAATGCTTAAATTAGCCATAAGTATAAAAACACATTACAAGCAATGAAATTGACGAAAACATTTAAAGCCTTCTTTGAAAGTGAAAAAGCTGGAGGATTATTACTTCTATTTGTAACAGTACTCTCTTTATATCTAGCCAATTCGAGCATACAAACTGACTATATTGCCTTTTGGAAAACTCCATTAGGACACCATACAATCACCGATTGGATTAATGACGGCTTGATGGCCATTTTCTTTTTAATGATTGGATTAGAGTTAGAGCGTGAAATATATGATGGTGAATTGGCCAATATCAAAAATGCGGCTTTACCTATTTTTGGAGCATTGGGCGGAATGATTGTTCCTGCTGGAATTTTTTTAGCGCTAAATTTTGGAACGATAACCCAAAACGGAGCGGGTATTCCTATGGCTACAGATATTGCTTTTGCGATTGGAATTTTGTCTTTGTTGGGGAATCGGGTGCCTGCTTCATTAAAAATATTTTTAACGGCATTAGCGGTTATTGACGATTTGGGAGCCATTATCGTAATCGCTGTGTTTTATACCGATTCTATTGCCTTTCTAAACTTATTTTATGCATTAGCGATTTGGGGTTTCCTATTTATTTTGAACCGACGAAAAGTGCACAACTTGATTCCGTACTTGTTAGGTGGAATAGCAATGTGGTATTTTATGTTGAATTCAGGAATTCATGCTACAATTACAGGCGTTATTTTGGCCTTTGTTATTCCGTTTGGGGATGGTGGACCACAAAGTGCTTCTTACCGTTTGCAACATTTTTTACACAATCCTGTGGCCTTTTTTATTCTGCCTTTATTTGCCATTGCCAATACAGGAATAGCTATCGACAGCAATTGGCATGAAGGATTATTGCATGAAAACACCATTGGGATTATTGCAGGATTGGTTATTGGGAAGCCTTTGGGCATTTGGCTGTTTTCGTTTTTGGCCGTGACTTTTGGCGTTTGTGCTTTGCCGAAAGAGCTGCGTTGGAAAGATATTGTTGGAGCAGGAATGTTGGGAGGAATAGGATTTACGATGTCCATTTTTATCACTTTATTGGCTTTTAAAAATGATGGAGATGGAGAAGAAATCATCAATTATTCTAAAATTGCGATTCTAATTGCTTCATTTTTGGCAGGAACCCTTGGTTTTATTTGGCTCAAAATCAATTTGAAAGAGAAGAAGACTAAAAAGAAAAAAGCGGTGTCATAACCGCTTTTTCTTTTTTATAGTTTTTACAAACTCGCTTTACGCCAGTTAAATAATAATAATCTTCTTCTATCATCAATGTCATTCACACGGACTTCGGTTACATCTTCAACCTTAAAAATTGCATTGCCTAAATCTTCTCCATTTTTACCAACACAATGCAATATAAAATCCTCTTCGGAGAAATCAATTACGAAACCGGTAAAATATTCTGAACCATTTACTTCAAAACTGCTTATTTGATTTTTTACATTGCAGAGTTGTTTTACAGCCTCAAATTGCCAATATCCTGAATGATTTAGTGTGATTTCAAAATCTGAAGGTTGGTCTATTATTGATGAATATTCAATTAAACATTCCATTACTTTGGTATAGTCATCATTGAAATCGATAGTTTTTATATTGGCAACTTTTATAAATACAATTCCATCAGGTTTTCCAAATCGAGTATAGTGCCTAAAACCAATATATTCTTCATTAATTTCTGTAACATAGCCTACAAATGAACTTCTATCTGAATTGTATTGCCATATAGAAATCAATTCACGATTTTCTTGAGATTTGAGAAGAATATTGTTGAGCAGGGAACTATTCATAGTTTTATTTGATTGTAATGAATTATCGTTTTTAGACTGATTAAACCAATTGGAAAAAAAATTAATCATTTTAGGATATTTATGTTATCCAAATATATAGATTTTTCTTTCAAAATAAAATTAAAAATAAGATGACTATTAAGGTGGTTTCCGCGTGAGGGATAGGAGTAATCCGCCATTGCGGAGCGGATAGCCCGACAGCCTAAAGGAAAGGGGCCGACTCACGACTAGCATGAGTTGGCCCCTTTGCTTTAGGGTGGCACGCCCAAATGATTTATCCTTTTATTTGTTTTAAGGACGTTTTGATGCCTCGAATGAGTGAGGAACTGAAACCGTGCATTTCCATTTCGTTGAGTCCTGCGATGGTACAGCCTTGTGGGGTAGTTACGCGGTCGATTAATTGTTCTGGATGGCCTTTTTCTTCTAGGAGCATTTCAGCGGCACCTTTTACGGTTTGTGCTGAAATGGCCAAAGCAGTTTGCCAATCGAATCCAATCTCAATACCCGCTTGCATAGACGCTCGAATGTAACGTAGGGCAAAAGCCGTTCCGCTGGCTGCCAAAACGGTGGCGGCATCCATCAATTTTTCGTCGATAATTGGCGCGGTTCCTAAGTCTTGAAACAATTGCACTACCGGTTGAGCGGCTTCTTTGTTTTTTTCGTTGAAGGCGATACAAGTCGCTGAAGCTCCAAATTGAGCAGCGATGTTGGGCATAATTCGGATAGCGCTGTGTGAAGTGCCTATTTTGTTTTGTAAATTTTCGATAGATAAACCACTAACGGCTGAGGCAATGGTTTTGTTTGTAATTACAGGAAGGATTTCAGTCAATACCGTATCTACTTGATAAGGCTTGATGGTCAAGATAATCAAGTCGGCTTCCTGAATAGCTAGAGTATTGTCTGTAGCAACGGTGATTCCGAGTTCTTGCAAATATAAAATACTAGCCGTGTTGCGTCGTGTTATGGTGATTTGATGTCCTTGTGAAAACTTGGCTAAACCTAAGGCAATAGAAACGCCAAGGTTTCCTCCTCCGATGATGTGTACTTTCATGGTTTGGTTTTTTGGTTGGTTAATTGGGTTGTTGCTGTTTGAATTAGAATCCTAGCACTAATTTGGCAATAGAAAAATAAATCAAAATTCCGCAAATGTCGTTACTAGTGGTAATAAATGGCCCTGTTGCTAATGCCGGGTCAATACCGAATTTGTCCAATAACAACGGGATAAAAGTACCAATTAATGAGGCAATAATTATCACGGAAACCAATGCAATTGTTACAATTACGCCAATAATTACCTCTACATTCAGCAGAAAATGGCTTCCCAAAAACAAGATACTGGCTAAGATTAATCCGTTCAAAAGACTTAGTGAAATTTCTTTGACCAAACGATTAAACAGCGAACCACTTAAGGTATTATTTGCCAAACCTTGAACGATGATTGCTGAGGATTGTACCCCAACATTTCCAGCCATCGCAGCGATTAATGGAGTGAAAAAGAATAATTTTCCGTGTTCGAGCATGGCGCCTTCAAACAAACCAAGCACGCGAACGGTGATAAATCCACCTAATAGCGCCAAAACCAACCAAGGCAAACGCGCTTTGGTCAATTCCATAATGCTATCATCGGCCTCTACGTCTTGAGAGATACCCGCTGCTAACTGGTAATCTTTGTCGGCTTCGTCCTTGATTACGTCTACGATATCATCGATGGTGATTCTACCCACTAAACGTCCTAATTCGTCGACTACAGGAATGGCTTCTAAGTCGTATTTTTGCATGATACGTGCTACCTCAACATCTTCGGTATCTACGTTTACAAAATTCAATTTTCTTATGTACACATCGCTGATTGCGGTTCGTGTAGAAGTGGTTAATAAGTCTTTGAGCGATAAACGTCCTTTGAGTCTTCCGTCATCATCTACTACATAAATGGAGTGTACGCGTGAAATATTTTCGGCTTGAATTCGCATTTCTTTGACACAAGTGAGTACGTTCCAGTTTTCGTTGACTTTCACTAACTCTTTGTGCATGATTCCCCCAGCAGTATCTTCGTCATAGCGCAACAATTCGACAATGTCTTTGGCGTGCTCAACGTCTTGCAATTCTGAGATTACTTCGGCTTTGATGTCTTGCGATAATTCGGCAATAATGTCGGCAGCATCATTGGTTTCTAATTCATCAAGCTCTTCAGCGATTTCTTTTGGGGAAAGACGGCTCAAGATGTTTTCTCTCAAATCGTCTTCTAGTTCTAGAAGGATTTCGGCTGTTTTTTCGCTATCTAAAACTTTAAAAATATAGGTAGCTTCATCAAATTCTAGTTCGTCTAGAATTTCGGCAATATCAGCATGGTGCATGTCATTCAATAACAATTCCAATTTTACATCGTTCTTGCTTTGAATGAGTTGCTCTAACTCTTGAATGAGTTCTTTGCTGATTTTAAACTCCATCGGCTTCTATTTTTTGGGTCAAGGCAATAAATTCTTCAACACTTAATTGCTCTGGACGAATATCAAATACTGGGTCTTCTCTTAGTTTATCGGACAAATTTAAGGTTTTTAAACTGTTGCGCAAGGTTTTTCTACGCTGTTGAAAGGCCGTTTTAACTACGGTAAACAAGAGTTTTTCGCTACAAGGTAAAGTATAATTTTCTTTACGTCGCATACGCATCACACCCGATTTTACTTTTGGCGGCGGATTGAATACGTGTTCGTCAACCGTAAATAAATATTCGGTATCGTAGAATGCTTGTGCCAAAACCGAAAGTATGCCGTAGGTTTTACTTCCTTTTTTCTCGCAAATGCGTTCGGCAACTTCTTTCTGAAACATACCTGAAAACTCAGGAATTTGGTCTCTGAATTCTAAGGTTCTGAATACAATTTGCGTTGAAATATTATAGGGAAAATTGCCAATAATAGCAAATTGTTTCCCTTCGAAAACGGAATTGATATTGTATTTTAAGAAATCTTCAGATATGATTTTATCCTTTAATTTTGGATAATTGGCATCCAAATAAGCCACCGATTCCGTATCGATTTCTATAACATAGGTGTCGATAGGTTTTTCTAATAAATACTTAGTCAATACACCCATTCCTGGTCCAATTTCTAAGACATCGTTGTAGCCTTCTAAACTCAAGGTGTCGGCAATGGCTTTGGCAATGCTTTCGTCTTTTAGAAAGTGTTGTCCGAGATGTTTTTTGGCTTTTACTTTTTCCATAATCATTTTTTTAACCGCAAAGGCAGGAAGGCGTTAGCGTATTTATGCGTTCTAAAATTCTTTTTTCTATAACATTGTTGGCGGATTTTAATCCGTTGTTACAATATTATTGGCACCAATGGAGCTATCGTTTTTAATACTCCGAAATCACTTCTAATTCGGTTCTGAATGCTAGCATTTTATCGCCGAATAATTTAAGTCCTTCTTCACGCAAAGCGGGCGCATCTTCTTGATAGTATTTTTGCAATGTTTCTCTGCTATCTGTGGTGTATTGAACAGAATAAGTAAGTCCTCCCATTTCTTCTTCGACCAAAACGCGAACCATTCTTGCATTTGAAAATTTGCCTGTTGCTAATATTTCTGGAATGTGCTTGTGCTGCATCCAAATCATCCATTTGTCGTGTACACTTTCGTGAATATTGATGGTAACGTTGTATATAATCATTGTTTAAAAAGTATTAAGATTGGAGTATTAAGTAGTTAGACTTTGAAAGAACAAACTATTTATTTTTTAACATCCTCTAGTTTTTATTTTGCTATTGAAATTACCATTTTTAAAGATTCTTATCGCCTCTTAACTGTCTGAATTTTTTCCTTGCCTCAACAAAGTAAATACTGTCTTGATGGTTAAAAATCATTTTTTCATAAAGTGGTTTTGCTTTTTCGGGGTCGTTTAGGTATTTCACATACAGTTCTGCTGCAAAAAACAAGGCTTCATCGATGTATATGCCATCACTATGTTGAGCAATTATCGCCTGATATTGTTGCAATGCCAAAGTATAATTACCAGTCGTCTCATACAATTTACCCAATCGTAAAAGAGTTACCGCTTCAATCTCTTGTCCTTTGAATTGCTGTAGCATCTTTTGGAAATGAGCAATTGCTTCATCATTGCGTTTTTGATACATCAAATAGTCGCCTTTGGCAAATTGCTTTAAAGCCGTTTGGGTCGAATCGGCAACGGTATTGTCATTGATTAATAAAAAATATTCCAAAGCATCATTGGCAATCAATTGCGTATTGGCAGATTTTAATTCTTTAAATTGCTTCAATGCCCAATCAAAATCGGTTTTGAAATAACTCGTTTTTGCTGCTTTTAAACTGGCTTCATGTGCCATTACATCGTTCTTCAAATCCAATTCAATTTGGGAATAGTACAGCAAAGCTTGGTTGTATTTTTCTTCAAATAAAAAAATATCGGCCAACTCCATTTTGGCATCTGCAATTTGGTAATCGTTTAACGGTAGTGCCAATGCTTTAGTAATAATTGCTTTTGCTTCTTCTGGTTTTTTTAAACTAAAAGCCGTAAAGTGTGCTTGAATTAATTGCAATTTCAACGTAAACGGATTGATTTCAAATTGCTGCAATAAGGATTTAAGCTGCGTATCAATGGCAATAAAATCAGCGGGTTTTGCTTTGGCCAATTTCATTTCTATTAAGTACGTATTGGCTTGTATCAATGTTTCTAGATTCTTAGTATTTTCTAGAACATAACCTAGGATTTCGGTTGCAGCTTCGGTTTGGTCTTCCTCAATTGCCATTTGTCCCAAGCTTACGATTTCAGCCAAGGATTCTGGATTGCGTTTGTAAATGGCTTTTTCTTGAATGAATGCTTTTCCAAACTCTTTTTGTTGTACATAAAACCAACTCAAATACTGATTCCAGAAGATATCTTGGTCTTTTTGAGTGCGTAAAATCAAAGCCTTTTTTAAAGAATCAGAAAATGAGGTATCGCTCTCGTCCGACATATAACGAGACAATTGATGCTGAATCAAATTCGAATTTTGCGGATTAATAAAGGCTTCATCCAAAAATGTGGTAATCATCAAATCGGTTTTGCCTAATTGCCCATAAAGCAAGGCCATTTGATAATTAAAATTAAAAGTCGCGTCTAATTCAGCCGCGGTTTGATAGGCTTTTACGGCGTATTCTAAGATTACTTTTTTTTCAAAGGCATTGGCGACACCATACACTTCGTTAGGATTTTTACGAATGCTTTCGAGCGCTTGTTCGTAATAACTTTTGGCTTTGGCTTCGTTTTTTTGCAACTGCCAATTGTAGCCCATTTCGACTAATAAAAAAGCTTGTTTGTATTTAGAATAACGCGTTTGTATGGTTTTTTCGGCCAAATCATATTGTTGCAATTGTTGATAGCAATCAATTGTTCTGAGAAAATATTGAGAGTTTTGCGGGATACTTTTGAGTAATTCTTCGTACCCTAATTTGGCTTTTTCAAAATCTCCTTTTTCATAAAAATATTGAGCCAATTGTTCGTTTTGCGAAAAACAAATCCATGAAAAAAACAGCGCGATATGTAGAAAGAGTTTTTTCATTGTTCGAATTTTTCACTAAACATTATTTTCTCCAAGATAAACCATATAACCACAAATTCGCAAATTATTTTATTGTACAATAAAAATGAAATTTGCGAATCTGAGGTAAAAATAAAGACTATTTCTAGTCAATGATATCAAAACCACAATACGGACGTAATACTTCTGGTATTACGATTCCTTCTGGAGTTTGGTAGTTTTCTAAAATTCCAGCCAAAACTCTAGGCAAAGCCAAAGAACTTCCGTTCAAGGTATGCGCCAATTGATTTTTGCCGTCTTTGTCTTTGAAACGTAATTTCAAACGGTTGGCTTGGAAGGTTTCAAAGTTAGACACTGATGAAATTTCTAACCAACGGTCTTGAGCAGTTGAAAACACTTCAAAATCATACGTCAATGCTGAAGTGAATCCCATATCTCCTCCGCACAAACGCAAAATTCGGTATGGTAATTTTAGCTCCTGCAAAATATTTTTCACATGTTCTACCATACCATCCAAAGCTTCGTATGATTTCTCTGGATGTTCGATACGAACAATTTCTACTTTATCAAATTGATGCAAACGGTTTAATCCACGTACGTGTGCTCCATAAGAACCTGCTTCACGACGGAAACAAGGAGTGTAAGCAGTACATAAAATTGGCAATTCGTTTTCACTTACAATAACATCTCTAAACAAATTGGTTACTGGAACTTCAGCAGTTGGAATCAAATACAAATCATCAACAGTAGCGTGGTACATTTGCCCTTCTTTATCTGGCAATTGACCTGTTCCGTAGCCTGAAGCTTCGTTTACCAAATGTGGTACTTGCATTTCCTTGTAACCTGCAGCTGTATTTTTATCTAAAAAATAATTGATTAAAGCACGTTGTAAGCGAGCTCCTTTTCCTTTGTAAACAGGGAATCCAGCTCCGGTGATTTTTACACCCAATTCAAAATCGATGATATCGTATTTTTTTACCAATTCCCAATGTGGCAAAGCGCCTTCGTGCAACGTAGGAATGTCGCCTTCTTGAAAAACGTTTAGGTTGTCATCTGCCGATTTTCCGTTCGGTACAATATCCGCTGGAAGGTTAGGTAAAGTATATAATTTTTGAGTCAATTCTTCGGCCAAAGCATCTGCTTTTTCTGCCAATTCCTTGCTTTTTTCTTTTAAAGAAACTGTTTTTTCTTTAAGAATAGCAGCTTTTGCTTTCTCGCCACTTTTCATCAAATCACCAATGTCTTTGGACAATTTATTAGATTCAGATAAAGTGTTGTCTAAAGCCACTTGAGTAGCGCGACGTTGTTCGTCTAGTTGTACCACTTCGTTTACAATGCTGTTAGCATCAATGTTTCTTTTGGCTAAAGCGTTGATTACTTTTTCTTGATTCTCTCTAATAAATGCGATTTGTAACATAGTTTTGTTTTTAACTCTTGTATTTATGGCTATTTGCGCCCACAAATTTAAGGAAATGTTTGATAAGTACTAGACAAAGTTTTAGGAAAAGGTTTTTCGATTTGGATTCATAGTTTGAGTACTTTATGTTATTCAAAATCAATGCGTTGAATTTTTCATATTGCGCTTAGTTTTTTTAGGACTTTTTATCTTTCCTAAAAAGCATATACTAATCATTTAGTGTTCTTTACTTATTTTGAAAGATTCAGAAAAAACATATTTTTGTCTAACTAATCAAAAAAAACTGTTATGGCAAAAAAACTCTTTTATCTCATTTTTTTCACAATGTGCTTTGGGATTTCTTTTTCTCAAACCAAAACAATACCTAATGTTAATATTTTAAATCTAAAAAATAGTGGAACCATTGTTAATGAGAATAAAGTATTTCATTATATTTTTTATGTAGTTGATGATAAAAAAGGAGGAGGCGTACTTACTTTTTTAGATGAAAATTTGGCTGAAGTAAAGCAACTTACTTTTGCCCTTGATAAAAACAACGAACTTTTAGAAGTAAAAGATAATGGAAGCGAAGTTATAACTAGTTTTTACAGTAAAGAGAAAACGAGTATTACTTTCAGTATTTATAATGGTGTAGGTGAATTAAAAGAAACCAAAGAGCTTTCCTATCCAAAAACGGTATTTATGCCTTATGTTTATAAAACAGCAGAACAAGTAGGAGAGTGGTTACTTACATATCCTGTTGAAAATAAAGGATTTTTGATTTCTGAAATTATCAAAAAGAAACGTTTTGGTTACGATTTACATTATATGAGTGATGATAAAAGTAAAAATTGGACCTTTCAATCTCCAGCGGACCATAATAATAGAAAATCGGCTTCTCCGTTGTTTGCTAATCAAGAGTTAGTGGTGCTTTTGGAAAAAGAATGGGGCTCTAATTATGACAAACAGCCTACATTTAAAGCCATTATTTTAGATATGAACACAGGGAAAGAATTATTTTCAGTAAGCCATAAATACGAAACAAAATCCAATTTTTACACCAATGCAACGGTGACTAAAAATGGAGAAATTATCCTTTTTGGCGAGAAATATGAATTAGGAAATGCTTATCCTGATAATGATTACAATACTGGATATTTTATGGAAAAATATTCAAAATCTGGGCAATTAATAGCTAGTAGTGAATTGGCTTTTGATAACGAAAAATTCAAAAAGGCTATAGGTTTTAATGACGGTCTTAAACAAAAAGAATTTGGTACAGTTTTTATCAATAAAGTATTCGAGAAGAATGGTAAAGTCTATGCCATAGGAGAATTAGCTAAAAGAGAAAAACAAGGGTTTACAGCAGCAGGGGCAGTAACCGCCTTTGCCTTTGGTTCACTAGGAAGTCAAAAATGGTCTTCGGTTTACAATCTTGAAAATCTTTTCTCAATTGAGTTCGATGAAAATTGCAACTACATAACTACTCAAAAATTAGAAAAAGAAACATCAGTTGGAGGCCTTAATTCGATGGTCGTTAGACCCTATTTCAACTTAAAACATATGGAATACGATGGGACATTGGATTATTTGTTTTCCACAAAAAATGATGCATCAGATTTGCTGTCATTTTTTTATATGAATCAAAAAACAACTGACAAAAAAATAAAATACAGTATAAAAAAAGGTGATTTACACAACGGAATCATTACTACTAATGATTACTCAGATATCACTTTGAATGCGACTGAAAAGTATTTTAAAGTAGTTCCTAGAAATACTGAAAGTGTTTTATTGATTAAATTTGATTATGAAAAAAAATCTCTTGGTTTAGAGGTGTTAAAAAAGAACTAATCTCGACGAAATATTAGGATTCGAACTTTATCTAACCACGATTTCATAAAAAAACCTTCTTTGGATTGTATTCAAAGAAGGTTTTCTTTTTTAAAGAATTGAAAGGAATTTAATTTTTAATTTTCTGTTCTAGAAGGACTTCTTTTTGAGGCGGAATTCGTTTTTTCAGAAACAAAATTTGGCCTAAGTGACTCGATTGATGCTCCATTACGTGAAACCAGCAATAATGGTTGGTCACTTCTTCTTTCATCACTTGTTGGTTGAACCAAGCATCATCTCTTTTCTTTAATTCTTCTATGGTTTTATTTCGTACCTCGTTATAAATGTCTAGATAATATTTAATCTCATGTCCTTTCCATTCGTCTCGACCTCCTTTGTCTAAGTCTAAGGCGGTGCCCCACTTAGCTTTTTCTTCGGGTGTAAAGTCTCTATTCTCAAAAGTAAGCACTTGATAATATTTTTCGGCAGCGGCCAAATGCATAATTAGTGAACCGATTCTATTGGCTTTTTCATCGTGCAAATAATCAATTTCGTATTGATTCATATTTTTTACAGTGCGTTCGACTCTGTCTTTCAAATCCTCAAGCATAGAAATCATAGCACCTATTTGAGGTGAAGCTCCTTCAATATTTCCTATTTTACCAGTTTCTTTAACTACAATTCCAGTACCTTCAAGAAGTAAACTCGTATTCCCAGCAGCGGCGCTTTTATCTAGTTTTGCGCTATATTCTTTCACTTTCCTAACCTTTCCTTTTTCAATTCCAAATTCCCATTTTTGAATTTCTCCATTTTTAAGAGGCATTTCAAAACCAGCATTCATAATAGTATAGGGTTCTAATACCCCTTTTGCATTTTCTATGAAAAGTTCGAATTTGTCAAAATAGAATTTACCGTTATAAGAACACAAGCCTCCAAAATTTAGCGCTTTTGAATTCTCATCAATGGTTCCTTCAATGGTATAAGATTGCCAAGAATTGGATTTGATGGGGCGGTCTCCCATATTGTCAAAGAAACCTGCTTCATCCGTTTTATTATCAACTCTTGACCAAATTCCAGCCCAAGCTTTCGGTTCGTTGCTTTCTACTTTGACCGATGCAACTACTTTGAATTTCTTTTTTGCTTTGGTTTGAATATCAATCGTTTGACGGAATGCCACCCAATCATTAGATATAGCTCCTTGTCCTTTTACTTGTGTGCTAACCACAATACACCAAAAGAGTACGTTTATTAATTTTCTCATTTTGCCATCATTAACATTAAACAACTGAAATACAATATTTTATAATAAATAATTAAATAAGAATGTAAAGATAATACTATTTTTTAAAGTGCCTAATTTATGATTAAATTCATACAGAAGATTTAATATAGTTGGTGTTATTACTATTGTCTTGTAGTTTTTAAACTACAATTAAAACATTAACTTTTTTTAACAAATGCAAGAGTCTCATAATAAATGTATTACAAATTTCAAAAAGTCAAAACATTATAAAAGGCTAAGATAGCAGGTTTAATAGTCTATTTTTGCCGCGAACTTTTAAACCATTACAATGAAAAAAATTCTTTTTTTAGCAGTTTTCTGCTTTTCAGCAATTAATGTTTTTGCACAAGCTCCTTTAGAAAATGGGAGAGTACAATTGAATGCCGGAATAGGAACTTCTGGTTGGGGAACTCCAGTTTATGTAGGTCTTGACTATGGTGTAGGTAGTAACTTTACAGTAGGTGGAGAATTGTCTTACCGCACGCACAATGAGCGTAATGCTGGGACATACTACGACTATTCTGTAACAGGTCTTGGTGCAAATGTTAACTATCACTTCAATAAAGTATTAAATATTCCTAGCCAATGGGATTTTTATGGTGGATTGGGATTGAACTATTATATTTTCAACTACGATGATAGAAATTATAGTGGTACCGAAGATTCAGATATTGGACTTGGTGTACAAATTGGAGGAAGGTATTTCTTCAATAAAAATTTCGGAATTAACATCGAAGGTGGCGGAGGTAACGCTACAAGTGGTGCCAAAATTGGAATCACTTATAAATTCTAATTGCTATTAAACAATTTTATAAAAAGCCATTCATTACGAATGGCTTTTTTGGTATTATGACCTTTTGATTTCGTGACCTACAAATTCTTCTAGAACAGCAAACATTTCATCTACTGTAAGTATTTCGGTGTCAGGATGGTTTTTTAAAAAATGGGCATTTAAGGCTACTAAGTTTTCTTCTATTTCAAAAAAAGTGTCATTGTTGAGTAGGTCTCTAATTGGATTTACGCCTTCTAGTTTGCTTTTGAAGAATTTTTCGCGCTTTACGCTACTCATTAATTGTACTTTTTTGCATTGCTGTTGAAACAGTGCTAAATGATTGTGAGCACCTAATAATTGCAGGCCTTCCTCAATAAGTTCGTTTAATTCTATATTCCATCGCGAATTGTAGACAAATTGAGCAAAATTTCCTTCGGTATATTGTGAAGTATAATAATCTAAATAATAGCTCATTAAGGCGTCTTCGTGAATTAAATCGTCATCGATATTTTCTTCTCTCATTAAATTGATTACCGAAATATTGGAGTTTACAACGTCTTGAGGGTTTTCGCTTGCTGCAGCGGTTTTTGAAATAATGATTTTACCGAATTCCATATGGATTAGTTTTTAAAGCGATTGAAGGTAATTTTCGGGTAAAAAGTTGATTTTGAATGTAATTAAAATTCATCATTTAATTGATGTGATTACTATCCGATTCGTCTGTTCTTTTTTGGGCATTCATTTTGGCCACCAAAGCTTTCAGTCGCAAGGCTTTTTCCCTTTTCTCTTCTTGCAATTTAGCTTTCTTCCGATTGAGTAATTTGGTGTGCAACGCCTTGTTTTTGGTGTTTTTTTCAGGTCCCTTAGCCATAACCTTAGGTGTTTATGAATCTAATTTTTTTTTCATTGGAGGTAAATCAAATGCTTTAGATTCGCCTTCAAAATTATTGCGGTGGGAACCATCACAAAAAGGTTTATTCGAAGACAAGCCACATCGGCATAAACCTAAAGCAGTTCTTCCTTCTAGTCCGTATACATTTCCGTCTTGATCTACTATTTCAAAATCCCCTTCAATTTTTATAGATCCGTTTTTGTTGATTGTTAGTTTCGTCTTGCTCATAATTTGTTTTGTTTTGGCTTCAAAGGTCATAAAATTAAAATTGTTTTTCGGTTTTCAAATCTTCTTTTTTATAGAAGTACGGACAAGTCGTGACTTGTCCCTGTGTCCCTATCATAAAAAATCTTATTTTTGCAGGCAATAAAACAGAATAAAGATGCAGAATCCAAAAAGATATACCATTACAGCAGCATTACCTTATACCAACGGACCCATTCATATTGGGCATTTGGCGGGAGTTTACGTGCCTTCGGACATTTATTCTCGCTATTTGCGTTTGCAAGGAAGGGATGTGGTGTTTGTTTGTGGAAGTGATGAACATGGAGTGGCTATTTCGATGAAAGCCAAAAAAGAAGGCATTACACCTCAAGAAGTAATTGATAAATACGATGGAATCATTAGGAAATCATTTGCTGATTTCGGAATTTCATTTGATAATTATTCTAGAACTTCGGCTGAAATTCATCACAAAACGGCTTCTGAATTCTTCAAAAAATTATACGACAAAGGTGATTTTATCGAAGAAATTACCGAACAATTATACGATGCCAAAGCCAATCAGTTTTTGGCCGATCGTTTTGTAGTAGGTACTTGTCCAAAATGTGGTAACGAGGAAGCCTACGGAGATCAATGCGAAAAATGTGGTTCTACATTAAACGCTACCGACTTAATCAATCCTAAATCAACCATCACGGGAGAAACGCCTGTTTTGAAATCGACCAAACACTGGTTCTTGCCTTTAGATCGTTACGATGCCTTCTTGAGAGAATGGATTTTGGAAGGTCATAAAAATGATTGGAAACCTAATGTGTACGGTCAAGTAAAATCTTGGATTGACGGCGGATTAGAGCCTCGTGCAGTAACTCGTGACCTAGACTGGGGAATTGATGTTCCTGTAGAAGGTGCCGAAGGGAAAAAATTATACGTTTGGTTTGATGCCCCAATTGGTTACATTTCGTCTACCAAAGAATGGGCTGCCAGAGAAGGTAAAGATTGGGAACCTTACTGGAAAGACAAAGACACCAAATTGGTACATTTTATTGGAAAAGATAACATTGTTTTTCACTGTGTGATTTTCCCAGCGATGTTGAAAGCAGAAGGTAGTTTTATCTTACCAGATAATGTTCCAGCAAACGAATTCCTAAACTTAGAGGGGAATAAATTATCGACTTCTAAAAATTGGGCGGTTTGGTTGCACGAATATTTAGAAGAATTCCCTAATCAGCAGGATGTGTTGCGCTATGCCTTGACTTCGAATGCTCCAGAAACCAAAGACAACGATTTTACATGGAAAGATTTTCAAGCTAGAAACAACAACGAATTGGTGGCTATTTTTGGAAATTTCATCAATCGTGTGGTGGTTTTGACTAATAAATATTACAACGGAATTGTTCCAACACCTAATGAATTGTCCGAAGTAGATGAACAAACTTTAGAAGAATTGAAAGCTTATCCAGCGGTGATTTCGAGTTCTATCGAAAGATACCGTTTTAGAGAAGCCTTGGGCGAAATGATGAATGTAGCGCGTTTAGGAAATAAATATTTGGCGGATGAAGAGCCTTGGAAAATGGTCAAAACCGATGCAGAGCGTACCAAAACCCAAATGTATGTAGCCTTGCAAATTGCAGCTGCTTTGAGTTCGCTTTGTGAGCCTTTCTTACCGTTTACGTCTCAAAAATTGTTACGTATGTTGAACATCGATGTCAATAATTGGAATTTGGAATTTGACAATTGGACGTTGTTACCAGCAGGTCACCAAATTGGAGAAGCCGAATTGCTTTTCTCTAAAATTGAAGACGAAGCCATTCAAAAACAAATCGACAAATTAGAAGCTACGAAAACGGCTAATAGTGCTGAAAATAAAAAAGCAGAACCTCAGAAAGAATTGATTCAGTTTGAAGATTTTGCCAAAATGGATATTCGTGTAGGAACTATTTTGGAAGCCGAAAAAATGCCAAAAGCGAATAAATTATTGATTCTAAAAGTAGATACTGGAATTGACGTTCGCACCATCGTTTCAGGAATTGCAGAGAGTTTTAAACCTGAAGATATTATTGGAAAACGCGTAACTGTTTTAGTAAACTTAGCACCAAGAAATTTGCGTGGCGTAGAAAGCCAAGGTATGATTTTGATGACCACCAATGCAGAAGGGAAATTGGTTTTTGTGAATCCAGATGCGGAGGGTGTAAGTAATGGTGAAACGATAAATTAATTAGCAGTAACTATAACAAAACTTTATAATTCGTTCTTATAATTTTTTGGCAAACTTTGTAACTTTGCGCCTTAATTCAGTTAACTAAAAATAAAAAATATGTATCCACAAGATATGGTTTTACCAATGCAAGCAGAATTAACTGCTGCTGGTTTCCAAGATTTACATAATGCAGCAGAAGTAGATGCTGCTATAAAAGCAGAAGGAACAACCTTAGTAGTTGTGAATTCTGTATGTGGATGTGCTGCAAGAAATGCACGTCCAGGAGCAAAAATGAGTTTAGATGGTGCAAAAAAACCAGACCATTTAATTACTGTTTTCGCTGGTGTTGACAAAGAAGCGGTTGATGCTGCAAGACAACATATGTTTCCTTTTCCTCCATCATCGCCTTCTATGGCTTTGTTCAAAAACGGAGAATTAGTGCATATGTTAGAGCGTCATCACATCGAAGGTCGTCCAGCAGAAATGATTGCAGACAACTTGAAAGATGCTTTTAACGAATACTGCTAATCGTATCAATTTATAGAGCATAAAAAAACATCCTTATTCGGATGTTTTTTTATGCTCTATATTTTTAATTCCAACCTCCGCCTAAGGCTTTGTATAGCTGAACCATAGCGGTCAATTGACGTTGTGACAATTGTGACAAACTAATTTCGGCGTCAAATAAAGAACGTTGCACATCCAAAACTTCCAGATAAGAAACATAACCATTGTAGTAACGTGCATAGGATAACTCATAATTCTTTTTTGCCGCAGCAACTTGACGGCTTCTCGCTTCAAATTCTTCCTTAAAGGTGGTAACGTTTTGAATAGCGTTTTCTACTTCACCAATCGCAACGAGATAGGTTTTTTGATAATTGAGTTTGGATTGCTCAGCGATTTGACGGTTAATTTCTACACGTCTTCTGTTTTTTCCAAATTGAAAAATAGGTCCGACAACTCCAGCTGAAGCATTTTGATTATAGGAACCACTATCGAATAAATCACCCACTTTTGCGCTAGCAAATCCTGCAAAAGCCGCAATGTTGAATGAAGGAAAACGCATTGCTTGCGCTACTCCAATACGCTCGTGAGCGGCTATGTATTGTAACTCGGCTCTTTTTACATCAGGTCTGTTTTGTAGCAAAGACGAGGGAATAGACAAAGGCAAATTGGTAACCATCAATTGCTCTTTGTTGGATTTTCCTCTTTCTATCGGTGCTGGCATTTGTCCAATCAAAATAGAAATCGTGTTTTCTAAAACGGTGATTTGTCTTTTGATATTTGGAATGGCTGCTTCGGCAATAGCAACTTGTTGTTCAATTTGCACTTTATCCAATTCTGAAGTATAGCCACTTTTAAAACGGTCGGTAATGATTACATAGGAATCCTGACGTGTCTTCAACGTTTGTTTTGTGATTTCTAGTTGATTGTCTAAATCCCTTAACTGAAAATAAGCGGTGGCAATATCACTTACTAATCCTGCCATTACAGTCTTTCTCGCTTCCTCGGTAGCCAAAAGTTCATTTTGAACGGCTCTATTTTCGTGTCTTAGTTTTCCCCAAAAATCAATCTCCCAAGACATATTTGCTACCATAGTTGATGGCTGAAAAATAGTTTCGGCTGTATTTACACCCCCTGAATATTGAAAAGTGGGCAATACATTGGCTTTGGTAAAACCTAAATTGGCTTTGGCTTGGTCCAATCTTGAAATGGCAATTTTTAAATCATAGTTGTTTTGAATTCCTTTGGTAATCAAGCCTTTTAAAACCTCATCATTAAAGATATCAAACCATTTTACATTTATGATTGAGGCGGTAGTATCTGCCGTTTGGGACAATCGATATTGATTGGCTTCTTGCAGTTCTGGTGCTTTATATTTTGGCCCTACCAAACAACTTATTGGCAAAAAAGATAGGGTAACCAATAGCAGTATTATTTTATATTTATTCCTCATGGCTGGTAGCTTTTGTAGGTTCGACATTTGATTCGGAAGTCTTCTTTTTTCCGAAACCTTCAATAAACACAAATAAAACGGGAATAAAACAAACTCCTAAAATGGTCGCTACAAGCATTCCGCTAAACACGGTCATTCCCATTACTTTTCGCGCTTGAGCTCCCGCTCCTGAAGCCGTTAACAATGGCACCACCCCAAGAATGAAAGCAAATGCCGTCATTAAAATTGGCCTAAAACGCAATTTGGCTGCTGTCAAAGCAGCTTCCACTAAGGGCACTCCTTTCTCATATTCAGCTTTCGCAAATTCGACAATCAGAATGGCATTTTTGGCTGCCAGTCCAATGAGCATTACCAATCCAATTTGAGCAAAAACATTGTTTACATAATCGGGACTAAATAACTTACACAAATACAATCCCAAGAAGGCACCAAAAACAGCAAATGGCGTTCCTAAAAGCACACTAAATGGAAGTTTCCAACTTTCGTATTGAGCGGCCAATATCAAGAACACAAACAAAATAGCCATAATAAAAACCGTGGCTCCTTTTCCTTCAGCTTGCTTTTCTTGATAACTCATCGCTGACCATTCGTAGCCCATATCCGCAGGAAGAATTTTCTCGGCAGTTTCTTGCAACGCATGACGTGCTTCGGCAGAAGTATAACCCTCAGCTGGTGTTCCTCCTATTTCAGCAGCGCGGTACAAATTGAAACGAGTAGTAAACTCGGGGCCACTTTCTTTTTTTATGGTAGCAATACTCGAAATTGGAATCATAATATTATCTCTGTTACGAACAAAGATTTTGTTGATGTCCTCTGGATTCAAGGTGAAACTAGGAGCCGCCTGAATCAAAACGATGTATTGTCGTCCAAATCTGTTGAACTCATTTACGTATTGCCCTCCCAAACTGGCTCCAATGGCCATATTCACATCCGATAGTGATAAATTAAGTTCTGTTACTTTTTCTCGGTCAATATCCAAGCTAATCTGAGGAACATTGGGGTTAAACGTGGTTCGAACACTACCTATTTCAGGACGTTTTCTAGCTTCAGCCATAAAACGTTGTGCATTTTCAAACAAATATTGAGGTGTTTTTCCTCCCTTATCTTGTAACATAATGGTAAATCCAGCCGCATTACCAATTCCCGTAATAGGCGGCGGACCAAATGCAAAAGCAGTAGCTTCTGGTACGGCATAAACTAATTTTCCATTTAACTCTTTTATGATTTGAAATACATCTTGCTCTCGTTCTTTCCATTCTTTCAACGAGATAAAGAAAAAACCATTGTTCGTTGCCATAGAGTTTTTCAACAAACTAAATCCTGCTACTGTGGTGTAATATTCGATTCCTTCTGTTTTTCCCAAAATGGCTTCGATTTTTTTACAAACCGCTTCAGTACGATGCAAAGAAGAAGCGCCTGGTAATTCAACATTGATAAACATATACCCTTGGTCTTCCTCAGGTACAAAGCCACCAGGAATTTTACTGCCGAGCAACATTATCGCTCCAACAATTATTCCTATAAAAATAAAACTACGAACAGTCTTTTTGATTAAATAGCCTGTAAAGCCAGTATATTTGCCTGTAAAAGCATCAAATTTTTGATTGAATGCCTTGAAAAAACGTCCTAACCAACCAGTAGCTTCTTGATTGGGTTTTAACAAAATAGAACACAAAGCGGGACTTAAAGTTAAAGCACTTATGGCTGAAAATACCACAGAAATAGCAATTGTGATTGCAAATTGTTGGTACAAACGACCTGTAATTCCGGGTGTCATCGCCACTGGGATAAAAACAGCTGTCAATACCACCGCGATAGCTACTACAGGTCCCGAAACTTCTTTCATAGCGCGATTTGTTGCTTCTCTTGGTGACAATCCGTGCTCTATATGATGCATTACGGCTTCGACTACAACAATGGCATCATCGACTACAATTCCTATCGCTAATACCAAACCTAACAAGGAAAGTACATTCACAGAAAATCCTAAAAGCGGGAACAACATAAATACCCCAATTAAAGAAACGGGTACTGTAAGCAAAGGAATAATCGTCGCTCTCCAATTTTGCAAAAAGATAAACACCACTATAATTACCAAAACGATAGCTTCTAATAGCGTGTGCATAATTTCGTTTATCCCTTCGGTAATGGCTAAAGTAGTATCAAGAGATGTAGTATATTTAAGGTCTTGCGGAAACTTTTTGCTCAGTTCGTCCATTACGCGTTTTGATTCCGCTGCTACTTCGAGCGCATTGGAACCTGGCATTTGTTTTACACCGATAGTTCCTGCTGGTTTTCCATTCAATCCACCTTTTGACGCATAGCTTTCAGTACCAAGAGCAACAGTAGCAACATCTTTTAATCGGACTTGTTGGTTGCCAATATTCGATTTCAAAATGATGTTTTCAAAATCTTCAATGTCAATCAATCGGTCTTTTAAGGTAACGTTATAAGTAAATTCGTTTCCGTCTTCAGCCGGTGGTGCGCCAAACTTTCCACCGGGAGCAATTGAGTTTTGCTCTTTGATGGCACTCATAATATCCGGAATGGTCAATTTATATTTGGCCAAAATATCGGGTTTTACCCAAATTCGCATCGCATAATTACTCCCTCCAAAAATTACTACTTCACCAACACCCTTGATTCTTGAAAGCGCATCAACAATGTTGATATTAGCATAATTGGTTAAAAAATTAGAATCATAGGTATTATTTGGAGAATAAATAGAGAACAACAACAAAGGCATTGATAAGGATTTCTTGGTCGTTACCCCTGTGTTTTTCACATCAACTGGCAAGGTTGAAGTCGCTGATGCTACACGGTTTTGAGTCAACATTGTAGCATTATCCAAATCGGTTCCCATATCAAAAGTAACCGACAATGACATACTTCCATCACCGGTATTGGTAGATTGCATATACAGCATATTTTCTACCCCGTTTACTTTTTGTTCGATTGGAGTAGCTACGGCTTGCTCTACATTTAGCGCATTTGCTCCTCTATAACTCGTTTGAATTTGAACTATTGGAGGCGCTATTTCTGGGTACTGAGCAATTGGTGTGGAGAGAATCGAGAGCCCTCCAATAATTACCATAAAAATGGATAATACAATTGCAACGATGGGTCTTCTTACAAAAAAATTATCCATAACTATTGTACTTTTTTAGCTTCTGGTGAATAAGGAACTGGCGTAACTACTGAGCCAGGTTGAATGAACAAACTACCCACAATGGCCACTTTATCTCCCACATTTAAGCCTTTGTTGATTACCCAATCTTGACCCACTTTGGCACCAACCTCAACAATACGAACCTGAATTTTATTTTCATTATCAATAATTAAAACCTGATAAATACCTTGTAATTCGGTTACTGCTTTTTGTGGAATAGCAATCGCTCCTTTTTGATTTTGAATCAAAGCTCTAACTTTCGAAAATTGACCAGAGCGCAAATTATTGTCAGGATTAGGGAAAGTTGTTTCAATAGTCATTGTTCCTGTGGTAGGGTCGATTTTGGCGTCAGCAAAATTCAGAACTCCTTTGTAAGGATGAACACTACCATCAGACAATAGTAATTCAATATCATTTGAAGCACTATCCGAAGTTAGACTTTTCTTTTTACGATACTCTAAATATTCAGCTTCACTAATCGTGAATCGAACCCTTACTTTATCTAATCTAGAAACCGTATTTAGTTTAGAAGAATTCCCCATTCTGGAAATATAATCGCCAACTCTAGCATTGCTAATTCCTATCACACCATCTATTGGCGAAAGTATATTGCAATAACTACGTTCCAATTGTTGGTTACGCAATGAAGCTTGAGCACTTTCATAATTAGAACGTGCAGCCTTAGCTTTGGCAACAGCCGCATCCAATTCACGTTTACTAACGGCGTTCATATCAGCCAAAGGACGGATTCTTTTTAATTCTTCTTCTGCATTAGCCAGATTACTTTGAGAAGTGGCGACTTGTCCTTTTACTTGCTCTACTTTGGTTTCATATTCTAATGGGTCAATGGTATACAACAATTGTCCTTTTCGGACTCTTTCGCCTTCTTTAAAATGAATTCCTGTCAAAATTCCATCCACTCTAGCGGTTAATACAATATCTAAATCGCCAAAGGTTTGTGCGGCAAATTCCTTATAAATAGGAACATCTTTGGCAACAACAGTAATAAAAGGGGCTGGAATAGGCGGTGGTGCTTGTTTTTCTTCTTTTTTACAAGCACTAAACAGACTTAAAAAAACGATAAGTGACCAGAAAAAATTAGGTTTAGATGTGGTATCCATAATTTTTATGTTAAATGATTTCTAGTAAATTTAACAATTTTTCTAAAACCTTTTTATTTTTCTGATAAAAAAAACAAAAATAACACTGACTATCAAGAGTATACTATTTAGTCAAAAAAATATCAATAAAAAAGCGTTACATTTGCACCCGAATTCTTCCAATTAGAGTTCCTAATTTATTTCTCACTTAACGTTTATAGCATGCAACTGTATAACACCTTAAGCGCAGAAGAAAGAGCCGAGCTTATTGATCAAGCCGGAAAACAACGCCTCACGTTGTCTTTCTATGCGTATGCCAAAATTGAAGATCCCAAGAAATTTCGCGACGATTTATTTATCGAATGGAATAAACTCGATGCACTAGGTAGAACCTATGTAGCCAAAGAAGGAATCAACGCCCAAATGTCTGTCCCTGCCGAAAATTTAGAAGCTTTTCGCGAAACGCTAGAAGTTTATGAATTTATGCGTAACATTCGTTTGAATGTAGCCGTAGAACACGATGATCATTCGTTTTTGAAACTCACTGTAAAAGTGCGCGACAAAATTGTAGCCGACGGATTAAATGACGAAACCTTTGATGTAACTAATATTGGAGTACACCTCAAAGCTAAGGAATTCAACGAAATATTAGAAGATCCCAACACGATTGTAGTCGATTTTAGAAACCATTACGAGAGTGAAATTGGACATTTTAAAGGCGCGATTACTCCTGATGTGGAAACGTTTCGCGAATCGTTGCCTATCATCAACGAACAATTACAAGATTTTAAAGAAGATAAAAATCTGGTGATGTATTGCACTGGAGGAATTCGCTGCGAAAAAGCTTCGGCTTACTTCAAACACCAAGGTTTTAAAAACGTTTTCCAATTAGAAGGAGGCATCATCAATTACGCCAAGCAAATCAAAGAAGAAAATCTGGAGAGTAAATTTATCGGAAAGAATTTCGTTTTTGACCATCGTTTGGGTGAGCGCATCACAGACGACATCGTTTCGCAATGCCACCAATGCGGGAAACCTTGCGACAACCATACCAATTGCGAAAATGTAGGCTGTCATTTGTTGTTCATTCAATGTGACGAATGCAAAGAAGCCATGCAAAATTGTTGTTCTAACGAATGTTTAGACATCATCAACTTGCCATTAGTTGAGCAAGTAAAGTTGAGAAAAGGAAAACAAGTCGGTAACAAAGTCTTCCGAAAAGGAAAATCAGATAAATTACCCTTCAAACATTCTGGCGAGCTTTCGGATACACCATTGGCAGTTGCCACAACTCCAACCAAGATTCGTCAAAGAATCAAAATTAAAAAAACACTTTTAGGCAAAGCCGAACATTATTTTGTAAAAGCGCAAGTTGCTCTTTTCGTCATTGAAAATAATGAACTACAATTAGGCGATACCATTTTAATTTCGGGTCCAACTACAGGAAACGAACAACTTGTACTCGAAAAAATGTTAGTCAACGGCACCGAAAAAACGGTCGCACAACCTGGCGACAAAGTAACTTTTGAAGTGCCTTTTAGAGTACGTTTATCTGATAAATTGTATAAGATTTTAAAATAGTTTTTCGAAACTTTTACCCATCACCTTTGTCAAAGCTCTAAACTTTGACAAAGGTTCACTCTATAAAATAAATTAAACACAGATTTCACAAATTAATCCTTGAAAATCTGTGTCAAAACAATACATAATGACAACAAACAACAAAATAGAATTAATGGCGCCTGCTGGGAATTTCGAATCCTTGCAAGCCGCTTTAGATAATGGTTGCGACTCTGTATATTTTGGAGTAGAACAACTCAATATGCGTGCCCGCGCCTCGGTAAACTTCACTATGGATGATTTGGCCGAAATCGCCAAACGCTGTGAAGCCAAAAACGTACGCAGTTACTTGACCTTAAACACCATCATTTATGACCACGACTTATCTGTGGTCAAAACCTTAATCAATAAAGCCAAAGAAGCCAACATCACTGCGGTGATTGCTTCCGACCAAGCCGTAATTGCAATGGCTCGAAGCGTGGGGATGGAAGTTCATATTTCTACGCAATTGAATGTGACCAATATCGAAACCATCAAATTCTACAGTCTTTTTGCCGATACTATGGTGTTGAGTCGTGAATTGAGTTTACGTCAAGTAAAAAAAATCACCGAACAAATCGAAAAAGAACAAATCAAAGGGCCTAACGGGAATTTGGTTGAGATTGAAATCTTTGGTCACGGAGCGTTATGTATGGCCGTTTCGGGTAAATGCTATTTGAGTCTGCATTCGCATAACTCATCAGCCAACCGTGGTGCTTGCAAACAAAATTGCCGTAAAAAATATACCGTAATCGACCAAGAAACCGGTTTCGAAATCGAATTGGACAACGAATATATGATGTCGCCGAAAGATTTATGCACCCTAGATTTCCTAGACCAAGTTATCGATTCGGGCATTCAAGTCCTCAAAATCGAAGGTCGTGGTCGTGCTCCAGAATACGTAGCTACCGTAATCAAAACCTACCGCGAAGCCATTGATGCTTACTATGACGGGACGTTCTCCAAAGAAAAAATTGCAACGTGGATGGAGGCTTTGAACACCGTGTACAACCGCGGATTCTGGTCGGGTTATTATTTAGGACAAGAATTGGGCGAATGGAGCGATGTTTCAGGTTCTGTGGCTACGCAAAAGAAAGTGTATGTGGGCAAAGGCACCCATTTCTTCCCCAAAGCTGAAATTGGTCAATTCAAAATCGAAGCCTACGACATCAAAGTGGGCGATAAAATTTTGGTAACGGGTCCAAGCACTGGTGCACAAGAAATGATTATCGAGGAAATGTTTGTCAACGATATCTCGGCAGAGCGCGCTACCAAAGGAGACGATTGCACTCTCAAACTGCCTTTCAGAATCCGAATGTCCGACAAATTATATAAAATAGTAGAAGCCTAATGGTCATCATCACCCTGCAAAGAGACAAATGCATCGGTTGCAATTACTGCGTAGAAATGGCACCCGTGCAGTTTCAAATGTCCAAAAAAGACGGTAAATCGGTACTCATCAAAAGTGTCAATGCCAAAGGTTTTTACACCCTAAAATCACCCGACCACACCATCGTAGAAAGTTGCGAACTCGCCGCAAAGGCTTGTCCCGTAAAAATCATTTCGGTTAAAGAAACCTAACTTCTAGCTGATTTTTAGGAGCAGAAAGAATAGGCTTTTTTAAGGAACAATAGTCCCGCTGTACATTCTATCTTTCCCGCCGAACACCGGCGGCAAAGGATGCCATTCCCATCGGGGCTAAAGAGCCACAATCCGCTTCTTTATAAACAATCATAAAATAAAACAAACCATCACAATCCTTTTTGTGGTGGTTTTTATTTTTGCCCCAAACTTATATGTCCTTAAAATGTTTCAAGAACATAATCATTTTGGAATCACACATAAAATTGCAATTAAAACTTCTGCCTTCTCTTATCTTTTTTCTGCTAAATCCTTTTATTGTACTAGAATTTCTGTTGAGATTAAATCCAAGTGCCCACAAACCCCAATTATTTAGTATAATTTTAAGACGCATCCTTATTTTTTACCGTTGTAACATACAATTAAAAAATACTATCTTTACCGATTAAATTTTAGTAAGAACCCAAGTTGCTTTTTTGGCAACATCACAATATAATTATGGCTTGTACAAGTTGTTCAACTTCCGATGGTGGCGCACCAAAGGGGTGTAAAAATAATGGGACTTGCGGCACCGATAGCTGCAACAAATTAACCGTTTTTGATTGGCTTTCGAACATGAGTTTACCCAATGGCGAAGCGCCTTTTGACTGTGTCGAAGTACGTTTCAAAAACGGCAGAAAAGAATTTTACCGCAATACCGAAAAACTAACTTTAAGCATGGGAGACATCGTGGCAACGGTAGCTTCACCTGGTCACGATATCGGAATTGTAACGCTAACTGGCGAGTTGGTAAAAATTCAAATGAAGAAAAAAGGGGTCAATCCAAACGGAACCGATATTCCAAAAATCTATAGAAAAGCCTCTCAAAAGGACATCGATATTTGGTCTGCTGCTCGAGATAAAGAAGAACCAATGAAAGTTCGTGCACGTGAATTGGCGATTCAGCACAAATTAGAAATGAAAATTTCGGATATCGAATTTCAAGGCGATGGTTCCAAAGCAACTTTCTACTATACCGCCAACGACCGTGTGGATTTTAGAATGTTGATTAAGGATTTTGCCAAAGAATTCAGCACAAGAGTCGAGATGAAACAAGTAGGTTTCCGTCAAGAAGCCGCTCGTTTAGGAGGAATCGGTTCTTGCGGAAGAGAGCTATGTTGCTCGACTTGGTTGACTGATTTTAGAAGTGTGAATACTTCAGCAGCACGTTACCAACAGTTGTCTTTGAATCCACAAAAACTTGCAGGACAATGCGGAAAATTGAAATGTTGTTTGAATTATGAACTAGACACTTACATGGATGCTTTGAAACATTTTCCAAATTTCGACACCAAATTAGTGACCGAAAAAGGAGATGCTATCTGTCAAAAACAAGATATTTTCAAAGGCTTAATGTGGTTTGCTTACACGAATAATTTTGCCAATTGGCACGTGCTTAAAATTGAACAAGTTCACGAAATCATTGCCGAAAACAAACTAAAAAACAAAGTTTCGTCGTTAGAAGACTATGCTATAGAAGTGGTAGCTGAACCAGAGAAGAACTTTAATAACGCTATGGGACAAGAGAGTTTAACTCGTTTTGACCAACCCAAAGCCAAGAAAAGACCTTCGAAAAAACGCAAACCAAACGCTGGAGCAACGGCAAATGTAGCTGCCGCACCAGCTATAGCACCTAATAAACCTGCTGCTCAAAATGGCAACAAAAAAAGACCTCATAACAACAACAAAAATCGAGGCAATGCCAATGACAAAAAGCAAGGTAATGCTCCAACCAACGAACCAAGAAAACCTATAATTATTACTAAAAATGGGGATAAAAAATAGTTGCATCTTATTTGCTGTAGTCTTGCTCTTTTTGGCCTGCGACAAAAAAAGAGTTTTTGACGAATACAAAACAGTAGGCAGCGGTTGGAACAAAGACAGTATTGTTTCCTTCGATTTGCCTGCATTGGACTCCACGCAACAATACAATTTGTTTGTGAATTTGAGAGCCAATGACGATTATAAATTCAATAATATCTTTTTGATTGTGGCTATGGAACAAAAAAATGGCTTCACCAAAGTAGATACTTTAGAATACCAAATGGCCAACCCTGACGGGACTTTGTTAGGCAATGGCTTTACGGATTTAAAAGAAAGCAAACTTTTTTACAAAGAAAAAGTTAGATTTAAAGGACAATTCAAAGTATACATCAAACAAGCTTTGAGAGAAAACGGCAAAGTACCTGGTGTATCCAATTTGGATGGTATCACCGACGTAGGTTTTAGAATAGAAACAATAGAGTAACATTATGGCAGTTAGAAAAAATAACACATCGTCTAAAGCAATTGATAAAGACATCAATTACTATAAAAAGAAGTTTTGGAAAATCTACTTTTATGGTTTGGGTATTTTGGCTCTTTTCTTCCTTTTTGCTTCTTGGGGACTTTTTGGTTCAATGCCCTCTTTTGAAGATTTAGAAAATCCAGACTCTAATTTGGCTACCGAAATCATTTCCTCTGACGGAGTGGTTTTGGGAAAATATTTCCAAAAGAATCGTTCGCAATTGAAGTACTCGGATTTACCAAAAAACTTGGTAGATGCCTTGGTAGCTACCGAAGATGCTCGTTTTTATGAGCACTCTGGTATCGATGGTAGAGGAACTATGAGAGCTATTGTAAGTTTAGGAACCAGTGGTGGTGCTAGTACACTTACCCAACAATTGGCCAAACAATTATTTCACGGAGAAGGTTCGAAATTCCTACCTTTTCGTATCGTTCAAAAAATAAAAGAATGGATTATTGCCATTCGTTTGGAAAGACAGTACACCAAAAACGAAATCATTGCGATGTATTGTAACGTCTATGATTTCGGAAACAACTCTGTAGGTGTTAGTTCAGCAGCAAAAACCTATTTCTCCAAAGCTCCAAAAGATTTGACTATAGACGAATCGGCAATTTTGGTAGGAATGTTCAAAAACTCTGGACTTTACAACCCAATTCGCAATCCAGAAGGAGTAAAAAATCGCCGTAATGTGGTTTTGCACCAAATGGAAAAAGGAAAAATCATTACCGAACAACAAAAATTACAGTTACAAAGTTTACCCATAAAACTTAACTTCAAATTAGAAACTCACAAAGATGGTATTGCTACTTATTTTAGAGAATACCTAAGAGACTACATGAAGAAATGGGTAGAAGAAAACAAAAAACCTGACGGAACGGATTACGACATTTACAAAGACGGTCTAAAAATTTATACAACGATAGACTCCAGAATGCAAACTTATGCTGAAGAAGCAGTAGCGGCGCATATGGCGAACATGCAGGAGGAATTCTTTTTGCAACAAAAAGACAACAAAAATGCGCCTTTCGTAAACATTACCGAAGCTGAAACGCAACGTATTATGAACCAAGCAATGAAGACTTCAAACAGATGGAATGTCATGAAAGCTATGGAAAAAAGCGAAGACGAAATCATTGCTTCCTTCAAACAAAAAACAAAAATGAAGATTTTCTCTTGGAAAGGAGAAATAGATACAGTAATGACTCCAATGGATTCTATTCGTTATTACAAGCACTTCTTGCAATCTGGTTTAATGGCAATGGAGCCTCAAACCGGAAGCATCAAAGCTTGGGTGGGTGGAATCAATTATAAATATTTCCAATACGACCACGTAGGACAAGGCGCGAGACAAGTAGGGTCTACTTTCAAACCGTTTGTTTATGCAACCGCTATTGAACAATTGAACATGTCGCCGTGTGACTCTATCATTGATTCTCCTTTTATGATTCATAAAGGACGTCATCACGTTACCGAAGATTGGGAACCAAGAAACTCTGATAACAAATACCGAGGAATGGTTACCTTGAAACAAGCTTTGGCACATTCTATCAACACCATTTCAGCGAAATTAATTGACAAAGTAGGACCAGAAGCGGTTATTGAATTAACACATAAATTGGGTGTAAAATCAGAAATTATTACCCAACCTTCTATTGCTTTGGGAGCCGTTGAAATCACCGTTGAAGATATGGTGGCTGCTTACAGTACTTTTGCCAACCAAGGGGTTTATGTAAAACCACAGTTTTTAACCAAAATCGAAGATAAAAGCGGAGTGGTTATTTACGAGCCGATTCCTGAATCACACGATGTGTTGAATAAAGATATTGCTTTTGCAGTTATTAAATTACTAGAAGGTGTAACCGAAAGTGGTTCTGGAGCAAGATTAAGAACAGAAGGAGGAGGAGCAGGAGACCACCGTTGGACAGGCTATCCTTATATGTTTAGAAACCCTATCGCTGGAAAAACAGGAACATCTCAAAATCAATCCGATGGATGGTTTATGGGTATGGTACCGAATTTAGTTACAGGTGTTTGGGTGGGTTGTGAAGACCGCTCTGCTCGATTCAAAAGTTTAACTTATGGTCAAGGGGCAGCATCAGCATTGCCAGTTTGGGGGTATTTTATGAAAAAATGTTATGAGGACCCTAGTTTACAAGTTTCCAAAGAACCTTTTGAACGACCCGCCAATCTTTCTATTAAAGTAGATTGTTACACTCCAAGAAGAGCCGTTGTGGTTGACACTACCGCCACCGAACAAACTACCGAGGAATTCGAACTTTAAAAATTCAATAGCCATAACGACAACTTTTTAACTGTCGTTATGGCTTCTTTTTTTCAGAAAACGATACTTTTAAATTTAATATTCGCAATCGATTTCGTAATTGCTTTTTTTTGAAGTATTTTAGCGGTTGCGATGAAATTTCTATTATTAAAGAGATTTTACATCGCTGTTTTATTGAATAAATACATTATCCCTAAAATAAATTTTACATATATGATAAACAAAACGGTTTCCAATGTTCAAGATGCCCTTCAAGGTATCGAAAACGGAATGACACTGATGTTAGGTGGCTTTGGCCTTTGTGGAATACCTGAAAACTCAATCGCAGCTTTAGTTCAAAAAGGCGTAAATGAATTAACGTGTATTTCAAACAACGCTGGTGTAGATGATTTTGGACTTGGTTTGCTTTTACAAAAAAAACAAATCAAAAAAATGATTTCTTCTTACGTGGGAGAGAATGCAGAATTTGAACGCCAAATGCTTTCTGGCGAACTCGAAGTAGATTTGATTCCTCAGGGTACTTTAGCTGAACGTTGTCGTGCGGCTCAAGCTGGAATTCCTGCTTTTTTTACTCCAGCTGGTTATGGAACTGAAGTAGCCGAAGGCAAAGAAGTACGTGAATTCAATGGAAAAATGCACATTATGGAAGAAGCTTTCAAAGCCGATTTTGCGATTGTGAAAGCTTGGAAAGGCGACACTGCTGGAAATTTAATCTTCAAAGGAACAGCCAGAAATTTTAATCCGTGTATGTGTGGTGCTGCAAAAATTACTATTGCCGAAGTAGAAGAATTAGTCGAAGCTGGAACTTTGGACCCAAATCAAGTTCACATTCCTGGAATTTTAGTTCAACGTATTTTTCAAGGAGAGAAATATGAAAAACGAATAGAGCAAAGAACGGTAAGGAAAAGATAGTGTTCAGAGGTAAGTTTTTCAGTATTCAATCTGAAGCTAAAACTTAAATGTTTCCAATTCCTTATCTGATTCAAAACTATTTAGTAGGCAATACTAAACTTATATTACTTATATGTTTCAAAAAACAAAATTATGCTAACAAAAGAAGATATAGCAAAACGCATTGCAAAAGAAGTACAAGACGGTTACTTTGTGAACCTAGGCATTGGGATTCCAACCTTGGTAGCCAATTATGTGAGAGAAGATATTTCGGTTGAATTTCAAAGCGAAAACGGTGTTTTAGGTATGGGACCTTTTCCTTTTGAAGGCGAAGAAGATGCCGATTTAATCAATGCCGGCAAACAAACCATTACAACGCTTCCAGGAGCTAGTTTTTTTGACTCTGCCACCAGTTTTGGAATGATTCGCGGTCAACATGTAGACTTGACTATTCTCGGTGCTATGGAAGTTGCCGAAAACGGCGATATTGCCAACTGGAAAATTCCAGGAAAAATGGTCAAAGGAATGGGTGGTGCCATGGATTTAGTAGCATCGGCAGATAATATTATCGTGGCCATGATGCACGTGAACAAAGCAGGAGAAAGTAAAATTCTAAAAAAATGCACCCTGCCATTAACTGGCGTAGGTTGTGTAAAAAAAGTAGTAACCGAATTGGCGGTTATGGAAATCACTCCCAAAGGATTCAAACTTTTGGAAAGAGCTCCTGGCGTATCGGTAGAACATATCATCGCTTCTACAGAAGCTACTTTGATTATTGAAGGTGAAATTCCAGAAATGGTAATTGATTAATAATTAATTCTAGTCCTAAAGTTAACGACTTGCTCTTTAGGACTAGAATCTTTTAACTATTTAGAGAATTCAACTGTTTTTAGTTTATTCCAACTTCCTCTCGTGAAATCAGGAATTGCTACTGGAGCAGAATTATTATCCAATGACAGTTCTGTTAACGGGCCCAAACAACTCCATTCGGCCAAATCATAAACATCCATATCTAATGGAAGTCCTTTTTGTAAGCAATAAATCAATCGGTAATCCATTATAAAGTCCATACCTCCGTGGCCGCCAACTTCTTTGGCTTTTTCTTCAATATCAACAACAATAGGGTTTTTATATTTTAGCATTAATGCTTTTTTGACTTCTTCTGGCATATAACTGTGCGCAGATAATTTTTTATGTCCAGGAGCAATAGCATCACCCACCTGTGCCTCATCTAAAGCGTATCCTTCAAAAGGGTATTTGTTGGCAAATCCTTTAGTACCGCTTAACTGATACATTCTACTGTAAGGTCTTGGTGATGTTACATCGTGTTGAATATGAATCGTTTTTCCATTCTCAGTTTTAATCATTGTCATTGTATGGTCACCGTTTCTGAAGTCATTTACTTTTTCGCCTGTTTTTTGTTCGATAAAAGCAGGATTTCCAACCGCTTTTGTGTCCATTGAAACTAAGTAATTCATTTTATCTCCTCTATGAATATTCAATGCTAAACAAGCTGGGCCCATACCGTGTGTAGCATATAAATCTCCGCGATGCTTGCGGTTGTAGTCCATACGCCAGTTATTCCAATAGGCACCCCAATAAGGCTGTAAACCATGAATATAAGACCCTTCAGCATGTAGTATTTCCCCGAAGACACCTTGTTGTGCCATAGTTAAAGTAGTTAATTCAAAAAAATCATACACACAATTTTCAAGTTGCATACAATGTTTTCTTGTTTTTTCTGAAGTGTCAATTAATTCCCAAATTTCTTTCATTGTTAATGCCCCAGGAACTTCTATGGCTACGTGTTTACCATCTTTCATCGCCTGAACGCCAATTGGTGCATGATGAAGCCAATCTGTAGCAATGTAAACCAAATCTACATTGGGTAATTTGGTTACTTCTTTCCAAGCATTTTCTCCATAAAATTCTTTGGCTTTAGGGAATCCTAGTTTTTGTAAGGTAGTATTTGAGGCTTGAGTTCTTTCTTGTAAAACATCACAAAGCGCTACGATTTCTACTCCTTTTATATTGGTCATTCTTTCTACTGCATCCGAACCTCTCATTCCTAATCCGATAAAGGCGATGCGTACAATTGGAATTGCCGGCGCAGCCATTCGCAAAACATCTGTTTGGTTTTTGCTACGCGCAGGTGTTTTGACTTTGATAATTTGCGCATTTACAGTTGCTAATGAAAGCATAAACACTAAGGAAGATAGAATGGTAATGCAAGTTTTCATGAATATTATTATAAACTGTTTAACCAAATATAGTTTAAAAATTATTTATTATTCTTTATCCCTTTTACTTTTTTGGAGGTAAAATTATCGGATTGTTATGTTATTCATATTTTTAAAAGCTTACTATCAGTTACTATCAATTTTTTTATTATGTGTGAAGACTTGTTTTAACAAATGAATTTGAGTTTTGGCTCGAACCAAGTTATGTTCTTCATAAGCGGTAGCATAATACGAATCGTTATCTAAATAGTCTGATAGAAAACGACAAGCTTGTTCAAAAAGTAATAATGGAAGACTGAGAGGAAGCGATTCTAATTCTTTTGTAGTCATAAATGAATGTGCCTCTTTCGTATATCCTTTTATAAACGATTCGTAGATATTGGCATCAAAATTTACTTTGGCCAAATCCTTTTCTTCCTCTGTGGCGGTATTTGTTCCTGACCTTAAGGCATCGCCAACGTCATGAAGAAGGCTACCTGGCATAATCGTATCTAAATCAATAATGCAGATAATATTACCTTTCGCATCAAAAAGCATATTGCTTATTTTGGTATCATTATGCACAACGCGCAAAGGAATTTCTCCTTCTTGAATAGCTAAAGCCACCGAAGCTACTTTAGTATAATAATAGTTAAGTTGTTTTATTTCCTCACTGGCCTTTTGCAAACGCTCTTTTGAAGCACTAATCAACTTGCTCTTAAAATCGGTATATCGTTTAGGTGTGTTATGAAAATCGGGTAGGGTATATTCTAATTGTTCAATTGGAAAATCAAGTAGTATTTTATGAAATTGTGCTAAATGAATACCTGCTTTTTCCGCCATAGTAGGAGACTCGATTTTTTCTTTAACAAATGAGGGAATGTAAACCGACATTTGCCAGATATCTTCACCGAGTTTACTATACAATAACCCTTCTTTAGTAGCAAGGAATGTAACTGTTGGGAAACCAATTTCTTTTAAAAATTGAGTTGTTTTTGTTTTATTGTTCAACAATGAATTGATATTGGGAAAGACCTTTTGATTCATTTTTTGTAAAACAAAAATCCCCTTGTTGGTTGTAATTTTATAGGTACTATTAATCAAACCACTTTGAAGAGTCACAATATCAGTAATGGTTACTGCTCCTAAAAATTCAGAGACAACTTTTATTACTAGTGTTTCCATAATGGGTTGTTGTAAACTCCTAAGTTATGTAATTCTTCCAACTGTACTTTAGCTTTTTGTTTGTCGTCTTGGTAGGTAATTCCTATCCATTTTTCGTCAGTGGTAAGTACAGTTATCTGATAAATACCTTTTTCAATCATAGCAGTAACTACATTTGGTAGCTGATATTCAAGCTTTGTATTTTGCTGCCATTTTTGGATAAAGTCAACCAATTCATTTTCTAAGAAATCAAAAATTTCGGTTGTAAATCCCCACATATTCATTGAGACTAAAGTGTCTTCACTGAGTTGAATGTTTTCTCCATTTGGATTGGGATAAAAAACACCTTCATTGGTTTTACTAATTTTTTCTCTTTCGATAGAATCTTTCAAAAACCCATTTTCAATATGAATTTCGGCTCGATTTACGGTGCCATTTTCAGATAAGGTTTTCAAGATTGGGAAAACGACTGCACACGGATTTTTGTATTGAATCAAATGGTTAAAAGCTAAAACAAAGGAATTTTGACCATAAAAATCATCCGCATTGATTAATAAAAAATTACCTTTTATCTTATTTCTTGCACACCAAAGAGCGTGCGCAGTTCCCCAAGGTTTGGAGTTTTCATAAACTACATGATTACTTTCAATGAATTTGTCCTGAATTACAAATGAAATGGGCCATTTCAATTGAACCACATATCGCTCATGAAGTATTGGAATCATGGCTTCTTGTACAATTAGAACCACGCTTTCAAAACCAGCTTTGAGGGCGTCTTTTATAGAATAATCCATTATGATTTCACCATTAGGACCTAATTCGTCGAGCTGTTTCAATCCTCCATAACGAGAACCCAATCCAGCGGCTAAAACAAGAAGTGTAGGTTTCAAATTAAAGTATTTAACACTGTTAGTAATTAAAATCGATAACCCAAAGTAATGCCACCACGACCTACTATTTTTGGACTATTGTCACTGAATAAGTTTCGGCCTATTCCAGCATTTATTTCGAAAACAAATCCTTTTTTGTGAATCCATTTAGAACCGACTCCAAAGCCAAGAGCGAAATCAGTAAAACGATTTTTATTTATTGAACTTAAGTTTCCAGTATTATCATAATAGTACGTTCTACTATTTATTCCTGTATTAATCATACTAAATCCTTCAACAAAAAAACCACTAGCTGTTTTTTTTCCAAAATAAGCACGATAAAATGGAGTGAAACTAAAAGAAATATCCGAATCATTTTCGTTAATAAAAAAAACAGAAGCACCTAGGGCGGAATCCTCAGTTAGTATGCGTTCGTAGGTTACTTCAACAGCACCTAAAACTAAAAACAAAGCATTTCCCTTAATCTCATTTTTTTTAAAAGTTGACACTTCATTTTCTTGACTATAGCTAGTTAAACTTAAGACGATAGTGCATAAAAGTAATAGTTTTTTCATAAATAGTTTTTTTCAAATGTAAGAAAGAAATTAATTTTTAATTAAAGGAACCGTTAAGTTTATAAATATTCAAATTAGATAATTCATTGCATTCTATGGTTTAATTTTATTGTATTGAGCATTTTTATAGAATTTTTCTGTATTTTTAATTCTTTATGTTAACAAATAGAAACTTTCTTTTAACAAAACGTAAAGGTAAAGTAGGATTGCTATAACTTTAAGTTTTCTAAAAATACTCTTTAGTAAAACGAGCATTTTTTAGTACAATTTAAATAGGTTTTGACAATAATTTCTAATTATATTTTAAAGGTTGCCAAATGAGTTTTACGTATGTAATTGTTGATGATTCAAAAGAGGACGCTTTGCAAACTAAAGGTATTGCAGACGAGTTTCCTGAATTGGTATTCTTAGGAATGGCAAATACACATGTGAATGGGATTGATTTAGTATTGGAAAAAAAGCCTCAACTTGTTTTTTTAGAAATTGACCCGACCGATAAAAAAAGTTTATTATCGTTAGGCTTTATCAGTGAGTTGCATCGTTTTCTTACTATTTTACCTGAAATAGTTATCACTACAAATAAAAAAGAATGGGCTTTTGATGCCATAAATTATGGAGTTTTTGATTATTATACAAAGCCTGTGCAGCCTCAGCAAATTATTAAATCTTTACATAGACTAAACAAGAAAGCAACTTCTGTTATTACAAATGGGTGTAGTGATTCAGGAGTCTTCACAGGAAAAAGGTATGCTCAAGCAACTGTTGTATCAAAGCCACTAATCATTTGTATTAAATCCTATGGGGATTATCGTTACATCAATGCAGATGATATTTGTTTTTTTCAAGCCGATAACAATTCTACAGATATTCATTTGAATTCTGGTGAAATGATAACTGCTTTTAAAACGTTAAAACATTTTGAGTCTATTTTAGATTTTCCCTTCATTAGAATCCATAATAGTTACATCGTAAATCGAAATTATATATCGCGAATTCAAGCGGGTAACTCTTTGTGTTTCATAAGAAATAGCTTAAAAAAAATACCTTTTTCAAGGTCCTATAAATCGAATATTGACTTGATTATTGCGGAGTTTTCAAAGGGCAACTATCTGGAAATCTGACAATCAGTTAGTTTACTTTGTATTGAATAGTACTTGCTAACGAATGGCTATATTCTACCAAAAACAGGGTTTTTGAGTGAAAAAAAAGTGGTGTGGCTGCTTAGTTTTACAAAAGATTTCCGCAAGAAAGTGGAGAAAAAAGTAAAATCTATTCAAAAACATAAAGCCACAAATTATGAAAAACGCAATCTTAACTATCGGATTATTTACATTAGTAATGGGATTAACTTCATTTACTACACCAGAACAAAAAGGTACAATTGAAAAAGGAACTACAACTGAAATAAACGGGGCTCAATCTGCAGGTGGGAATAAGAAAGTGGATATAAATGGGGCACAGTCAGCAGGAGGAAATAAGAAAGTAGACATTAATGGAGCACAGTCCGCAGGAGGAAATAAGAAGGTTGATTAAAAAGTAACTATATGAAAATTTAAAGCTGTCAATTTTGGCAGCTTTTTTGTTTTTTGTACTTTTGGTTCTAATCTAAACAAATACTATTGAAAAACAAATATTTAGGAGTTATAATTCTCCTATTTTTTTTTATAGAATGTACAGATACGAATAACCCAAAGCAATTATTAGAAGGTGTGGCTTCATCTTCTGATAGTTTGGATATTTATTTAAGTATAGCAAATAATGAGAAACTATCTTATGAAAAAAGAAAATTAAGTAATCAGAAGGCATATAATATTATAATCAATCAAAGTAATGATTCATTAAACAGAGCTAATTTGTTTAAAGTTGCTAATAGGTACTTTAATATGAATGATTCGTTTCTGTATAAGAAAACAGTAAAAGAAGTTCTTCAAAGATCTTTGGAATCAGATGACACTCTTTTTATTGCTAAATCAAATTCTTATTTAGGGGATTATTATAGTTCACAAAGAATATCAGATAGTTCGTTTATGTATTATTACAAAGCTGAAAAATTATATTCTGATTTAAATGATAAAGAAAATTTAGCTAGAACATTAATAAACAAAGCTCTTTTACAGTTTAATGAGAGTGATTTCTTAGGAAGTCAGAATGCTGTAGTATCGGCACTTCGAGAGATAAAAAATAATGGGAATAAAGAGGTTATTTATGAATCATATAATTTATTAGGTATAATATATAATGAGTTAGAAGATTTTGATAATGCAATATTGTATCATAACAAAGCATTGAATGAGATTGATGATAAAATTATACCTTCAATTTTTCAATCTAAGGCAACTTCTTTAAATAATTTAGGTTATGTTTATCAAAATATAAAAGATTTTGAAACTGCAAAGAAATATTTTCAATTAGGATTACAACAAAGAAATTTAAGAATTGATAAACCAGCTTTGTATGCTATGCTATTGGATAATTTAGCCTACAGTAATTTTAAACTTAATTCACAAGAAGAGCTTCCTGAGTTGTTTTATAAAGCGCTTAAATTAAGATTGGATTACAAATTATCAGCTGGAATATTTTTAAGTAAAATCCACCTTTCAGAATATTATAGTTATCACAATGACAGTTTCCAAGCGGTTCGATATGCAAGAGAGGCATTGACTTCTGCTAGAAATGATAAAAACTTCAGAAATGTATTGGTAGCTCTAAAACAGATGGGTGTAGTAGAACCCCAAAACGCGACACTTTATTCTAGAGAATACATTCACATCAATGACAGTCTTCAAAAAGCGGAACGAAAAATGGGTGAAAAATTCTCCCGAATTGAGTATGAAACGGATGTTATAAAAAGCGAAAACACTGATTTGGTCGTTCAAAATCGAAATTTATTCTATGTTTTTAGTATTCTCACCTTGATAGGGGTTTTTACTTTTGTTTTTGTTTCTCAACGCAATAAACATAGAGAATTAATGTTTAAAGAACAGCAACAAATTGCTAATGCTGAAATTTACAATCTGATGATATCTCAGCAAAAAACAATAGAAGAAAACAGAGCAAAAGAAAAAAAACGAGTTGCAAGGGAGTTACACGATGGCGTTTTGGGCAAAATATTTGGAGTTCGAATGAATTTGGATACGATGAACACCGCTCAGGATCAACATGCGATTAAAAGCAGATTAGAATATTTAGCAGAATTAAAGCAGATTGAACAAGACATCCGAGAAATTTCTCATGATTTGAATAGAGAAAACACCGAATTAATTAATAACTTCGTAGTGATTCTAAACAATCTTATTGAGAATCAAAGAAAAGCGTTCAAAACAAAATTAAATTTTACTCTTGATAAGAATATTGACTGGGCTAATGTTTCAAATGAAGTCAAAATTAACTTATACAGAATGCTTCAA
Source organism: Flavobacterium sp. RSSB_23 (assembly GCF_051547145.1). Classification (NCBI taxonomy): domain Bacteria; kingdom Pseudomonadati; phylum Bacteroidota; class Flavobacteriia; order Flavobacteriales; family Flavobacteriaceae; genus Flavobacterium; species Flavobacterium sp. RSSB_23. Next base: position 147,542 of record NZ_JBPTTO010000005.1, on the reverse strand, counting down.
GAAGCCTTGCAAAACTGTAATAAATATGCAAAAGCTTCTTTGATAGCTGTTGATTTTAAAAAAGAAAGCAATCCGGAACACCTAAAGTTATGTATTGCAGATGATGGAATAGGATTTAATTTTAAAAGAGCCAAGAAAGGAATTGGTCTCCAAAACATAGCATTTAGAACCAAAGAGTGTAAGGGTAAATTAGAAATAAAAACAAAACCAGGCGAAGGAACGCAACTTATTATTGAAGTCCCCATTGAAAACCCAAATAACCAAACTTAATCAATTCATACAATGCCCCAAGAATCTACAGTAATTAAAAAAAATATCCTTATTGTTGATGATCATCCTTTCATCATTCAAGGATATAAGAATGCCATAACTCGATATCGTCCTACCGAATATGAGTTTTTGATTGATCAAGCCAAAGATTGTCAATCAGGCTATGAGGTGATTGTTAATCCGGAATCACCTTCTTTTGATATCGCCTTTTTGGATATAAGTATGCCTGCTTATGTAGAAAAAGGAATTTTATCTGGTGAAGATTTAGCAATTGTACTTATGGAGCGTATGCCTAAATGCAAAATTGTTTTGCTTACCATGTTTACAGAAAAATTAAAAATCAATACCATTCTAAAAAATATTAATCCAAATGGATTGATAATTAAAAATGACTTAACTTTTGATGAATTGCTTTTTGCATTTGATAGAGTGATTAAAAATGAAAAGTATTACAGTCAATCCGTTTTGGAAATGCTAAGCCAAATGCAACATGTTCCTATCGAAATTGATCAGTTTGATAAAAAGATTTTGTTCCAATTGTCAAAAGGAACTAAGGTTGCTGATATTCCGCAATACGTACCTATTTCTTCAAGCGCTATAAAAAGGAGAATGGAAGACTTGAAAGTGCTTTTAGAACTCAAGGATGGTTCTGATGAAGAATTGGTAAAAGTGGCTAAATCCAAAGGTTTACTGCTGTAGTTTAGAAAATATTTGCATAAAAAAAGACACCTTAGGTGTCTTTTTTTGTGATATTAATCTTCTTTGTCATTCATTTTTCGTTCCAGTTCGGCTTGGTATTCTTCCATAACTGGTTTCATGGTGCTTTCTGGAATATCTTCAATTCGAATGTAAATCAATCCATCAATTGCATTGTTAAAAAGCGGATCAACGTTAAAGGCTACCAGTCTTGCGTTTTGTTTGATATATTTTTTGATTAATACAGGAAGACGCAATACGCCTGGTTCTAATTCATCAATGATTTTATCAAACTTATTTAAGTCGGCATCGGTTTCATTAAAAACAAAATCCTTGTCAGCATCCTTTAGTTTTACTTTATATTCTTTTTTTGGATGCACATATTGTGCAATGTAAGGATCGTAATAGTGGGATTTCATGAACTCAATCATTAATGATTTTGAAAAATCAGAAAATTGATTACTTATACTCACCCCGCCAAGTAAGTATTTGTGCTCAGGATAATGCAAGGTCGTATGGATAATTCCACGCCATAACAAAAACAAAGGCATCGGTTTTTGCTGGTATTCTTTGATGATAAAAGCACGCCCCATTTCGATTGACTTATGCAGCATATCATGCAATTCCGGTTCAAAACGGAACAATCCATTCAAATAGAAACCGTCCATACCGTATTTTGGGTAAATCTCACAGCCCAATCCCATACGATAAGCACCAGCAATTTTGTTTGTCTCATCATCCCACAAAAAGAGGTGACGATAGTATTGGTCGTATTTATCTAAATCGATAGATTCGTTGGTTCCTTCTCCTACTTCTCTAAAAGTGATTTCTCTTAGTCGACCTATTTCATGTAGAATATTTGGAATGTCTTTAGCTTTGGCAAAAAAGACTTCATAGTTTTTACTTTGCAATAAGCGACAATCCAAAGTTCTAAGATTTTCGACCTCACGAATCATTTTCTCGCTACTAGCAGGAGTAACGATTTTCTTAGGGCTTTTGTGTCCTTTAAGCGGATTGGTATTCAGGAAATTATTGTCTTTTTCGAAAGGATTAGCCAACATATAGGTTTTCTTTCTCAAGAATTCTGAGTATTCTTCAATAGACTCGTACTCATTTTGCTCGGCTACGGATATTGGTTTACCAATACGAACTTTGATGACTCTTTTCTTCTGAGTTAACAATTCCGAAGGCAATTTAGCTGTTCTTAGTGTGTCGTTTATCTTCGATAAGAAGTAAAATAATTTACTGTTTTTAGCATGAAAATAAATGGGTACCACAGGTACTTGCGCTTTTCGAATCACTTTTAATGCGCCTTCTTCCCATGGTTTGTCTACCATTAATTTGCCATCTTTATAGGTAGAAACTTCACCTGCTGGGAACATTCCCAGTGGTTTTCCGTCTTTCAAGTGACGCAATGTTTCTTTGATTCCTACTACGCTTGACTTAGCATCTTTATGGTTTTCAAAAGGATTAACCGGCATGATGTAAGGTTTCATGGGGTCAATGCGGTGCAATAAAAAGTTGGCAATAATTTTAAAATTAGGCTCTTTTTCGAGCATTAATTTCAATAGTAAAATACCATCAATTCCACCTAGAGGATGATTTGAAATTGTAATGTACGCCCCGTCCTTTGGTAATCTTTTAAAGTCTTCTTTTGGAATTTCAAATTTAATTTGAAACTCGTCCAATATAGCATTTAAGAATTCAACATCACTCAAATGTTTATTCCTATCGTAGATTTTGTTTAATGTAGAGATTTTTAGAACTTTCATCAGCAACCAACCCGAGAAAGTACCAAAAACGCCGTACTTATCCGTATTTATTGCTTTTGCAACTTCTTTTGCGGTAACTAAACCCATTTCTTTATTGTTTTAAAGCAAGACGCAAAGATAGAAAAAAAGGCTAATTTATTTGGGTTTTGTCAAACAAACTTCCACTTTTTTACTACTTTTGAATTCCGCAAAAATCTTAGTTTTTTATTTAAAATTAGGATTAAAAATAGGCTAAAATCAGCTATTTTTTCATTTTTTTATAAAGAAATTTAACACACCACGGTATGAAAATCATCTCTTACAACGTAAACGGAATTCGCGCTGCCATCACCAAAGGTTTCTTAGAATGGTTACAACAAGCCAATCCCGATGTCATTTGTCTTCAAGAAATAAAAGCCACCGAGGACCAAATACCCGTAGCCGATATCGAAAAAGCTGGCTACCCTTACCAATACTATTTCTCGGCCACCAAAAAAGGCTATTCTGGCGTAGCTATTTTGTCCAAAATCAAACCTAATGCAGTGACTTATGGAACCGGAATCGAGCACATGGACTTCGAAGGACGTAACCTCAGAGCAGATTTTGATGATTGCTCTGTGATGAGTTTGTACTTGCCTTCTGGCACGAATATTGACCGATTGGACCATAAATTCAAGTACATGGATGATTTTCACGATTACATCAACGAACTAAAAAAAGACATCCCTAATCTTATTATCTGTGGCGATTACAACATTTGCCACAAGCCTATCGATATTCACGATCCTATTCGCAACAAAAACGTTTCGGGTTTCCTTCCAGAGGAGCGCGCTTGGTTGGATAAATTTATTAATTCAGGATTCATCGACAGTTTCCGTCATTTCAATCAAGAGCCCCATCAGTATTCGTGGTGGAGTTACAGAGCAGGAGCCCGTGGCAATAACAAAGGCTGGCGTATCGATTACAACTTGGTGAGCGACTCTCTACAACATAAACTCAAAAGAGCCGTTATTCTACCAGATGCCATGCACTCCGATCATTGCCCCATTTTGGTAGAAATCGAATAATTTTTAGGAGCTAATCCTGCTGTCCACTATATCTTGCTGGTCTCGTTAAAAAGGAACGAGACCAGCAAGGATGCCGTTCCCATCAGGGCTAGGGCATAGGACATCAAACAATCATCTTACATAAAATTAATATAGTTTAAATTCAACCCCATGATTAAAAAAACCTTCCTTGGACTAACACTGCTGCTCTTAGCCAGTTCCTGCGTGTCCAAAAAAATCTACAACGAGCTAGAAAATAAATTAGCCAATCTTCAAAAAGAACACGCCGATTTAACCAACGAAAATGGCGAATTGCAAAAAGCAAAAACACAATTAGAATCCGAAAAAGAAGGATTGACCTCTGAGTTAAATAAAACCAAATCCGATTTAGAAAAGCTAAAAGCAGACTATGCCGCAGCACAAAACAAATACAAAGTACTTCAAGATTCGTATGCAGCACTTGAGAAAAACAGTGGAGAAGCTTTGCAAACCAACTTGAAAAAAAATCATGAACTTCTTGCCGAGCTCGATGCCAAAAGTAAAGCCTTGGCTATCGAAAAAGAGCGTTTGAGCAAAAACGCTCAACGTTTGCAAGAACTAGAAGATTTGATTGCAGCCAAAGAAGCCGCTATGAAAAAACTAAAAGATACACTTTCCAAAGCCTTGAATGGTTTTGAAGGAAAAGGCTTGACCGTTGAGCAAAAAAATGGAAAAGTTTACGTTTCTATGGAGAACAAATTATTGTTCAATTCTGGTAGTTGGGCTGTAGGTTCCGAAGGGAAAAAAGCAGTGGTAGAAGTAGCCAAAGTATTGGGCGACAATCCAGATATTGCTGTTTTAATCGAAGGACATACAGATGATGACGGTTTCAAAGGTTCAGGACCAATCGCGGATAACTGGGATTTGTCTACCAAAAGAGCCACAGCTATAGTGGCTATTTTGAGCGAAAACAAGAAAGTCAACAAACAAAATTTAACGGCTGCAGGTCGTAGCGAATATGCTCCCTTAATGAGTAACGCCACCGCCGAAGGAAAAGCCAAAAACCGCCGAATCGAAATCATTTTGACACCACGTTTGGACGAAATCTCAAAAATGTTAAACGAGTTTTAGGATAAAGCTAGTTTTAAAGAAAAGTGCAAAAGGCTCTCCGTTTTATGGTGAGCCTTTTGTGTTAAAATTAACGAATGTCCAACTTTTATCGGAGAACTAATTTTTACCTTTGGCTTTTTAGATTTTATTAATTTTCAGCATCAATGAAATATACCACTTTACCCAATACCGATATTCAAGTCAGTAAAATTTGTTTAGGCACTATGACTTTTGGTCAACAAAATACAGAAGCCGAAGGACACGCTCAAATGGACTATGCTTTAGAACAAGGCGTTAACTTTTTCGATACGGCCGAGATGTACTCCGTACCAGCGCGTCAAGAAACCTATGGTAGCACCGAACGTATTTTAGGAACTTGGTTCCAAAAGACAGGCAATAGAGACAAAGTGGTTTTGGCATCAAAAATTGCGGGGCCAAATCCTAACTTTACCTATATGCGCGAAAAGAATGATTTTTCTCCAGCGAGTATTCAATATGCATTAGACAAAAGTTTAGAGCGTTTACAAACAGATTATATCGATTTGTACCAGTTGCATTGGCCAGAACGTAAAACCAATTTTTTTGGACAACGCGGTTTTAAAGTACAAGACGATGCTTGGGAAGACAACATTCAAGCAGTTTTAGAAACATTGAATGGTTTTATCCAACAAGGAAAAATAAAACATATCGGATTGTCGAATGAAACGCCGTGGGGAATCATGCGTTTTTTGGAAGAAAGTAAATACCATAATTTGCCAAGAATCAAAACGGTTCAAAATCCCTATTCGTTATTGAATCGTTTATACGAAAATGGTTCGGCAGAGATTGGAATCAGAGAAAACGTGGGGCTTTTGGCCTATTCACCAATGGCTTTTGGGGTGTTGTCGGGTAAATTTTTAACGGGCGAAGCACATCCTAATGCAAGAATCAATTTGTTTCCTCAATTTTCAAGATACAATAGCGAACAATCGGCTGCGGCTACGCGTTTGTACAATGAAATCGCGCAGCAAAACGGATTGACGCTAACGCAATTGGCTTTGGCTTTTATTGAGCAACAACCTTTTGTGACTAGCACGATTATTGGCGCCACAACAATGGAACAACTGAAAGAAAACATCGATACGATTAATGTAACTTTAAGCGAAGAACTACTGCAAGCGATAGATGGCGTTCAAGCAAAAAATCCAGACCCAGCGCCTTAAGAAAGAACTAGAATTTCAAAAAAAAGCTGTAATCGTTGTTATGATTACAGCTTTTTTTGTGGTTTTAATCTTTCCTAGAAAACAAGTTTTTACCCATGCTAGTGCGAGCGTCTCGCTCGTACCCGAAACTATAATCAATTTATTATTTCTATTTAAAAAACAAAAATCACAACTTTTTCAAGCTTATAGTTTGTTTTTTGCTCAACTTTAAGGGCACGAGCCTGAGGTTTAGCGTTAACAATTATTAATTTAGATAGAACATATTGCATATCGCAATATGAAATATATATCAATAAAATGTTGTTATTCAGTATATAAATTACTAATATTGCATATCGCAATATGAAATATATGCAACAGTCAAGAAATAACTTAAAGCCACAAGATATCTTAATACTATTAAAAATAGTGGTATTGGGTAAACAATCATGGTTTCATCATACTATTGCTCAAGAATTAGGAATAAGTCAATCAGAAGTGAGTCAATCGCTAAACCGTTCAAGATATGCAGGATTAATTGATGCTTCAAGAAAACAAGTAAACAAATTAGCATTTACAGAATTTCTATTACATGGTGTGGCCTATGCTTTTCCGCAACAACCCGGTGCTATTGTAAGAGGGGTCTTAACAGCTCATGCTGCAGCGCCACTTAATCAAATTATTAAATCAGATGAAAAATATGTTTGGCCCTATGCTAAAGGATTAGAAAGAGGGCAAGCTATTGAACCGCTATACAACACAGTGGTCGCTGCTACATTAGCTGATAAAGAGTTATATGAATTGCTGACGTTGGTAGATGCTATAAGAGTAGGAAGAATTCGAGAAAAAGAAATTGCAAAAAAAGAACTAGAAAAAAGAATTCTAAATGCATAGTAAAGTTATAAACCTTGGTATAGTTGCACAAGTAGCCAAAGGATTGCAAGAGTTAAAGGATAAAATGGTATTCGTTGGTGGAGCGATAATTTCATTATATACAGACGATCCCGCAGCGGAAGAAATTCGCCCAACTGCCGATATAGATATGACCATCAATTTAGCCAATTATGCAGAATGGGCTCAAATGCAAGAACGATTAGCTGAATTAGAATTTTATCCCGATCCGCAAGGGCAGTCAATTTGTTCTTATAAATTTCAAGAGATTGCAATAGACATTATGCCAGCAAATGATAGTAGTATAGGTGTTTCAAACATTTGGTACAAACCAGGTTTTAAATACTTACAACGAACAGAATTGCAGGATGGTACAAGCATAAACATTTTACCTGCTCCCTATTTTTTGGCAACAAAACTGGAAGCGTTCAAAGATCGTGGTAATAATGATTATTATGGGAGCCACGATTTCGAAGACATCATCTATCTTATAGATAATAGAACAACAATAGTAGAAGAAATTGTAACGTCAGATGAGGATGTAAGAGCATACATAAAAACAGAAGTAACCAATATCAAAAATCATCCACAAGCCGAAGAAATTCTTGCAATGCACATCCATCCATTAATCCGCGAAGAGCGTTTTAAAATGTTGATGGAGAAGATTGAATTAATTACTAAATAAAAGGACAACCAAGAATTTATTATGGTTTTAAATCCCCCGCTAGTACGAGCGTCTCGCTCGTACTCACAAACATAATCAATTAATTATTTCAATTAAAAACACACAAATTGCAACTTTTTCAAGCTTATAGTTTGTTTTCTGCTCAACTTTATGGGCACGAGCCTGAGGCATCGCGCTAGCGGTTGAACTTATTTTTGCTTGAAATAGCTTGGGGGAAATTAGAATAAAAAAAGCTGTAATCGTTGTTATGATTACAGCTTTTTTTGTGGTTTTATCTTTCCTAGAAAGCAAGTTTTTACTCTTTAGCCCCCGCCAGTGCGAGCGTCTCGCTCGTACTCACAAACATAATCAATTAATTATTTCAATTAAAAACACACAAATTACAACTTTTTCAAGCTTATAGTTTGTTTTCTGCTCAACTTTATGGGCACGAGCCTGAGGCATCGCGCTAGCGGTTGAACTTATTTTTGCTCGAAACAGCTGGAGGAAATTAGAATAAAAAAAGCTGTAATCGTGTTGTGATTACAGCTTTTTTTGTGGTTTTAATGTTTCTTAGAAAACAAGATTTTTACTCTTTAGCCCCGATGGGAACGGCATCCTCTTGTGGTCTCGTTTTTTTAACGAGACCACAAGAGATATAGTGTACAGCGGGACCAGTGTTTCCTGAGAAAGCCTATTTTTTCTGCTCCTAATTATTTAAAATTCAAACGGCAATTCGGTGGCTAAGGAATCTACCGGAATTTGTGTACTGTCTGGGACTCGCAGTTTGATGAACGATTTGGCTTGACCGGTAATGAAAAAAGGTTTCGATTTATAGATGGAATCCTCTGGCGCAAGTAGGCCTCGTCTGTTCATTAGATTGGTCAGGTACAGTTGTTGTTTTGCGGCATAGTCTTTCAGATTGCCTTCGTCATTGAATTGGTACATAAATTTGCGAGGACTTGGGATGATTCTAGCCAAGTACAAACACTCGTTCAAGTCTAATTCGGCGGGTGTTTTTTGGAAATAAAAACGGCTTGCTTCACCAATTCCGTACACGTCAGGTCCCCATTCGATGATATTAAAATATACTTCGAGCATTCGCTCTTTGCTTACCACTCGGTTGTTTTCGAGGATGTAAACCAGTAAAATTTCTTCTAGTTTTCTAGACAAGGTTTTTTCGCGAGTCAAGAATACATTTTTGACCAATTGCATACTGATGGTACTCGCACCACGAGCGAACTTTTTGGTTCGAATGTTTTTGATAATCGATTGTTTGAAGGCTTCGTTGATAAAACCTCTGTGATGGAAAAAGGAAGGGTCCTCTGTAGTGAGCACGCATTTTTGTAAATAGGGAGAAATTTGGTCTAAAGGGGTGTAATCTGGATTTTCTACTCCTACTTGAATAGGGCGCTGCAATACATTTTTGATGATAGCTCGGTACACAAATTCGCCATTGAGTTTTGACAAATTGGCTTTGCCGTATTTCGTAATTCGGAGGTTTTCTTTGTTCAATTTGCTATCAAAAACCAATTGATACGGTTTGTTTTTATTGAATTTAAAATCCAAGTTGTATTCAAAATTTCCTTGGGCTTCCATCCCTTGAAAGTTGGTAAATAAACCATCGGGAAGGGAAACGATAAAGTCTTGCGCCTTCATTTTTGGAATGCTCACTTGCAGTTTATAGATGGTATCCGATTCGGTTTCGTAAGCCATATACGGATTCAATTTTATTTTATTGAGTTGCAATGTTGAGCTTTTATCAATAGAAATAAAGTCAGAACCCAAAAGAAAACGGTAGTCAAAACGCGCTTTTTTGATGACTACATCTTTGTTGGCAATTTTGGGATGATTTACGTGTAAATTGGTTATGGTAGCAAAACCATCTAAATGGAATTCGCCCATCGTTTTTTCGATGTTGTCAACATTCAAACGAATCGAATCAAAACTCGATTTGAGGTTGTAGCGCTCGTCTACATAAGGCAAACGAATGGCGCCAGTATCTTTATTGAAAATGCGAATATCGGCTTTTCTGTTTCTTGGGTCGGCAAAGCCTTTCATACTCAGATGTTGCTTGAAAGTACCCGTTTCTACCGTGATTAAGGAGTTGAGTTCTTGATTGTCTAAAGTTAATTTTTCGATATCGATGATTGCTTTTTTGCCATTATCGTCAATCTTGAAGGCTAATTTTTCGATGCTCATATCTGTTGGAACCAAGTTGAGCAATCTCGAAATCATTCGATAAGCTGTTGTGGCATAATCGGTTTTGCTATCGGAGTTTTCTAGGTTGAGCTCTTCATCTTTCTTCAAAAAAGCATCAAAATTTTTGACCTTTCCTTTTTTTACCAATTGAATATATCCTTCTTTTAGTTCTAAAGATTGCAATTGAATGTTACCAATAAAAAGATTCCAAAAGCTTATGCTGGTTTTCAGTTTTTTGATATTCAAAAGGGTATCTGCATTTTTTGGAGCTAGAACAACATCGTACAAATCAATACCATTTAATCCATCAAAAGAGGCTTTTTTTACGGTAAAGTTACTGTTGTATTGTTGCGTCATTTTGGTCGAAACTTTATCTAACGCTTGGTTTAAAAGCGAGTCTCTAAAAAAGATAAAACCGCCCACCACAAGTAGTAGTACAGCTAAAAGTATTTTGGCTGCCAAAAGCAGTTTTTGTTTGTTTGTTCTCATATCTCGGTTTTCACTTCGGGTGCAAAAGTATCTTATTTTATGTTAAGATAAATTTAAAAATGGCGTGCGGACTTACACAATAATCCAATTGTATATCATTCTCAAAAACATCGTTTATTTGTTCTTCGGGTTCAAAGAAGGATAGTCCAATTTTTAAAGTTTCGGGAGAACATTCGGAGAGAAATTGGTCATAAAACCCTTTGCCATAGCCTACTCGGTTGCCCAATTTGTCATAGGCCAATAAAGGTACAAATACCACTTCTATTTGTTTTGATGGGACTTCAATGCCTGAAACGGGTTCTGGAATTTGATAGTCGTTTTTAACGATTTTGGTGTTTTCTGTCAATAAAAAATGCGTCATTTTTCGGGTCTCGAAATCGCTTTTTGACAGGATGATTTCTTTGTCTTTTCCAGCTAAAATGTGTAAAAGATATTCGGTATTGATTTCCTTTTGCGGCTCAATAGGTAAAAAGATATGAAAATAGGTTTTGTCCCAAATTGGAAGTGATAAAGCTTGATTGGCGATTTCCAAGCTCATCGATTCTATGTCATTTTCAGTAAGTGCTTTTCTGAGTGCTTTGTATTTAAGCCGTAATTCCTTTTTCAACATGCATAGTTGCTTTTAATTGGGCTATAAAAGTAGTCAAATGTTCGACTTCTACATGGTCCATAAGCACTATTTTGTACCATTTGTTTTCAGCGTTGTGTTGTTGGGGTACCAAATCAAATCTTTCAGCTAAAGCATGATTAATGTTTTTTGCGTCAATGGTTACAATGTTCATAAAAGGTTCACGGAAATATGGAATGTTGAGTTGGTCCAATTCATTGCATAAAAATTGGGTACGCATTTGCAGCACGCTTACTTTTTCGAACCAGCCGTGCGGACCATAAGCAAATAGAATCATCCAAACTGCAACGGCATTAGAACCTGAGCGACTTCCGCAAAGGGTTAAATCCATACCTTCTACATACTCGGCTTCTTTAGTCAAGACATTTTCTATTAACCCTTTTCGGCAAATAAAAATCCCTGTACCATAAGGTGATTGTAGCATTTTGTGCGCATCGATGGTGATGGAACTAATTTTTGGATTACTAAAATTAAGGGTTGATTGAGGATTGCTGAATGGATACACAAACCCACCGTAAGCCCCATCAATATGAAGTTTGTATTCTAAACGGTGTTTTTCGTAAAGCGCACAATACACTTCTGGATTATCTACAGAACCAAACATAGTGGTTCCCATATTCGAAACGGTGATAAAGTATTTTTTGCCTTTATTTTTGGCATCGATTAGCAATTGTTCCAAAGCATTTGCATCGATTTCTCTTTGATGAAAAGAAACGGGAACTTTAATCCAATCGAGCATTAAAACATTTGAGCCTTTGGCAATGGAGTAGTGTGTATCTTCAGAAGCAACGATGACAATTTCGTGCAGTTGTGCTCCTTTTTGGTTCATAAAATAATTGCGATACATCCAAATGGCCTGAATATTTGCCTCAGTTCCACCGGGAGAAATATAGCCATCGTAGGAATTGGGAATGGCTTTGAAAATATCAACCGCAATTACATCTAGAACTTCACGTTCTATTTGTTGGGTGCCTTTGAATGCTTTTTCTGAGGTGCCCAAGGTATGGCAACCAATATGATTAGGATTGGCAACATAGGTTTGCAAAGTAGGCGCTTCTTTCAAAAAAGGCGCATCGTCATAAAAAACTTTTCCGTCCAATTTCGAAGCTGGATAGCCCAAAGAAATGTCTTTCGAAAAATTTACATTTTCGTCTAATGCTTTTTGAATGCGTTCTTTGCGTTCTTTTTGGTCTAATTTTTTCCAGTGCAACATACCTCTATTTTTTCTACAAAGGTAAAGGGCGTTTTAGAATTAGAATATGATTTTTGTTAGGTTTTGGACGATTTACTATAGCTCCATAAACGAGGCAATTTGTGCTTCGGGTTTGCTTGTTGCTTTGTTTTTTTCAGGAACCAACGAAGTAGACAAATGAAAAATGGCATCGCCTTCGTAAACTATAGGCGATTGATTGCTGTTGATTACGTAACCATCATTGGGCGCCTTTATTTTGCGTTCAAATTTCCCAAAGGGGTCGGTTATGGTTGCGAGAACGGTTCCTTTTTTTACAAACGTACCTATAGTATTATAGTCGTGAAGCATTCCAGAGCATTTGGCTCTAACCCAATTCGATTTTTCGATGTAAATGGTTTTGTTTTCTGGAATCTCGATAGTGTGTTTGGGGTCTAACATATCTAGGTAGGCTAGTACTCGTTTTACGCCATTAATCCCTTCATTGGCCACTTCCTTATTAATGTCTAATGATTTTCCACCCTCGAAAAGGAGCATTTTTATATTCATTTTGGAACTCGAGTTCCGGAATGAGCCTCCAATATTTTTAGAATACAAAGTAAAAGGCGCATTGAAGGTATCGGCCAATAGTTTTAATTCGGGGTCGTTTTCGGCTAAGCGAATTTGTGGAGCATTGAATCTACTCGCACCTCCTGCGTGAAAATCAATGGCATAATGCACTTCGGGCATGACTTCGTTTAGGATATGAAAGGCAAATCTACTCGCCAAAGACCCTTTTTTGCTTCCGGGAAAAGAGCGATTCAAATCACGACCATCAGGAAATTCTCGGGAGCGATTCACAAACCCATACATATTAATGATAGGAATGCAAATAATGGTGCCGCGTTTGGGTTTGTTTATTTTTTTGCTAATGAGTTGTCGCACAATTTCGATGCCGTTGATTTCATCTCCGTGAATACCCGCTGAAAAGAGCACCACAGGGCCTTCTAATTTAGACCGACGAACAATAATGGGGATATTGAGTTTTGTAGTCGTGTGAAGTCTCGCCATCTCTACGTTGATGGTTTTGTTTTCTCCTGGTAAAATGCTTTCTCCAAAAATCGTTATTGGTTTTAAACTTCTCATAGCCAACTTTAATGGGCTAAATATAAAAATTATTAAGCATTAAAAGGTTTTATTTTACGAATCGCTTTGCATCATTTTTGTCTTAGGAAAGAAAAAGCAAGCGCAGAAGTTTTAGAAAAATAGAATTACTAAATTTGTTCAGAATAAAAAGCGATAGCGAATTTTCTAAAACTACAATGACGCAACCCTCGATAGCCCTTCAAATACAAACCCTTCCTGATAATCCAGGAGTGTATCAATATTATGATAAGGAAGGTAAAATTTTATATGTAGGCAAAGCCAAAAACCTAAAAAAAAGGGTATCCTCTTATTTTAATAAAATTCACGATACGGCCAAAACCAATGTGTTGGTCAAAAAAATTGTGACTATAAAGCACATTGTAGTTCCAACAGAATCAGATGCGTTGTTGTTAGAAAATAATTTAATCAAAACGCTTCAGCCTCGTTATAATGTCTTGCTTCGCGATGACAAAAGTTACCCTTGGTTGTGCATCAAAAAAGAACCTTTTTCACGTATTTTTTCTACTCGTAGAATGATTAAAGACGGTTCCGAATATTTTGGTCCTTACACGAGTTTCAAAACCGTTAATACGATTTTGGAATTAATCAAAGAGTTGTATCCACTCCGCACTTGTAATTTTGATTTGAGCCAAAACAACATCAATAGTGGGAAATTTAAAGTGTGTTTAGAATACCATATCGGCAATTGCAAAGGCCCGTGCGAAGGTCACGAAAGCTTGGAACATTACCAAAAACAGGTAGACGCCATACGCGAAATCCTTAAAGGGAATTTCAAAGAAAGTTTAAAAGACTTTAAACGAATGATGGTCGATTTGGCCAGCGAAATGAAGTTTGAAGAAGCTCAGAAAATAAAGGAAAAAATAGAGGTTTTAGAGAACTATCAATCCCGTTCAACCATTGTCAATCCGAAAATCACGAATATCGATGTGTTTTCGATTGTTTCGGATGAAAGTGCCGCTTTTGTCAATTTCTTGCAAATTTCCCACGGTTCGATTATTCGTTCACACACGATGGAAATCAAGAAGAAGTTAGCTGAAACCGATGAAGAGTTGTTAGAATTAGCCATTGTTGAACTTAGAGAGCGCTTTCATTTATTGTCCAGAGAAGTGATTGTTCCTTTCGCTATAGATTTGGGGGAAAATATTAAAATTACAGTGCCTCAATTGGGCGACAAAAAACAAATATTGGATTTGTCTATTCGTAATGCCAAGTTTTACCGCATCGAACAACTCAAACAATTGCAGATTGTAGACCCAGACCGTCACACCAATCGGATTATGGCGCAAATGCAAAAAGACTTGCGATTACCTGTTGAGCCAAGACATATTGAGTGTTTTGATAATTCAAATATTCAAGGAACGAATCCTGTCTCGGCTTGTGTGGTTTTTAAAGATGGGAAACCTAGCAAGAAAGATTATCGTCATTTTAATATCAAAACCGTCGAAGGGCCCGATGATTTTGCTTCGATGACAGAGGTAGTGTACCGCCGATACAAACGATTATTGGACGAAAACGAACCTTTACCACAATTGATTATTATTGATGGAGGAAAAGGACAATTATCTGCGGCCTTAAAAAGTATTGATGAACTTGGATTGAGAGGAAAAATCACCATTATTGGCATCGCCAAACGATTGGAAGAACTCTTTTTTCCTGGAGATTCCATCCCGTTGTATTTGGATAAAAAATCCGAAACACTAAAGGTCATTCAGCAATTGCGAAATGAAGCACACCGATTCGGAATCACGCATCATCGTGACAAACGAAGCAAAGCCGCCTTGAATTCATCGATTGAAAGCATTCCAGGAATAGGCGAAAAAACAATGACTACCTTAATTCAACATTTTAAAAGTGTTAAAAGATTGCAATTGGCAACAGAAAAAGAAATTTCTGACGTTATTGGAGTGTCGAAAGCCAAAAAAATTTCCGACTTTTACAAGACAAAATAACGGTATAACATTTCCGATTTATGAAGAAACTCTCGATTATCCTTATCCTATTACTTAGTAGTTTCTCATTATTCGCGCAAAGCCAAGACAAAAGACCAAAAATAGGTTTAGTATTAAGTGGTGGTGGCGCGAAAGGGTTTGCGCATATTGGTGTTTTAAAAGTTATTGAAGAAGCAGGAATCAAGATTGATTATATTGGTGGAACTAGTATGGGCGCAGTCATTGGTGGACTTTATGCCTCGGGTTATACCGCCACACAAATTGATTCTATTTTTCAAAAAACAAATTTTGACGAATTAATCAATGATTATATCCCTCGTGCTTCAAAGAATTTTTATGAGAAACGAAATGACGAGCTCTATGCTTTTGTATTGCCTTTCAATAAATTTAAAGTTGGAATTCCTGAGGCGCTTTCTAAAGGAATGTATAATTTCAATTTACTAACAAGATTAACTAGGAATGTAAAAGATGTAAAAGACTTCAATCAACTTCCTATTCCTTTTTTATGTATAGCTACCGATATTGAGAGCGGTGAACAAGTGTTGCTCAATAAAGGTAATTTGGCTCAGGCAATGTTGGCCAGTTCCGCTTTTCCTTCGTTGTTTTCGCCTGTTGAGATTGATGGAAAATTGCTTATCGATGGCGGTGTTGTAAATAATTATCCAGTTGATGAGGTACTTAAATTAGGCGCAGATATTATCATTGGTGTTGATGTACAAGATGGTTTAAAAGACCGAACACTCTTGAGAGATGCTACCAAAATATTGGTACAGATTAGCAATCTCAACATGATTGATAGAATGAGAGAAAACGTCAAAAAAACAACTTTTTACATAAAACCAGATATCAAAGAGTACGGTGTGATTTCTTTTGATAAAGGCAGGGAGATTATCACCAAAGGAGAAGAGGCTACGTTTGCTATTTATGAAAAATTAAAAAAATTAGTTCCAGAAGACAACGCTTATCATAAGCCCAAATTACAAATTGTTTTTGATAGTATTTTTGTTTCCGAAGTAAAGGTAAACGAATTGAAAAACTTCACCAAAGCATATGTAAAAGGAAAATTACGTTTTAAGGAAGGAACCACAATTACCTACGAAAAGCTGCAAAGCGGAATCAATAACATCAAAGCAACACAAAACTTTAGTGCTATTAATTATTCACTAGAGCCAAACGGATATGGAGAAACTTTGGAGTTAAGTCTCAAAGAAGACCCATTGAAAACGTTCTTAAAGTTTGGGTTACACTACGACGGTTTGTACAAAAGTGCCGTTTTGGCCAATATCAGCCAGAAAAATCTTTTTTTCAAAAATGATAATGCCTCTTTGGATTTGATTATTGGCGACAACTTACGCTATAATTTAGATTATTATGTTGATAATGGTTTTAATATAAGTTTTGGATTTAAATCTACTTTTGCTCAGTTCAATCGGAATGTGGCTAATTCTATTCAGCCAGGCGGAATTGTCGGAGGGGATATTTCACTAATTAATATTGATTTTAAAGATTGGACAAATCAAGCGTATTTTCAGTCCGTTTTTGTTCAAAAATTCTTGATTGGGGCGGGATTGGAATACAAACATTTGCAAATTGTTCCCATTACAATTGCAAAAAATTCTCCTAATATTGACAATAATAATTATGTGAGTGCTTTTGGTTATTTAAAGTATGATGCATTTGATAATAAATATTTCCCAACAAAAGGATGGTCTTTTTCTAGTGATATTCACACTTATTTGATGTCCTCTAACAATACTGGATTTAATCCATTTACAATCCTCAAAGCCGATTTTTCTTTAGCTTTTAAAGTTTTACCAAAACTCGTTTTCAAGTTTCAAACAGATGCAGGGTTTAGTGTAGGAGAAGACAGTGTGCCTTTCTTTAATTTTGTTCTGGGAGGATATGGTTTTAATGCAATAAACAATTTTAAACCCTTCTATGGATATGATTTTTTGAGTATTGGAGGCAATAGCTATATAAAGACGTCGGGAGCTTTAGATTATGAGTTTTACAAAAAAAATCATTTTAATTTTTCGGCAAACTTTGCCAATTTAGGGAATGATATTTTTAGTGGCTTAGACTGGTTTTCTATACCAGAATTATCAGGATATGCTGTAGGTTATGGTTTAGATACGATTATAGGCCCAGTTGAGGTGAAGTATTCGTGGTCTCCAGAGACCCCGAGTGGTTATACTTGGTTTAGTATAGGATATGTATTTTAATCGTAAATTATATCAAAAAAAATTACGACATTTGCTTTCATGAAAACAAAATGGCAAGGTTTATTAGATTATCTGCAATTTCTTATTAAGAGAAATCCAGAATGATTGCACTATTTTTTAAGGAATACAATTAGGTTGAATCTAAATTTTTTAAAAAATGCCAATATATCATAAACTAGGAGATTTTCCTCAAAAACGCCACGTACAATTCGAGAAACCTGATGGAGGATTGTATTATGAGCAATTATTCGGTACCGAAGGTTTTCACGGCCATTCGTCATTATTATATCATGTACACAGACCTACTCAGGTCAAAGAAATACTAAATTCTTATTCGGTAGAACCCAAAATTGCTATCGGTAAAAACATCAAATCATTATTGCTAAAAGGGTTTGAATTGTTACCCGAAAATGATTTCTTGGAAAGTCGCAAACCCATGTTGGTCAATAAAGATTGCACCATTGGTTTAGCAGCTCCAAAAGAATCTTTGCGCTCTTATTTTTATAAAAATGCCGATGCCGATGAAATGATTTTCATCCACAAAGGAAGCGGAACGCTAAGAACGATGATGGGTAACATTCCTTTTGAATATGGCGATTATCTTATCATCCCTCGCGGCATGATTTATCAAATCGATTTTGATACTACTGAGAATCGTTTGTTTTATGTAGAATCTTTTGCGCCTTTTTACACCCCAAAACGATACAAAAACGAATCAGGTCAGCATTTAGAACACGCTCCTTTTTGTGAACGCGATTTCAAATTGCCAACCGAATTAGAAACGCACGACGAAAAAGGCGATTTCTTAATCAAAATCAAAAAAGAAGGTATGATGCACGAGGTGGTCTATGCCACGCATCCTTTCGATGTTATTGGTTGGGATGGCTATAATTTTCCTTATGGCTTTAGCATTCACAACTTCGAGCCTATAACTGGTCGTGTACACCAACCGCCACCAGTACACCAAACTTTCGAGACGGCTACTTTTGTAGTGTGTTCTTTCGTGCCTCGTTTGTACGATTACCACCCAAAAGCCATTCCTGCGCCTTACAATCACAGCAACATCGATAGTGATGAGGTACTGTATTATGTAGATGGCGATTTTATGAGCCGTAATAATATCGAACAAGGACATATCACTTTGCATCCAAAAGGCATTCCTCACGGACCAGCACCAGGAGCAATGGAGCGAAGCATTGGTCAAACCATTACACAAGAACTAGCCGTTATGGTCGATACGTTTCGCCCTTTAATGGTTACCGAAGAAGCGATGGGTCTAGATGACGGACAGTACTACAAATCTTGGGTAGAGTAAAAAATAATTAAAATAATAAGGAGCTATTTCCTGCTGTACGCTATATCTGTGGCTCCGAACCCCGGAGCCACAGGATGCCGCTTCCATCAGGGCTAGGCTTTGAACTAATCAACAACATTTTCGGAAACACCGAAACAAACAATATATACAATGGCAAAAGAAGTACAATCAGTAGAATACGGACTAGAAAAAATATTTGAAGGAGCACAAGATTTCCTTCCATTAATGGGAACCGACTACGTAGAATTTTATGTGGGTAACGCCAAACAAGCCGCTCATTTTTATAAAACGGCTTTCGGATTTCAATCGCACGCGTATTGCGGGTTAGAAACAGGTTCAAGAGACAAAGTTTCTTATGTGTTAAAACAAGACAAAATCCGTTTGGTCTTGACCACTGCTTTAACTAGCGAATCTCCAATTGGAGAACACGTAAAAAAACACGGTGACGGAGTTAAAATTGTGGCGCTTTGGGTAGAAGATGCTCGTAAATCTTTTGAAGAAACCACTAAACGTGGCGCAAAAGTCTATATGGAACCTACGGTTGAGAAAGACGAATTCGGAGAAGTAGTTCGCGCTGGAATCTATACTTATGGCGAGACCGTTCATATGTTTGTAGAGCGTAAAAACTACACTGGTGCCTTTCTTCCAGGTTTTGTAGAATGGAAATCGGATTATAACCCAACTTCTGTTGGTTTAAAATACATCGACCATATGGTAGGAAATGTGGGTTGGAACCAAATGAATGTTTGGGTAAAATGGTACGAAGACGTGATGGGATTTGTAAACTTCCTTTCTTTTGATGACAAACAAATCCACACCGAGTATTCTGCTTTGATGAGTAAAGTAATGAGTAACGGCAACGGAAGAATTAAATTCCCAATCAACGAACCTGCCAAAGGAAACAAACGTTCTCAAATAGAAGAGTATTTAGATTTTTATGAAGGAGCAGGTGTGCAGCACATTGCCATTGCTACTGATGATATTATTACTACAGTAACTGAGCTTAGGGCTCGTGGTGTAGAATTTTTATCAGCGCCACCTCATGCATATTACCAAGCCATTCCAGAACGTTTGGGCGAACACATGAGCATGATGAAAGAAGATTTAGCCGTTATCGAAAAGCTAGCCATTATGGTGGATGCTGATGAAGATGGGTATTTATTGCAAATCTTTACCAAACCTGTTGAAGACCGTCCTACTTTGTTTTTTGAAATTATTCAACGAATGGGTGCCAAAGGATTTGGAGCAGGTAATTTCAAAGCTTTATTCGAATCGATTGAAAGAGAGCAACAATTGCGAGGAACGTTGTAAAATTAAGTTTTTTTTGCATTATCAAAAAAAATAACCAAACCAAAAGCTAATTTTTTGCAAATGTTGTGTTAAACTCAATTTTTACGCAAAAAAATATGGATTTGTGTTTTACCTTTGTACTCACAAATGAAAGGGGTGGTTTCCTTTCATGGGTATTATAAATTTCATAATTTATAGTTTTTTGGTTAGTTAATAGCATAAAAACTCAGTCATTAATTTGACTGGGTTTTTTTGTTTTAATACATTTGGAATCATTTTTGCCAAAAGAATCTCTAAAAAGCTCAAATTTTACATAATGAGAAAATTAATACTCCTCTTTTTGTTGGCCTTAACAGTTAGCTTTGATTCTCAGGACACTTCAGCATTCGATGCTGGTGAATGGTTTAAATTCCGAATACATTATGGTTTTGTAAATGCGGGTTACGCAACTTTAGAAGTCAAAGATGCCGTGATGAATCAAAAGTCGGTTTACCATGTTATAGGTAAAGGATACACTACCGGAATGTCTCGTTTCTTTTTCAAAGTGGATGATTTATACGAAAGTTATTTCGATAAAGAAACCGGTTATCCTTATCAATTTGTTCGAAAAATAGACGAAGGCGGTTATACCAAAAATCAAGAAGGTTTTTTTAATCAAGCTACCAATAAAGTGTTGGTCAAAGATTATAAACACAAAAACGAAAAAACATTTTCATTTCCCAAGGGCACACAAGACATTGTTTCTACTTTTTATTACCTTAGAAATTACCCCACAATCGACAAATTAAAAGTGGGGGAATCTGTTGCGATTGATATGTTTTTTGACAATGAAACTACAAAGTTTAAGTTAAAATTCTTAGGTCGTGAAGATATTACAACTAAATTTGGCGTGATTTCAGCAATGATTTTTCGTCCCTTAGTGCAGTCTGGCCGTGTTTTCAAAGAGAAAGAGAGTTTAACGGTCTGGATTTCAAATGACCAAAACAAAATTCCTTTACGAATCAAAGCAGAACTAGCTGTTGGGTCTATCAAAGCTGATTTGGATGCCTACAAAGGATTAAAGCATCCCTTTAAAGTAAAAGCAAAATAGAATGAATCTTACAGATACCACCTCTTCAATATTAGAACAACTCGATCAAAAATTTAAAGCAATAGATCAAAAAACAACCACTCATCTGGAAGGTCTTTTGTGGTCTAAACCCATTACCTATTGGGATTATATTCAAACGGATGCATTGTTGAATCTGCAAACCCAACGCACGACTTTACCTGACGAAATGGTTTTTATTATGTACCATCAGGTCAATGAATTGTTGTTCAAAATGATTCTTTGGGAAATGCAACAAATCTCTTATTGTGAACAGATAGAAACCTCTTTTTTTACAGAAAGATTAATGAGAATTAGTCGTTATTTCACTATGCTGACAACTTCATTCGATATTATGGGTGACGGAATGGAAGTAGAGCAGTACATGAAATTTAGAAATACGTTGACACCAGCTAGTGGTTTTCAAAGTGCACAATACCGAATGATAGAGTTTGCATCAACGGATTTAATTAATTTAATAGACGCGAGATTTCGTGCTACTATTGATCGCAATACTCCTTATGAACATGCTTTCGAACATTTATATTGGCAAGCGGCTGGAAAAGATCATAAAACAGGCGAGAAATCTTATCTATTGCAAGAGTTTGAGCGTAAATATAAGTCTTCTTTTATTACTCAAATGAAGGAGTACAATACTATCAATCTTTGGCAGAAATTCAAACAATTGCCAGATGAAGCTCAGCAAGATCCTGCTTTAATCAAGGCTATGAGAGAGTATGATTATACGGTAAATGTTACTTGGGTAATGCAACATTTAAATACAGCCAAAAAGTATATTGAGTCCAGTGGATTGGGAGATGGAGAAGCTACAGGTGGAAGTGATTGGAAAAAATACATGCATCCAAAGTATCAAAGACGTATCTTTTTTCCTGAATTATGGAGTACAGAGGAATTAGCCAATTGGGGAGTTGAACAATAATTGTATATTTAGAACGTATTAGTTTTTTGATTTGACAAAAATTGAATCTGATTTTGTAAAGTCACTACGAATTAATGAATTAAAATAATAGAATAAAAAAGTAGTATATTGAAACGTTTCGCAATCTTTTTATTATGTGCTCTAGTTTTTTTCTCATGTACGAAAAAAGATGAGGTTTGGAGTGAAGTCAAAACAAAACCTATTTCTAAAAAGAAAGAGTTTGGCTTTACTTATTCTGATTTTAATGTTGTGCATGATACTTTAAAGAGTGGAGATACTTTTGGTAGCATTATTCAGAAACAAAATATCGGTGACAAAAAAGTATTTGAATTGGTAGAACAAATCAAAGATTCATTTGATGTAAGATCCATTCGAAACAATAAGCCTTACACACTTTTACGTTCAAAAAACAAGACGAAAGAATTGCTTGTTTTCGTCTACCAACCCGATGCTCTTCATTATTATGTAGTAGATTTAAGGGATTCAATAGCAAAAGCCTACAAAAAAACAAAACCAATTACAATCAAAAGAAGAACCATTGGTGGTGTGCTGAAAAGTTCTCTTTCTGAAACCCTTGAGAGTGCCAACGTTGAAGGTGGCTTGGCTAGCAGAATTGCAAAAATTTATGCTTGGTCTATTGACTTTTTCAAGTTAAAAAGAGGAGATCGTTTTGCAATTACCTTTACCGAACGGTATATCAACGACTCTATTTATGATGGCGTAGATAGTTTAGAAGCTTCTTTTTTTGAATATAAGGGCAAAATTATTTATGCTTTTCCGTTTGTGGCCAATCCTTCGTCTAATAGAATTGAATATTATGATGAAGAAGGAAAAGGCTTGAAAAATTTCTTTTTGAAAACACCTATTAAATTCAGCCGACTGTCTTCGCGTTTTTCAGCTAGTCGTTTTCATCCTGTTCAACTTACTTGGAAAGCGCACAAAGGTACGGATTACGCAGCACCACATGGTACGCCAATTACAACGACTGCCTCAGGTGTGGTTGAGCAAACTGGGTATACTGCTGGTAATGGTAATTTTGTAAAAGTGAAACATAACGGAACCTACTCCACACAATATTTGCACATGTCACGAATCTTAGTACGAAGAGGACAACGCGTAACTCAAGGACAGCCTATTGGTCTTGTGGGAAGTACAGGATTAGCGACGGGTCCACACGTGTGTTACCGCTTTTGGAAAAACGGAGTGCAAGTAGACCCCCTGCGTTTGAAGTTGCCTAATGGTGAGCCTTTGACAGGAGTGACCAAAGACCGTTTTTTCAAACAAATAACGCCTTTAAAATTTGAATTGGATAGTATTGCCAATTTATAAAAGACCTTCATTTTTTATTATAACGTTTTCGTAGATTGTTGTTTGTTTAAACTAAGGATAACTATCAATTTAAAGTTAATTGCTTAATTTTGCATCTATTAAAAATGCATTAAATTTAAGCACATGGCCTTACATACAATCAATCCAACGCAGACTAAAGCTTGGGAAAAATTACAAAATCATTTTGCAGCTTTGCAATCAGTTACGATGCAAGAGTTGTTTCTAAAAGACGCCAATAGAGCAGAGCAATTCAATATTATTTGGAACGACTTTTTATTGGATTATTCCAAAAATAATATAGATAAAGACACTATTCAGTTATTAGTAGAATTGGCTAATGAATGTGGTTTACAATCGGCTATTTCGGATTATTTTGAAGGAGCTTTAATCAATCAAACAGAAAATCGTGCGGTTTTGCACACGGCACTGAGAGCCAAAGCAGATGCAGTTATAAATGTAGAAGGAGTAAATGTTATCCCCGAAGTCTTTGAGGTAAAAGCCAAAATAAAAACGTTTACGAACGAGGTGGTTTCAGGAATCCGTAAAGGATACACTGGTAAAGCTTTTACCGATGTTGTAAATATTGGAATTGGAGGTTCAGATTTAGGACCAGTAATGGCAGTTGAAGCCTTGCAATTTTATAAAAATCATTTGAACGTTCATTTCGTGTCCAATGTTGATGGGGATCACGCTAATGAGATTATCAAAAAATTAAATCCAGAGACAACACTATTTGTGATCGTTTCTAAAACATTTACCACACAAGAAACTTTGACGAATTCTGAAACCATTAGAAAGTGGTTTTTACAATCGGCTACACAAGAAGATGTTGCGAAACATTTTGTGGCGGTTTCTACCAATATGCAAAAAGTTACCGAATTTGGAATCAATCCTGATAATGTATTCCCAATGTGGGATTGGGTTGGAGGAAGATTTTCGTTATGGAGTGCTGTAGGATTGTCTATTAGCTTGGCAGTTGGTTATGACAATTATGAAGCTTTATTAAGTGGAGCCAATGAAATGGACGAACATTTTAAAACCACTACTTTCGAAAATAATATTCCTGTTATTTTAGGTTTGTTGAGTGTTTGGTACAATAACTTCTTTGGTGCAGAAAGTGAAGCATTGATTCCATATACTCAATATTTACAAAAATTAGCGCCTTACTTGCAACAAGGAACGATGGAAAGTAATGGTAAAAGTATAGGTCGTGACGGAAAGCCAGTTGATTACCAAACGGGAACAATAATTTGGGGAGAACCTGGTACCAACGCACAACATGCTTTTTTTCAATTAATTCACCAAGGTACAAAATTGATTCCTACAGACTTTATTGGTTATGTTGAGCCGTTATACGGTGATTGGAATCATCATGATAAATTGATGTCAAATTTCTTTGCTCAAACTGAGGCCTTGTTGCATGGTAAAACTGCAGCTCAGGTACAAGCCGAATTCGATAAGCAAGGACTTGCTCCAGAAAAAGCTGCATATCTTTTGCCTTTTAAAGTGTTCACTGGAAACAAACCTACTAATACCATTTTGATTCAAAAACTTACCCCTAAATCTCTTGGATCTTTGATTGCTATGTATGAGCATAAGATTTTTGTTCAAGGAGTGATTTGGAATATTTTTAGTTTTGACCAATGGGGTGTTGAATTAGGGAAGCAATTAGCAAATTCTATTTTAGAAGAAATTGAAACAGAATCTGTTAAAAGTCATGATAGCTCTACAGCATTTTTATTGAATCATTTCCTTAAAAATAAGAAAAAACAATAGTAAAAAAGTATGTTAAGAAGAAACCTCGAATAATAACCTATTCGAGGTTTTTTTTTAGATATAGATTGTTATTGAACAGAAAAAAGGACCATTTTTCAAGTGTCTAATCAAAGAAAAATGTTTCAAAAAGCACATAATTTTAAAAATACTATGCATTCATAACATTTTTTCATTTTTTTAACATAAAATCGCTTAATGTGTTAATTGTTTATATGTGAAGGCATAATCGATTCTTATTAACATTAAATTAACATAATATTGTCTTAAAAGTTGGAATTTTGCCAAGAATTAATAAACTAAACAACAATGAAGATAATTAAAAATTGGTTACTCACTGGAATGGTGTTTTTTATGGTATCAATGGCTTTTTCACAAGGAAAAATTACGGGTACTATTACTGATGGACAAAGTTCATTACCTGGTGCAAACGTTATTATCAAAGGTACTTCTAAAGGGACAGCTGTTGATTTTGATGGAAAGTTCACACTTTCTACAACAACAAATACCGGAGAAATAGTAATATCTTTTCTAGGTTTTGATACAAAAACTGTAAAATTTTCGATTTCTAAAGGTGAAACTCAAGATTTAGGAGACATAGTTTTGGTGTCAAATTCTAATGAATTAAAAGAAATTGTAGTAAAGTCAACAGTTATTGACGTAGCTAAAGACAGAAAAACACCTGTAGCTGTTTCTACAATCAAAGCTGCAGAGATTCAAGAAAAATTGGGTACTCAAGAATTTCCTGAAATCTTAGCAAACACTCCATCAGTATATGCAACAAAAGCAGGGGGAGGTTTTGGTGATGCTAGAATTAACATTCGTGGGTTCTCTCAAGAGAATATTGCAGTAATGGTTAATGGTATGCCAGTTAACGATATGGAAAATAGCCGTGTGTTTTGGAGTAACTGGGCAGGTTTGTCTGATGTAACTTCTGCAATGCAAGTGCAAAGAGGTTTAGGGTCTTCTAAATTAGCGATTTCTTCTGTTGGAGGTACTATAAATGTTTTGACTAGAACTGCAGATATGAAAGAAGGTGGTACTATTTTGACAGGTTTTGGTAATGCAAATTATATTAAAACAAATGCATCTTATTCAACAGGTAAGATGGAAAATGGTTTATCAGCTTCTGTTTTGTTGGGCCAAACTTTAGGTGATGGTTATGTTGATGGAACTAAATTTCAAGGGTACAATTATTTTGTAGGACTTGGTTATAATACATCTGATGATAAGCATAGTTTTCAATTTACATTTACTGGTGCTCCTCAGTGGCATAATCAAAGATCTAATGCTCCAACAATTGCAACTTACAGAAAGTATGGTACTAATAATGAACCAGACATTAGATACAATTCAGATTGGGGATATTTAAATGGTGAAGAGTATAGTTTTAGAACTAATTATTACCACAAGCCAGTTATGTCATTAAATTGGGATTACAATATTAATGATAAAATGAAATTGTCTAGCGTTGTTTATGGCTCTTGGGGTCGTGGTGGTGGAACAAATGGAGCTGGAGCTATTAGAGGAAATCGTTTTTTTGCTGATCCTTTGAAAACTGCTAATGGTTTAATTAATGTTGATTTAATTCGTAATTATAACTCAGGTATGCCTGTTGTTATTAATAATGTTTCTTATACCAGAGCAAAAATCAATGGACTTTATGAGAGTAGTAATTCTACTTCAAATAATTCAACAAATGGTATCTCACAAATTGCGTCAGTAAATTCTCACAACTGGTATGGTGCTGTTGTTAATTTAAACACAAAATTAACTGACAACTTAGTTTTGGATTTTGGTGTTGATGCTAGAACTTATAGAGGTATTCATTATCAAACTTTAATTGACTTACTTGGTTCAGATATTTATAATGCAAATTATTCAGCAACTGGAGCTACAAATAATGATATAAATAATAAGATTCGTTCTATTACTCAGACTTCAAATGCAAGACCACATGGTAATCCGTTTTTTAATTCAGATCATCAAAATAAAATCAATTACAATAATGATGGTTTAGTAAGATGGTATGGAGCCTTTACTCAATTAGAATATAGTAAGGATAACTTAACTGCTTTTTTTCAAGGAGCAATTTCTCAGCAAGGTTTTAAAAGAGAAGACTATTTTAAATATCTTACAAGTGATGCTTTAAGTTCAACTGATTATGAAAATATTCTTGGTGGAAACGTAAAAGGTGGAGTAAACTACAATATTAATGATAATCATAATGTGTTTGTAAATGCTGGTTATTATTCTAAACAACCATTTTTTAATGCAGTTTATCCTAATAATGCATCATTGGTTGGTGAGAACCTTACAAATGAAAAAATTACTGGTTTAGAAGCTGGTTATGGTTTTAGGTCAGCAATTTTTAATGCCACATTGAATTTGTATTATACAACATGGAAAGATAGATACCAAAGAACAACTGATAATGCTACCGATAATCCAGGTGGATACTATGACTTTTCTGGTATTACAGAGGTACACTCAGGTGTTGAGCTTGAAGCTAATGCTAGGGTTACCAATAAATTTAAAGTTAATGGAATGGTTTCTGTTGGTAATTGGGTTTATGATGGTAATAGTAAAAGTAATAGATATGACTTTGAAAACAATCCTATAAGTGGTGGTACTGCAACTACATTATATTTGGATAAAGTAAAAGTTGGTGATGCTGCTCAATTAACTGCTTCTATTGGTGCTTCGTATGAAGTGTTTGAAAGAGTTATTTTGGATGCTAATTACAGATATTCTGATCATTTGTTTGCTTCTATTGATCCAGGAAGATTCACATCTGCAACTAATAAGGGTACTTTAGAATTGCCTTCTTATGGACTAATGGATGCTGGTTTTTCTTACAAAATGTTAGTTGGTAAAAATAAAGACAAATCTTTAAACTTCAGATTAAACGTTAATAATGTTTTAGATAAAATCTACATTGCGGAGTCAAGAACAAATATTTTTGCAGACGATTTTATTTCTGGAACATCTGGTCCTACTTATGCTTCTACTCCAGGAAGAACATACAATGGAGTAGCGGATGCTAACCAAGTATTCTTTGGTTTCGGAAGAACATGGAACTTTACCTTGCGTTATAACTTCTAATAATTAGTTTTAATTTTATAAAGCGGCATTCACTTTTGGTGTAATGCCGTTTTTTTTTACCCCATTTTTTCCTATATTTGAAATTCTAAAATAGATAGTATATGTACGAATTCATACAAAAATTTCACTCTGGTTGGGCTTATTTAGTTTTGTTAATTTTAGTAGTAGCAGTAGTTAATGCACTGATTGGTTTATCTTCCAAAAAAGAGTTTACCGCAAAAGATCGAAAAATAGCCTTGTTTGCTTTAATCTTTACTCATATTCAATTGGTTATAGGATTGGTAACCTATTTTGTCTCTCCACTTGGTTTGGCGTCATTTGGACAAATGTCAGACAAAGCCCTTCGTTTAACTTCATTAGAGCATCCTTTAATCAATATCATAGCAATTGTTTTGATTACTATTGGTTGGTCAAAACATAAAAAACTAACGGATGCTACTGCTAAATTTAAGACATTTGCTGTTTTTTATGGTTTAGGATTGCTTCTTATTTTGAGCAGGATTCCTTGGTCTCTGTGGCTTTAATTTTTAAAGCAACTGTTGTGTTACCAGTTGTTTTAATGTAGTATTAATTTAAAAAAAACTAAATGAAGAAATTATTAGCCCTACTTTTTTTATTTGTTGTCATTGGGATAGTATATAGTCAGGCTCCTTCTTTAATGAAAGAAAAAGCGTCTAGTTCCAAAGACACAATAAAAAAAGAAAAGACCAATCTTTTGCCTCAAACATTGATACAAGACTCGATATTTGATCCAAATGTAAAATATGTAGTGTATAAAAAAAACGGTCATGCTTCCTATTATGCAGATAAATTTCATGGACGTAGGACTGCAAGTGGACAGCGCTTTGATATGCATAAAATGACTGCTGCGCACAAAAAATTACCGTTTGGCTCTAAGATTAGAGTGACTAATGAAAGTAATGGTAAATCAGTGATTGTTGAAGTTAATGATAGAGGTCCTTTTGTTAAATCACGCGAAATTGATTTATCTAAGAAAGCGTTTATGGCCATCGCTTCATCAAGAGCTGCGGGTTCTATGAAAGTTACGATTGAAACTATTGTGAAAAAATAAGGAATTTTCTTTAGTTAACCTTTTAATAGAGGATTTAGATTTTTAGACAACAAATATAGCAAAGCCTAGGATGTCAAATTCTAGGCTTTTTCTGTTTAGTAAAGTTGTTTAATTTTGTTGATAATGAATATATTTGGGGATGGATACTAGCAATTTTCAACGAAAAATTATTCACATTGATATGGATGCTTTTTATGCATCTGTAGAGCAAATGGATAATCCTGCATTGAAAGGGAAGCCTATTGCTGTTGGAGGTAATGAAAATAGAGGTGTTGTATCTGCAGCTAGTTATGAGGCTAGGAAGTTTGGAGTTCGAAGCGCTTTGAGTGGTGTTTTGGCCAAAAAGTATTGCCCTGAATTGATTTTTGTTCGACCAAGATTTGATCGTTACAAAGAGATTTCCAAGCAAATTCAAAGTATATTTTATGAATATACTGATCTTGTTGAGCCTCTTTCTTTGGATGAAGCCTATTTAGATGTTACTCATAATAAAAAAGGAAATCCTAGTGCTACTTTATTGGCTAAAGAAATCAGAGCAAGGATTTTATCTGAAGTCGGTCTCACTGCCTCTGCAGGAATTTCCGTAAACAAATTTATTGCAAAAGTTGCCAGTGATTACAACAAACCAAATGGGCAAAAAACGGTCAGTGGCGATGAAATTGTTCCTTTTTTAGAAAATTTACCTATTCAGAAATTTTATGGTGTGGGCAAGGTGACTACTGAAAAAATGTTTCAATTGGGTATTTTCACTGGTTTAGATTTAAAGAATAAAACATTAGAATTTTTAGAACAGCATTTTGGAAAATCAGGTAGTTATTATTTTCAAGTGGTTAGAGGTATTCATAATAGTCCAGTGCAGGCTAAAAGAACAACTAAATCTGTAGCTGCTGAGCATACTTTTGATGTTAATTTATCTTCTGAGATTTTTATGCTCGAACAATTAGAATCCATTTCCGGACAAATTGAAAAGAGATTACAAAAACATGCTATTTCCGGAAAAACAATCACTTTGAAAATAAAGTATAGTGATTTTTCTCTTCAAACTAGGAGTAAAACAATGCCTTATTATATTTCTGATAAGAACTTAATATTTGAAATAGTAAAAGAGTTATTGTATCAAGAACGGCTTAAAGATTCAGTTCGTTTGCTTGGAATAGCATTGAGTAATTTAAATACCGAGCAAAAGAAGACAGTAGTGATACAGCTACAATTTGATTTTTAATTTGAGAAGTACACTTCAACAACAGTTAAATCCTAAAAAATGTGTTTGTACTTTTTAAAAATCAGGTACATTTGACGAATTAAAATTACTAGTGATGGTCTGTATTAATGATTATGAAAATGCTAAGGCTAAATATTTTAGTACTTTGAGTGTAAAAACGACATCGTTGGTTTCGATGAGTTTTCATAAAGAATTTTTAGGAAATATTATGAAGTCCTTTGATGATTACAATCGATTGAATTTTATTTTATCTAGGAATGTATCTGAAATGGATGATATAAGTTTGCGAGATTTTCTATTAGAAGATGTGGTTATTTTGACGGATAATAATTTAAAAATTGTTTTCGCCTCGAATAATTTATCGAGAATGAATGGGTATTTAGAAAAGGAAGTGTTGGGTAAAAGTCCTAAAATCTTCCAAGGCTCAAAAACAAATGAGGTTACTTCTAGAGAAATTCGAGATAAAATCAATCAAGAATTACCTTTTGAGAAAAAAGTTATTAATTATAAAAAAAATGGTAAAACTTATGATTGTCTAATTAAAGGTTATCCCATAAAAAACAAAAAAGGTAAGTTAACACACTTTATAGCTTTTGAAAAAGCATTATGAAAAAGGGCAGTCTAAACAGACTGCCCTTTCTATTTTTAATCTTTGCTAGATAGTTTTGATAACAATCGTAAAAATTCAATATAAAGCCATACTAGGGTTATGATTAAGCCCATAGCTCCATACCATTCCATATATTTAGGCATTTTTTGCGCTACCCCTTGTTCAATTCTGTCAAAGTCTAAAAATAAATTCAACGCGGCAATGATAATAACAAAAGCACTTATACCAATACTCATTAATGAGTTGTCATAATGTACAGGTGTAAAACTTGTAAACATTGAAAAAATCCAAGAAATTAAGTAGTAAGTTGCTATCGCTAATGTAGCTGCTACTACAACGGATTTAAATTGTTCAGTTACTTTGACAATTTTGTATTTGTATAGGCCAAAACAAACCAAAAAAGTAACAAAAGTTGCACCTACTGCTTGTAAAACAATTCCAGGGTAATTAGCTTCGAAAATGGCTGAGATTGCTCCAATAAATAATCCCTCAAAAACGGCGTAACCTGGAGCAAGATAAGGCGAAAGTTGTGGTTTGAAAGCCGCAATCACTACTAGTATAAGTCCAATTATTGCGCCACCAATTGCTGGTAGAATTGGGTTCATTCCATTAAAAGCCATCCACCAAGTGATAGATGCGGCAGCAGTTAGAAGTAAAAATAAGGCCATACTTTTGTTTATGGTACCTGATAAGGTCATCTCGGAAGCAAAGTCAATAATTGTTGCTTCGTGTACTTCGTTTGAGTTTCCTTGATTTTTAAATGTTTTGTTGTTTAAAAACGGATTATTCGAATTATTAAAAGCCATAAGTGTTGTTTTATAGTTATGGAATGAAAATTATTGATGGTTAAAGATATAAATACTCCTGATTATTTTGAAATAAAATGTAAATAAAAACGCTCCAAAAAATGGAGCGTTTTATAATTTGATACTTTAGGAGTTATGCTATTTCAGAAACTCTCAAAGTGTTAACCATTCCTTTATCTTTGATTGGCATTGCAGCTAAATTGATTAGGAAATCTCCTTTTTTCACAAAACCTTTCTCTTTTACAATCTCGTTTACATCAGTTACAGTGTCGTCTGTACTTACATCTTTCGTATACATAAAGGATTTAACTCCCCACAA
Source organism: Flavobacterium sp. RSSB_23 (assembly GCF_051547145.1). NCBI lineage: Bacteria > Pseudomonadati > Bacteroidota > Flavobacteriia > Flavobacteriales > Flavobacteriaceae > Flavobacterium > Flavobacterium sp. RSSB_23. The sequence continues at coordinate 115,261 of NZ_JBPTTO010000005.1, read as the reverse complement.
TAGATTAAGTTGCGTAAGGATACGTTTGTTTGAAGTAAATACCAAGATGTGAGCATTCGGTCTCCAAGCTGAAATTTGGAACGCTGTATAACCACTGTTGGTCAATGTACAAATCGCTTTAGCATTGATTGAATTGGCCATCATTGCAGCATGGTGACATACTGTTTTGGTGATATAGCGATTGGTTTTTACTTGTGGAGTGTTTTGAGGAACATTAATAAGCGGAGAATCTTCAACAGCTTCTAATATTTGTGTCATTTTCTGAATAACTTGAACAGGGTAGTTACCTGTTGCTGTCTCTCCAGAAAGCATTACTGCATCGGCACCATCCATTACGGAATTCGCAACGTCATTCACCTCTGCACGAGTTGGAGTTAAGCTTGTAATCATTGTTTCCATCATTTGAGTGGCAACGATTACAGGTATTCTTGCAGTTTTAGCTCTTCTAATTAATTCTTTTTGTACCAATGGCACTTCGTGAGCAGGAAGTTCAACTCCTAAATCTCCACGAGCCACCATTAGAGCATCACAAAAAGCTACAATTTTGTCCATATTCTCTAGTGCTTCTGGCATTTCGATTTTGGCAATAATTGGAATTTTGAATTCAGAATGCTCAGCGATTAGTTCTTGTAAGTCTTGTAAATCTCTTGGAGTTTTTACGAATGAAAGTGCAATCCAATCTAATTGTTGTTCAATTGCAAATTTTGCATCTGCAATATCTTTTTCAGTCATAGCCGGAAGAGAGATTTTCGTATTTGGAAGGTTAACTCCTTTTTTAGATTTTAATTCTCCACCTTGAATTACTTTTGCTAGTACTTCGGTTTTTTTATCTGTTTCAACAATTTCGAAAATAAGCTTTCCATCGTCTAAAAGTATTCTTTCTCCTGGATTTACATCGTTTGGAAAGTTTTGGTATTTCATAAATACCTTTTTAGAAGTTCCAATAATGTCTTCGGCAGTTGTGAAAGTAATAAGATCTCCTTCATTAACAAATGCTCCGTCTTCCATCACACCAACTCGTAGTTTTGGGCCTTGTAAATCGCCTAATATTGCAGTTGTGTACCCAAATTCTTCATTTAAACCTCGAATGATGCTGATTTTATTTTTTACATCCTCGTAATCGGCATGCGAAAAATTTACTCTAAACACATTAACTCCTGCTTCAATCATGTCTTTAATGATTTCTCTTGTGCTGCATGCAGGCCCTAAAGTGGCTACAATTTTCGTTTTTTTGTTTGTAAGCATTGGTATTAAAAAATTAAATTGTTTTTCGATTTTATTGTTTCTGTTTTTACACTATAAACCATATTTATGATTTCAATAGTGTTTAAAGCAGCTACAGTTTTTATACTATTAAAATTACTCTGGCAAGTTTCAATCTTCAAGAAATAGTCTGTTTTTTTCATTTCAGGTATTAAATATACTTGAGCTGCTATTTCTATATTTTGATCAAAAAATAAATTGGATTTTAACTGGGCATTGTTCTGAGTTATTTCATTTTTATTTTGAATCAGATGCCAAGTACTATCTTTTTTACAATCATAATAAGAGTATCTCGAAAAAAAAGATTCGCCCTCTTTTATGTGGATCAAAATGTCTTTTGGGCTCTTAACAAGATTAATGTTTAAGGCCTTATTGATAAAATAGGCCAAACGATAATCTTCTACAGTGGTATGTATGGCTATGATAGCATACTCAACTTCCTCAAACTCGTTTAGACTTACTTTATGAACTGCCATTTCAAAAATAAATAGCAGTAAAGATACTATATCTAAGGATGATTTTCTAAGAAAGATTGATATGATTTTGTTAAAACGTTAACGAAAACGATATAGCTTTAAGAAAATTAGGATTATTTCTTATTTATTTTTTCTTGAAATGCAAAATAGGCTCGTTGAGCTGCTTTCTCTTCTGCCTTCTTTTTGGAAGTAGCTCTTGCTTTGGCAATTACTTTATCATCTATGCTTAATCGAACACCAAATAGGCGCTGTCCATCTATACCATTGTCTTCAAAAATATCGAAAAAGAACATTTTTTTTTCTTTTTGACACCACTCAATAACTAAACTCTTGTAACTGATAACTTTTCCTTCAAGTCTGCTAATGTCAACGTAAGGAATGATAACGCGTGAATTAATAAATTTTTCGCAAAACTCATATCCTTTGTCGAGATAAATGGCGCCAATCAATGATTCAAATATATTTCCATGTATGTTATCACCAAAATGTTGAACCGGTACTTTGCTTTCGATGAATTGAATTAATTTTAAATCTTTCCCGAGTTCATTGAGGTGTTCTCTACTAACAATTTTTGATCTCATTTTGGTTAGATATCCTTCGTCGCCATAAGGAGCTTTGTTGAATAAATATCCAGCAATAACCGATCCTAACATCGCATCTCCCAAAAATTCCAATCGTTCATAATTCATTGGATTTCCTTGTTTGTCAAGTTTATTTGAGGATCTATGGGTAAATGCTTTTCGGTAAGGTTCTAATTCATTTGGTGGAAAGCCTAATATTTTTTCGAGTGAATTAAAAAAAATCCCGTCTTCAAGAGAACGGGATTTTGAAAATATTTTTCTAATTATATTCATATATAATTATAGCTCTAATTTTTTAACTAAAACGCATGCATTGTGTCCACCAAAACCAAAGGTGTTGCTCATTACTACTTTCATATCTCTTTTTTGAGCTACATTGAATGTGAAGTTTAATTTCGCATCTATGTTTTCGTCTTGAGTAGTGTGGTTAATGGTAGGAGGAACTATTCCATGTTTTAGGGATAAAATAGAAGAAATTGTTTCTATTGCACCCGCAGCACCAAGTAGGTGGCCAGTCATGGATTTTGTTGAATTTAAATTCATTGTGTATGCATGTTCTCCAAATACATGTTGAATAGCTTTTGATTCTGCAACATCTCCAAGAGGAGTTGAAGTTCCGTGCATGTTTACACCGTCAACATCTGTTGGTTGTAATCCGGCATCTCTCAAGCAATTAAGCATCACATTTTTGGCTCCTAATCCTTCTGGGTGTGGAGCTGTTATATGGTGTGCATCTGCAGACATACCGCCACCACCTACTTCGCAATAAATTTTTGCTCCACGGGCTATAGCGTGCTCGTATTCTTCAAGGATTAGTGCTCCAGCTCCTTCACCAAGAACAAAACCTTCACGTCCTGCATCCATTGGTCTAGAAGCGGTTTTTGGGTCATCGTTTCTTGTGGATAAAGCGTGCATTGCATTGAATCCACCCATACCTGCAATTGTAACAGCTGCTTCAGAACCTCCAGTAACCATTACGTCTGCATGACCTAAACGGATATAGTTAAAAGCGTCGATGATTGCATTTGTAGAAGAAGCACAAGCTGATACGGTTGCAAAATTTGGTCCTCTGAATCCGTATTTAATTGAAATATGTCCACATGCAATATCAGAAATCATTTTTGGAATGAAGAACGGGTTGAATTTTGGAGTACCATCACCAGCTGCAAAATTCAACATTTCGATTTGAAATGTTTCTAATCCGCCAATTCCTGATCCCCAAATAACACCAACGCGGTCTTTGTCTATTTTTTCAAGGTCAAAACCAGCATCAGTCACTGCTTCTTCAGTAGAAACCATAGCATATTGTGCATAACGGTCCATTTTTCTCGCTTCTTTGCGGTCTATAAAATCTTCTACATTGAAGTTTTTTAACTCGCATGCAAAATGAGTTCTAAATTTTGAAGCATCAAAATAAGTAATAGGTGCTGCTCCACTAACTCCGTTGATCAAGCCATTCCAGTATTCTTCAATTGTGTTTCCAATAGGGGTTAATGCTCCTAGTCCTGTAACAACAACTCGCCTTAATTTCATAACGTATGTATTTTGTTAGCTTTAAACAAATAAAACCCACGCATTCTTTATTGTATGAAAAGTACAAAAGAGACATGGGTATTACAATATAAGTATTTTGAAGAGGACAAATCCTCTTGTAAGTATTTAATTGATTTGTAAAAATAATAACACCCGCTTGTTATAATACAAACGGGTGAAAGTTTATTATTTTTTTGCTTCCTCGATGTAAGAGATAGCTTGACCTACAGTAGCAATGTTTTCTGCTTGATCATCTGGAATTTGAATATCGAATTCTTTTTCGAATTCCATAATAAGCTCAACAGTGTCTAATGAATCAGCTCCTAAATCGTTTGTGAAGCTAGCTTCTGTTACAACTTCGTTTTCGTCAACACCTAATTTGTCTACGATAATCGCTTTTACTCTTGATGCAATGTCTGACATAATCTTTAATTTTAGAATTTAATTTGTTGGCAAAAATAAAAAACTTTATTTTAAAACTACTATTTAGTTAATAAATGTATAGTAGAAATGCTAAAATTTATTTTAACAAAGGAGCAACAAAGCTGTTTTTTTTCGTTTTTTATGCCGTTTTTTGCAAAATAAAATTATTTGTAAGATGAAAAGAATTGTTGTTTTTGCCTCAGGATCGGGTACAAATGCAGAAAATATCATAAAATATTTTTTGAATACATCAAAAGCGAAGGTGGTGAGTGTCTTGACCAATAATCCTTCTGCAAAAGTTATTGAACGTGCTTCAAAGTATACTGTTCCAACACAAATTTTTTCAAAGCAAGAACTTAATGAAGGTTTTTTATTACAAAAAATTAATTTGCTTGAACCAGATTTGATAGTTTTGGCTGGTTTTTTACTAAAAGTTCCTCAAAATCTAATAGATGCTTATCCCAATAAAATTATAAATATACACCCCGCATTATTGCCAAAGTTTGGTGGGAAAGGGATGTATGGTATGCATATTCACGAAGCTGTGGTTGCTAACAAGGAAAAAGAGACTGGAATCACTATTCATTATGTGAATGAAAATTATGATGAAGGGGCTGTTATTTTTCAAAAAAGTGTTGCATTGTTAGAAGAGGATACTCCAGTAATTGTAGCAGAAAAAATTCATAAATTAGAACAAGACCATTTTCCTCAGGTTATTGATACGTTGTTGAACGATTAAATATTCTCAAATAACTAGACATTAATCTTGATTAAAGAAATTATAATGGGGCATCAAGTTCATATATACACTGACGGAGCGGCTAAGGGAAACCCAGGAAATGGAGGTTACGGTGTGGTAATGGAATTGGTAGGAACACCTCATAAAAAAGAGTTCTATGAAGGTTTTCGTCTTACTACAAATAATAGGATGGAACTTTTGGCCGTGATTGTAGGCTTAGAAAAACTCAAAAAGCCAAATATGAAAGTCCTTGTAGTTTCAGATTCCAAATATGTTGTGGATTCTGTTGAAAAAAAATGGGTATTAGGCTGGGAGAAAAAAGGCTTTGCAGGAAGAAAAAATGCAGATCTTTGGAAACGCTTTCTAATAGTATATCGCAAACATCAAGTCGATTTTAAATGGATTAAAGGTCATAATAATCATCCTCAAAATGAACGTTGTGATGAATTGGCTGTAATGGCTTCACAGCAAAAGCAACTTTCTATCGATTCTTTTTATGAAAATGAAGAGAAATAATTCTGTAAATTATTGAAAATCAAAACTTTTTGTCTTTAGTGCTTTCGGCCTTTGAATCGTTGCAACTTTACACTTTATAAACTATCTTTGCGCCTTAATTCGAAACACAGCAAATGAATAAATTATTGATTGTTGGAACAGTAGCTTTCGACGCAATTGAAACTCCTTTTGGGAAAACAGATAAAATATTAGGTGGTGCGGCAACATATATTGGTTTGTCTGCTTCTTTTTTCAACTTACAATCTGCTATTGTTTCTGTAGTAGGTGATGATTTTCCTCAAGAGCATTTAGATTTATTGACTTCTAGAAATATTGATATATCTGGAATTGAAATCGTTAAGGGGGGGAAAACTTTCTTTTGGAGTGGCTTGTATCACAATGATTTGAATTCAAGAGATACATTGGTTACAGAACTTAATGTTTTGGCAGATTTTCAACCAAAAGTGCCTCAAAATTTCAAAGATGCTGATGTCGTTATGCTTGGAAATCTACATCCATTAGTTCAAAGTAGTGTTTTGGATCAAATGGAAATTACTCCAAAATTAGTAGTTTTAGATACTATGAATTTTTGGATGGATTGTGCGCTACCTGAATTGCTAGATGTGATTAAGCGTGTAGATGTAATTACCATAAATGATGAAGAGGCTAGACAATTGTCTGGAGAATATTCATTAGTAAAAGCGGCTGCAAAAATTCATACCCTTGGACCTAAATATGTAGTGATTAAAAAAGGAGAACACGGAGCGCTTTTATTTCATAATAATGAAGTGTTTTTTGCTCCTGCTTTACCTTTAGAGGAAGTTTATGATCCAACAGGTGCGGGTGATACTTTTGCAGGTGGTTTTTCAGGTTACATTGCTCAAAGTGAAAACATTTCATTTGAAAATATGAAAAACGGTATCATTTATGGGTCAAACTTGGCTTCTTTCTGTGTTGAGAAGTTTGGAACCGAAAGAATGGTAAGTTTAGAAGAAAATGAAGTGAATCAGCGATTGAAACAGTTCAAGGCTTTAACGCAATTTGATATCGAACTATAATGACTTAAGCTCAGGAAACTGAGCTTTTTTTAATACACAATTTAATACAATACAACACAACAACAAATACCATGAGTGACGCTTTACAACACGAATGTGGAATCGCTTTAGTTAGGCTTCTTAAGCCACTTGAATACTATAAGGAAAAATATGGATCGGCTTTTTATGGCATCCAAAAAATGTATTTGCTTATGGAAAAACAGCACAACCGAGGACAAGATGGTGCTGGATTTGCAAGTATAAAATTAGATGTAGAGCCTGGTCAAAGATATATAAGTAGAGTGCGTTCTAATCATGCACAACCAATTCAAGATGTTTTTGCTCAGATTAATTCAAGAATTAACGAAGAGCTTACTCTTAACCCTGAATATGCTGAAAGCGTAGCACTTCAAAAAGCAAATATTCCTTATTTGGGAGAGTTGTTTTTAGGACATGTTCGTTATGGTACTTTTGGAAAAAACAGTATCGAAAGTGTTCATCCTTTTTTACGTCAAAATAACTGGATGCATCGTAATTTGATTCTAGCTGGAAACTTTAATATGACCAATGTTAAAGAACTTTTCGAAAACTTGGTTGAGTTAGGTCAACATCCAAAAGAGATGGCGGATACCGTTACAGTGATGGAAAAAATTGGTCACTTTCTTGATGATGCAGTGACTGATTTGTATCAAGATTGCAAAAATGAAGGGTTAAATAAAAGAGAAGCTTCGCCTGTAATAGCCGAGCGATTAAATGTCGCAAAGATTCTGCGCCGTGCTGCCAAAAATCTTGATGGAGGCTATGCTATGGCAGGTCTTTTAGGTCATGGAGATGCATTTGTTTTTAGAGATCCAGCAGGAATCAGACCAGCCTATTTTTATCAGGATGATGAAATTGTTGTTGTAGCCTCAGAGCGACCAGTGATTCAAACAGTATTTAATGTGCCTTTTGAAAAAGTACATGAAATTGATCCAGGAGCTGCTTTGATAATCAAAAAGAATGGAACGGTTTCTATGCAAGAAATTCTTCCAGCAATTACAAAAAAGGCATGTTCTTTTGAGCGAATTTATTTTTCAAGAGGTAGTGATGCCGAGATTTATAAAGAGCGCAAAATGTTAGGGAAACTGGTATTGCCGGCTGTTCTAGAAACAATTGATTACGATACGGATAACACTGTTTTTTCTTATATTCCGAATACTGCTGAAACTTCTTTCTTTGGTATGGTAGAAGCTGCTCAGGATTTTTTGAATCAACGAAAAAACAATTATATTTTAGCTAATAGAAATACGTTAACAGCTGAGAGTTTACAAGAATTATTAGCAGTTAAAATCAGAACTGAAAAAGTAGCGATCAAAGATGCTAAATTAAGAACCTTTATTACAGAAGACAGTAGTAGGGACGATTTAGTGGCTCACGTTTATGATGTGACATACGGAGTGGTTCAGCCTACAGATAATTTAGTGATTATTGATGATAGTATTGTTCGTGGTACTACACTTAAGAAAAGTATCATCAAAATGATGGATCGTTTGAATCCTAAACGTATCGTTGTGGTTTCTTCAGCGCCTCAAATTCGTTACCCAGATTGTTACGGAATTGATATGGCTAAGCTTGAAGGTTTGATTGCTTTTAAAGCTGCCTTGGAGTTGCTTAAAGAAAGAAATCTGTACCATATAGTTGATGAAGTTTATGCTAAGTGTAAAGCACAAGAAAACTTTAAAGATGTTGAAGTTGTGAATTATGTTAGTGCGATATATGATCCATTTACGCCACAAGAAATATCAGATAAAATTGCAGAAATGCTAAGTTCATCTGAAATCAATGCAGAAGTAAAAATTATTTTCCAAACAGTTGAAAATTTACATATAGCTTGTCCTAAAAATTTAGGGGATTGGTATTTTACGGGTGATTATCCTACACCTGGAGGTAACCGTGTTGTCAATCGAGCATTTATGAATTTTTATGAGGGTAAAGACGCAAGAGCGTATTAAAGAAATCATAAAATATGCATTTAATCGGATTTTTATGCATTTCATCGGAAAAGATTGTTAGTAATATAGCTTTGCAGTAAGTTTACTACACCATAATATTAGTAGGTTAAGTTTATGGTAGATTTGGGGCAAAAAGGGTGGAAGAAATTCCACCTTTTTTATTTTAATCGTTAAATTAATTTGTTTCTGCTAACTATTGCATTCTTGTATTGCTTTTTTGGAGTTATTTTAAGAGTGTTTTTTAGATATATTGTATAAAAAAAAGAGTCGTTTTCAATTAAGAAAACGACTCTTTTTTTTTGGATAAAATGGTTACTCACTCAAAGCATTCCAGCCCCTGGCTTTTAATGGAATTTTAGTATTGGCTCGAGTAATCAAATGTGTTCCTTCACTTGGTTCAGTCATATGGCCAATGATAGTGAAGTTGGGATTTCCTTTAATTTTGTCGAAATCAGTAATAGCGATTGTAAACAATAACTCATAGTCTTCGCCACCATTTATAGCAATGGTTGTACTGTCAATATTGAATTCCTCGCATACTGAAATAAATTGAGGGTCTAATGGCAATTTGTCTTCATACAGATTACAGCCTACATTGGATTGTTTGCACAAATGCATGATTTCGGAAGAAATACCATCAGATACATCAATCATAGCCGTTGGTTGTATTTCTAAAGCGTGTAATAAGGTACGAATATCGGTTCTTGCTTCTGGTTTTAGTTGTCGCTCAATCAAATAAGTATAGGCATCTAAATCAGGTTGTGAATTTGGATTTACTTGAAAGACTTGTTTTTCTCTTTCTAAAACTTGAAGTCCCATATATGCAGCGCCAATATCTCCAGTCACTACTAATAAATCGGTTGCTTTGGCTCCGTTTCGATAAACAATCTCATTTTCATCTGCTTCACCTAAAGCGGTAATGCTAATAATCATTCCTTTTTGAGACGAAGTGGTGTCCCCACCTATAACATCAACTTTGTATTCTTTCGAAGCTCGAGCAATTCCTTCATATAATTCTTCTAAAGCTTCTAAAGGAAATCGATTGGAAACGGCTACCGAAACAGTGATTTGTGTAGGTTTTGCATTCATAGCACAAATATCAGAGAGATTAACTACAACTGCTTTGTATCCCAAATGTTTTAAAGGCATATAGGCCAAATCAAAATGTACTCCTTCAATTAACAAGTCGGTTGAAATTACTGTTTTTTTTGTGCCAAAATCCAAAACAGCTGCATCATCGCCAATTCCTTTTAGTGTTGATTCTTGGTTAATTTCAAAGTTTTTTGTCAAATGGTCGATTAACCCAAATTCACCTAATTGAGCAATACTAGTACGTTGAGGGTTTTTATCTTCAATCATGTTTATTTATGGTTTTTAAAAAGGCAAAGGTACAAAGATGTTGCCCTAATTTCATTGGAATTTATACGTGTTTATAAAACTAATTAGTTTCTTTGCTTAGAACAGTGCTTACCTTTTCATACTAAAATGCGATTTGAATACTTGTTGTTCTCCATTTAAAAGATAAGTGACTAGAAACCAATAATCGGTCGATGGCAATGGTCGGCCATTGTAATTCCCGTCCCATCCTGAACCTGAGGGTTTGATCTCTTTTATAAATTTCCCGTAGCGATCAAAGATTTGAATGACTGCCTCGGGTTGAAATGCTAAATCCATTATGTTCCAAGTGTCATTAAAGCCATCATTATTTGGGGTGAAAAATTTTGGATATTTCAAAACATTGACGGCCAAAACACGATCGTCACAGCCTCCTTTGATATCTTTAATGGTAACGGTATGTGCACCCGAATTAACATCATAGAAAATGGAGCCATTTTGAAAATTGCCATCGTCAAGTTTAAACTCATAGCTCCCCAATCCATTTTTTACAGTTACTACAACATCGATAGTGTTAGTAAAAGCGCTAGATGTTGTAGCGGTTGCTTCTGCTGGACTTGATTTTTCGACAGTATAAGTCGTGGGATTGAATCCGCAATCAGGTCCAACACTTGGACTTATCTTTTGACTTCTCATAGTGTAAACTCCTTCCTGTGTTGTTGAAAAATCAACGCCTGTACTAATTTTGGTACCTGACAAATACCAATCAACATTATAATCATTCGGATCTAATCCTGAGGTTAATATGGCGGGTTGTATCACTTTGCCTGACTGAAAATCAACACAAATAAAAGCAAGTTGTGGCGCTAAATCCTTCAAAGGAAATATGGTAATTTCAAAAGTAAGCTCTGAGAAACAGTTTGGATTCGTTGCCGAAGCAGCATAAATATACATTTTTTGACTTGCAGTAATCTCATCGCCAGCTTGATATGGTGTACCTCCTTTATTTGTATTTGAATAATAAGCACCAAGGCTCAAAGGCGGTAAAATATAGCTAACACAAGCAGCAATATTTGTCGCAGGTTGAAGTATGGGAGTATTAGAGATGTTCACCATGAAAGACGTTTCACTGGTGCAAGTGATCCGGTTACCAGCCTCAGCAAAAACATATATTCTTTGCGTTGTTTTTAAAACAGTACCTACTGCGATTGGATCTTTCCCGTTTGGGCTTAAGTAATATCCTCCAACAGTTAAAGAAGGCAAGGTATAACTATCGCAAGTATTTATATCAGCGAATGTTCCAATATCGACTTTTTTTATGTTAATTTTAAAAAAGGATTCATTACTACACGCTTTAAAATCATTCCATTCATTATAGATAAAGACAGTTTGTGAAGTGCTGATCAGCGTGCCTTCAGGAATTACCGTTCCAACTCCTTTACTGCCTCCCGAAGCCGTGTAATAGGTGCCATTTTTTAATCTTGGCAACGGAAAACTTGTACATGAAATGACGTCTGTAAAATTATCAACAACGGGTTTTGGTCTAATTTCAATTTTAAACGGATGCTCGTTGCTGCACTCTGGGCTAGATGCAAATACATAAATCGTTTGGTTTATGGTAATACGTGTTCCTGCTTGTAATTGGTTTCCTCCTCCATTGGGTAAGGTGTAATAGTTTCCATTTGTTAAAGTGGGTAAAATGTATTCTTCACAAGCCAACACGTCATCTGGTTTGTCAATCAAGGGCAAGGGTTTTATTGTGATATCTATTTTTAGCGTATCGGTACAATTGGGCGTAGTGGTAGTAGTTGCAAAAAAATAGACCGTTTGCGAATTAGTAATTTGGGTTCCAGCAGGAATGGTATTACCTTGACCTCTGGGCTGATCATAATATCCACCAACTGAAAGTGGAGGCAAGGTATACCCTCCACAGCGACTAACCGGTCCAAATACGGAGGGATCAATGATTACAATTTGGAATGAGGTTTCATTAGTACATTGTCCATCATCGGCAAATATGTAAATGGTTTGAGTTGAAGTGATAGCGGTTCCTGAGGACAAAATTGTTCCGTTTCCTCCCGGTTGCGTGTAATAGTTTCCTTTTGTTATAACAGGTAAAACATACGAGTTGCATGTTACCACGTCTGCTAATTGGTCAACGGGCGGCAGCGGAAAGACAGTTATAGCCACCGCTTCGTCTCTACAAATTACTCCATTAATTTCAGCATAGTAAAAAATAGTTTGACTTGTTGTCAAAATAGTTCCTGCAGGCAAAAGGCTACCGCCGCCACTGGATTGGGTATAAAAGTCACCCACAAGTACATCTGGAACAACATACTGCCCACAACCTTCTTTCAAAAAAGATAAGTCATATGCTAAAGTGACCAAAAATGAAGTTTCATTACTGCAAATAGAATTAGGTGACGGATCGTTGTATATATAATAAGTACCCGATGTGGTGATCACATCTCCGATATTGAGTTGATTTCCTGTAGCGTTCGGTCCAGTATAGTACTTTCCATTGGTAATATTGGGCAAGGTGTAACTATTACAGGCAATAACATCAGCTAACCGATCCACATTCGCCAAAGGAATACCAATAACATCAAAGGTTACTGTGGCATAGCATCTGGACTCATTGTTGCTTTCTACACGTACCCAAATAGCAAGGGGTGATCTAGCCAAAGTCATGATAAAATTGCGGGGATTACTAATGCCATTGGTTTGGTTATTGGCATCAATTAAATTAAAGTAATACGACAACGTGTATTCTGTTGGAGGTAATCCATTTAAAATACTACTAGCATTAGTGGTTAAATCAACGGGGATTTGTCCATTTGCAATATCGCACACTTTAATCTCAGGCGGATTGATAATATTTAGTGGAGCTGTAATTTGTAGTTCAAACGAAACCAAATCATTACAAAGTGTGTTATTGGTAATATGAATGGGTTTGATATATATCGTTTTGTTGGCTGAAGTGATATAGTTGGTCAATTGGTTAGCTGGAATAGCAGGTCCGTTGGCACTGGCATTAGCCAAGGAGTCAAAATATAAAAGAGAATAGGAAGCAGGATCTAATCCTAGTGCAGCTGCATTATTTTTAGTTAAATCGAAAGGGTAACTTATACTGGCATTATAGCAATTAATCAAGTCTTTTGGAGGGACTAAAGCCAATTCGAAAATGGTCACTTCGTCTTTAATAACACATCCCGAAAGAGTAGCTGTTACGCCATAGGTTCCTGCTTGAGTTACGGTCAAAGTTGCTTTGGTTTCGCCTGTTAGTTCAGCACCATTTAATGTCCATTTATAATTATAATTTCCAACTAAATCCGACTGAAGTAGTAGTTGCTCTCCTTTGCAAAGGATTTGATCGGGGCCTAAGTTCATCGATGTTTTAAAACTACCGCCTTTAATAAAAACTGCCGAATCATAATTACTATCGTTGTAATCTCCTATGGCCAATTTAATTTGATACTTCCGATTCGGAACTACAGTTGCTGAGGCGGTTAATACCTTAGTTTCGCCTCTCATATTCATTAAAGAAGTAGTAGAATTACCAACATTATAATTATCAAAAAAAGAAGCATTGGCCGAAAGACAGGATGAATTGTACCGATTATCACGAATATTTAAAACGGATACTGCTTGATTTGTTTGGGGAAGTACAGCCAAATTAGTGGAAATACCAGTAGTAAGATCCGTCAATATAAAACCAAAAACATCGCTAAAACCACATTGAAACTCGCCATATTCGTTAGACGCAAACAAAAAATCAAAACTAAAATTACTGGACACTGGTGTAAAATCAAATTGAATAAAACTCACATCCGTAATAGGTGTAATTTGCCCGTTGCTATTACTAATCGCTTGCAAATCTGGATCACCATTGGTATTCAATTGACTACTCTCGTTAGCGCCAGTATACGTTCCTTCGGTGTGCTTAGCAATTCCATTCCTAATAATAATACCCTCTTGAAAGGGAAAATTAGGGTTTGAACTTATAAACTTCCCAATTCCTAAACGTGATGAAAATTTGAAATTGCTCTCCTCAGCGCAAGCATTTTGCAACAATTCATTTCTAACCAATTCAGGAATACTCAGCGTAGTCGTATCCACAACGATGCCCTGCGACCAAGAGTGTGCCGAACAAAATAATAAAACAAGAAATAGAGCTTTTCTCATAATTCTGAATGTATTATTTAGGATAAACAAATATACAAATCAAAAAAGTAAAAAATTGATAATCAACAAATTGAATTAATTATTATTTCGAAGGCCTCTATTTCATAACGACTAAGCCAAATATCCGAAAGCAACTGATTACAAAAAACAGTAGCAACTAGCGCATCGCCTCAAAATTGATTAAATTGCAACTTAGATCTATAAAATTTTAAAAAAATGAAAGCATTCGACATAGTGACCCTAACGGTCAACCCAGCAGTAGATAAAAGCACCAGTTTTAAAGGATTAGTAGCCGAACAAAAAATACGTTGCGAAGTACCAAGATACGACGCAGGAGGTGGCGGAATCAACGTCTCTAAAGCGATTGCTCGTTTGGGAGGCAATTCTATGGCTTTATTTACTTCAGGTGGTGCAATGGGGCAATTGTTGGAAGAATTAGTGGCTAAAGAAAATATTGCCAGTGAGGCTATTGCTGTGGAGAGTTGGACACGAGAAAGTTTTGTGGCTGTAGATACGAATACCAACTCGCAATACCGATTTGGACTTACAGGAGGTTCGTTAAAACAAGAAGAAAGTGAGCGATTTTTAGCAAAAATTGCTGAGTTCAAACCCAAATTTTTGGTCGCTAGTGGTAGTTTGAATGAAGGCTTGAATTCTGATTTTTACCAAAAAATAGCGCATATTGCTAAAGAGAACAACTCAAAATTAATTATTGATACTTCAGGAGAAGCTTTAGAAAAAGTCCTTGAAGTAGGTGCTTATTTAATCAAGCCAAACGTTGGTGAACTAGCCAAATTAATTGGCGAAGAGCGACTTGAAATGGAAGAAGTAAATGAAGCAGCCAAGAAAATTATTGCTAAAGGAGGTGCGGAAGTAGTAGTGGTATCTCTTGGTCCACAAGGTGCTGTTTTGGTGACCAAAGACCATTATGAGTTTGTTCCTGCTCCCAATGTCGCCAAAAAGAGTACTGTAGGCGCTGGTGATAGTATGGTAGGAGGAATGGTTTGGGCACTTTCTCAAAATAAACCTTTAAAAGAAGTTATTCGATGGGGCGTGGCTTGTGGTTCAGCTGCCACGATGAATGAAGGTACCCAATTATTCAAAGGTTCGGATGCGCTGCGTTTGTTTGATTGGTTGAAGGATAAATAGGAAAAGCCCCCTAACCTCCTAAGGGGGAATTAGAAACAAAAAACCTGACAGTTTTGATTGTCAGGTTTTCTTTTTATTGTCATAAAAGCTAAAGCTATATTTGCAGAAAAAGAAGTTACTTATTTCTTTTTTTCCAAATTTCGGGATTTCTTGAAGTATGAAAAATGGCAAAAACAGTAATTAACTTTAATTCTTCATCTACAAGATAATGAATTAGGAAAGGGAATTTTTCAATTTTACGACATCTTATCGCATCGTATTTTATGGAATACAAGTAAGGGTTTTTCTTTAAAGAATTAATTTGTCTTTTTACTTGAGCTTTGTAGCGAAAACCTAAACCTTTTAATTGTATTTCATACCATTCAGAGGTTTCAAGGATGTCATTGAGTGCGTCAATATCTATCTTTAATTTATAGCCCAAATCTTTATAGTGTTTTAGATACTTTGTCCCAATCCAAAAGGCGTTCAGGATTAGTTTTAGCTTTGGCAATTCGATCTAACACAATTTTTTGATGCTCTATTGGAATTTCAACATCTTCATTCCAAAGCGCATCATTGATTTTCAATCGATCTTTTGGAGATAATTGTTTAACCGCTTCGAGTAATTGGCTTACACTTAAATCAATGTTTAATTTTATTGTTTCCATAAAAACAAAGTTAATGAAAAAAGACTTTATCTGCTAGTCTCTTTAAATTTTGTAAAACATACATAGTCTTAAAATAGTTTAAAACTAAATTGTTATGATTTTTAAGCTAAACAAAAATACCTGACAACTTTTACATTGTCAGGTATTCTATCTTAATACTTTGTACTTAAATCTTAATACTAAAGTTAATCATTCAGCTTCAACACCGCCATAAACGCTTCCTGTGGAATTTCCACATTTCCTACTTGACGCATACGTTTTTTACCTTTTTTCTGTTTTTCCAATAGTTTACGTTTACGAGAAATATCTCCTCCGTAACATTTGGCGGTAACGTCTTTACGCAAGGCTTTTATGGTTTCACGAGCAATGATTTTGGCACCAATTGCAGCTTGAATCGGAATATCAAATTGCTGTCTCGGAATCAACTCACGCAATTTTTCGGTCATTTTTTTACCAATTGTATAAGCGTTGCTTTCGTGAATTAGTGCAGAAAGCGCATCCACCTGATTAGCGTTCAATAATACATCCAGCTTAACCAATTTAGAAGTACGCATTCCAATTGGAGAGTAGTCAAACGATGCATAGCCTTTAGAAACTGTTTTCAATCGGTCGTAAAAGTCGAATACTATTTCGGCCAATGGCATATCAAAGTTTAATTCTACACGTTCCGTAGTCAAATACGTTTGGTTTGTGATAATACCACGTTTTTCAATACACAAACTCATTACGTTACCCACGAAATCAGACTTGGTAATGATAGTTGCTTTGATATAAGGTTCCTCTACACGGTCCAATTTTGATGGTTCCGGCAAATCGGATGGATTGTTAACGATAATAGCTGTTTCAGGCTCTTTTTTGGTATACGCCAAATACGAAACGTTCGGAACCGTAGTAATTACCGTCATATCGAATTCACGCTCCAATCGCTCCTGAATAATTTCCATATGTAGCATTCCCAAGAATCCACAACGGAAACCAAATCCTAAAGCTGCCGAACTTTCAGCCGTAAATACCAGCGAAGCATCGTTTAGCTGTAGTTTTTCCATCGAAGCTCTTAGTTCTTCAAAATCTTCTGTATCTACAGGGTAAATTCCAGCAAAAACCATTGGTTTTACGTCCTCAAAACCTGTAATCATATTGGTGGTAGGTGTTTTGGCATCTGTGATGGTATCACCTACTTTTACTTCTTTGGCTTCTTTAATTCCAGAAATCAAATACCCAACATCCCCAGTTGAGATGATGCTTTTTGGCACCTGATTCAATTTTAGAGTACCTACTTCATCGGCAAAATATTCATTGCCAGTAGCCATAAATTTTATCTTTTGACCTTTTTTGATTTCTCCATTTACCACACGGAAAATAACTTCAATCCCGCGGAAAGGGTTATAATGTGAATCAAAAATCAAAGCTTGTAACGGTTCTTCTTTATTACCTTTTGGAGGTGGAATTTTTTCGATAATGGCAGCCAAAATATTTTCGACACCAAAACCTGTTTTTCCTGACGCGTGAATAATATCTTCTAATTCACAGCCCAACAAATCGATAATATCATCGCTTACCTCCTCAGGATTAGCGCTTGGCAAATCGACTTTATTTAAAACTGGAATAATTTCCAAATCGTTTTCTAAAGCCAAGTATAAGTTAGAAATCGTTTGTGCTTGTATACTTTGAGCCGCATCTACAATCAAAAGCGCGCCTTCGCAAGCGGCTATCGAACGAGAAACTTCATAGGAGAAATCCACGTGACCCGGAGTGTCAATCAAATTCAAGATATATTGTTCGCCTTTGTAGGTGTATTCCATCTGTATAGCGTGACTCTTAATGGTGATTCCACGTTCGCGCTCCAAGTCCATATTGTCCAACAATTGAGCTTTTTCTTCACGAGCGGTAACCGTTTGCGTGGCGCCTAATAATCGGTCAGCAAGAGTACTTTTTCCGTGGTCAATGTGTGCAATAATGCAAAAATTTCTAATGTGTTTCATGCGTTGTCTCTGTCATTAATGGCGAAAAATATCGCTTTCAAGCTGCAAATATAGCGCAAAGTTTAGATTTAATTGTATGTTTTTAAAGTTAGTACCTATAACTATTTATTTTTAATCCCGTTACTGCTGGTGTTTAAGAATTGAATAATGGAACTAGTATTTTAATAAAACAACTTTTTTCATAGTACAAGAAGTAGTATCAAGCTATTGCTGTTGTTTTTGTACATTTGAGAAATGAGTGCGGCATCCCCTTTTTTGAAAAAACTACATCTAATTATTTCAGCAGCTATAGTAGTACCTGTTGGTTTGGTATATGGCGGTAAGCCTGACCTCCTTTTTGAAGTAAGCTTACAATCGACCGATGATTTTTCTATTTTTAAAGCTATAATGGGTTTGTATTTAGGCTTTTCGTTTTTTTGGCTTTTAGGAATTTTTCAAAAACAATTTTGGAAAGCCGCCACGATTTCTAATATGATTTTTATGTTGGGCTTGGCTTTCGGGCGATTGGTTTCGATGTTTTTAGACGGTTTACCTTCTACAGTATTTCTTTTGGGTACTGTTGGGGAATTGGTTTTAGGGGGTTACGCTTATTATCAATTGGTTGATGATGAAACTAGCTGAGGTTTTTATTTTTTATCAAAAGTAAAGAATACCTTAGTGGTATCTTTTTTTGTGTCAAAAATGATTCTTCTATTCTCTTTATTTTCTAATTCAAACTGCTCATTTACAACAAATTTTACTTCGGTGAACTTGTATCCCGTATAGGTAGTTATTGTAGTTTGATAAAGGTTATCTTTTTTAATTTCTTTCATTTCGGTATCATTATCCCAAGAAAGAGGTTTGTCATTTCCTCGAATTCCTACTTTTTTGATGTTCTTGATTTTAGATGCATCCAAAGTATAAACTACCGTTCTCTTATACGTTTTTTGAACACAACTTGTCAAAAGTATGCATAGAACTAGTGCCATTATGTTTTGTGTAGTTCTCATAATTATGCTTTGTTTTTAGTTAATAAATAATCCATACCAAAACGTCCTGAGCCTAACATCAGATTAAAAAGCCCAATCCACAGGAAACCCATAGCAGGAAGGCAATTCCAAAGACCGTTTTGAATTTGCTGCATAAAAATAGCCACTAGCATAGTGCAGATTATTAAGAATGAAGCTATCCTTGTTTGAAGGCCAATTATCAGAAGAAGACCACCAATTGCCTCCGAAAAAGCACCTATCCAAGCAAAGAACGCAGGAGCAAGGGCAAAAACTCCTCCATAACTTGCTACATCACTTGGGAACCAAAACGCTACTTCAAATAAGCCTAAGTTGTTGTCAGCGGGAGACCAAGGCATTCCGAATTTGGCCGCTCCAAAATCAAAAGCTAATAAATAGCCACAGACGATTCGTGGTAGGGTTACGACTAAATCTTGTGACCAATGTGGCAACAAAGTAGGTGTTGTGATTGTTTGTATTATTTTCATATATGTAAATTTTATTTTTTATAGGTCATATATGGTATGCTTCGCCAATTCGCTTCGCTCGGGTCGCCTTTTACTTATCGGTGTTTGTTTGCAACAAACTTGTTGTTAGTGGCGATTTCATAATTCTTTTGATTTTGTGATTGAAAACTCTAGTTGGTTATTAATTTGCCATTGCCTGATTTTTTTGAATTGGCATCAAATTTGGCTTTTCCTTTGTTGATGATATCTCCATTTCCAGATACTTTTGCCGAAAGGGTATCGGATACATTTACGATAAGGTTTCCGTTTCCAGTGCTGTGCAAAGTGGCTTTTTTTGCAATAAGGTTTTCAGCGTTTACATCCCCATTTCCTGTTTTATTGATATCTAAAACATCAATAGTTCCAATAATTTTACTATCTCCATTTCCTGTGTTTTCCATCCTAAAGTAACGTCCAAAAACATTTTTAACAATCAAATCGCTATTTCCTTCATTCTTGATGACACTAGCTTCGGGCATTGTGATTTTAATTTTGGGATTGGTTTTTTCAATATATTTTTTGTTGTTTTTGTTGTCCTTGAATTGAATTTTTAGTTCATATTCTGAGGTGTTTTCTGAGAAAACTAGAAGATGCTTCAAGTTGTCATCGATGGTTACCGAAATGCTCCAAGGTTTTCCTATTTCGATTTCAATTTTTCCATCCAAATCTTCTAGATAAACTTTGTCGAAATTTTTATAATCATAATTCGTAGTGATGGTTTTTCCAGAACCTTGAAGTTGTGCTTGTGCAAAGATTGACGTAATGGTCAATACAATGGTGAGAATTATTTTTATCATACTCTTTGTTATTAGTTTATTGGTTATTATAAGTCATTCCTAAATTCAAGTCACCTTTTACTTTTAGTGTTACCGAGCCATATTCGTTGCCTGTGTTTTCTATTATTAAAGCCGTATTTTTTGCGGTTTTGAGGTTTGCCGTTTCTTTGGGTTTGATAAGAATGGTAGAGTGCGTTCCTCCGTTAATGGGAGCTTGATAAATTTTTAAGGTCGTTGTTCCTTCATTTTTCAAATAGGTTTTGAAAGCATTGTGTTCGTTTTTTCCTAGGACAAATGTTTCGTTGGGTTTAATAGAAGTATTGGAGTTTAATGACCCAAAAACACCGCAAGAAGTGGCTAAAAATAGTGTTGCTAGGCAAGCAATACTTGTTGTACTTGATTTCATAGTTTTTGTTTTTATGGATGAATAACAAAGCAAAGATGCGTTGTATAGCAGTAGCAAGCGTTGCAAATTATAATTTGAGTCCAAGTAAGTAGGTCTCAAATTGTAAATGAAGTTTGTTGTCAAGCAAAATCAATGATTAAGAGGGGAGCCTCAAATTGTGTTTTGAAAAAGAGAAGGTGTATTTTGAAGTTTTTTGCGCGAAGGATGCAAGGGAAAATCCTTTTTTGCGATTCTTTTAGCAAAAAAGATTGGAATAGGCAGCCTGACCCTTTTCGGGTCGCGCCCAAATTTAGCTAAAGCTTTGAAATGTATTCTTTTGGAGAAAGACCTGTATTTTTTTTGAAAGCACGATTGAAGGTAGCTTTGGAATTAAAACCGCAATCATAGGCAATTCCTAGAAGCGTGGTTTTTTTATGTTCACCTTCTGTAAAAGCTTTTTTGACAGATTCAATTCTGTGATGGTTGATGTAGTCGTTAAAGTTCATTTGAAACCCTTGATTGATGGTTTTTGAGATTATGGACGCGTTGGTCTGTAATTTTTTAGCCACTTCGGTCAATGATAATTCGGGGTCTTGATAGAGTTTTTGATGAATGATAATCGATTCGATTTTATCTTTCCAAAAAGTAATTTCTTCTGAAGGTTTGTTTTCAAGAAATTCGAAATCAATATCCAACACTTCGGTTTCTGATTGGTACGGGTTGGCTAGTAATAAAGCAGGCTTCTTTTCAAATACGGATATCTCAAAAGGAATTTTGGCAACAATAGCATTGGCATATCCTTCTATCGCGATGTAATAAAGGACAAAAGAAAAGAAGAGAAAAAACCACCAACTCCCTTTGTAGCTATTTAGTTCTGCAAAATAATTACCTAAAACATCAAAAACCACGGGCAATATGAGCATAATCAGAAAGCTATACAAGAACGTTTTTATCCATTTAAAAAGTAAGCTATCTGCGTAGCTTACCACCTGTTGCATTAGTTTTCGGTATTTATTGTAAAATCGAATTGAGATGATAAAATAAAAAAGCATTGAAAGTTGTCCTGTGATTTGATACCATTCATCGAAATCTTTATCGGAACCATCTTGATAAAAATAGTAATCACCTAGAATAAGTTTATCATAAACAAATAGCGATAAACTATAAAGCAGATAAAGGAGGGCAGGAACAAAATGAATACTGTTTTTTATGTTTAAGGAAAAAGAGGGATTCAATAAGCTTTGAATGTAAAAGTACATTAAGGGACCAATTAAAAACAAATGCTGGAAAGGCGTGTAAAATAAAATATCTCGATAAGGCTGATTATCATACCATCCGCCAAAACCCAACATCCAAGGCGCAATATACAAACAGCAAACAAAAATGAAAATGCTTAGCCAATAGTTGGAGGAAACCTCGGTTTGAATTCCTTTTTTTAGCAACAAAAAGGAGTAAACAATGCCGTGAGAAAATGAAATTAATAGCAGTGAAGAATAAAAACCAAAGGTAAAAAGCATATCGAAGTTTTCGTAAAAATAATTATAAAATGCTAAAACAGTGGCACTCTTGAGATTAAATTTTATTACTAAAAATTCTTAACTATCTTTGCAAAAAATTTAAGCAATGCCCAAAATTGGCAACATAGAACTTCCAGATTTTCCTTTACTTCTTGCACCTATGGAAGACGTAAGCGACCCGCCTTTTCGTAGATTGTGCAAAATGCACGGTGCCGACTTGATGTATTCCGAGTTTATTTCTTCTGAAGGATTGATTCGCGATGCCATCAAGAGCCGAATGAAGTTGGATATTTTCGATTACGAACGTCCCGTTGGAATACAAATCTTCGGTGGCGATGAAGAAGCGATGGCGTTATCTTCTAAAATCGTTTCTACCGTAAATCCAGATTTAATTGATATCAATTTTGGTTGTCCCGTAAAGAAAGTGGTTTGTAAAGGCGCTGGAGCAGGAGTTCTAAAAGACGTTGATTTGATGATTCGTTTGACCAAAGCAGTTATTGATAGCACGCATTTACCCGTAACCGTAAAAACCCGTTTGGGCTGGGATGATAATTCTATCAACATCGATGAGGTGGCCGAGCGTTTGCAAGATATTGGCGTTGCTGCATTGAGCATTCACGCTAGGACACGTGCTCAAATGTACAAAGGCCATTCGGATTGGTCTCACATTGCTCGAATCAAAAATAATCCAAGAATTACGATGCCGATTTTTGGAAATGGTGATATCGATTCTCCTGAAAAAGCTTTAGAATACAAAAACAAATACGGAGTCGACGGGATTATGATTGGTCGTGCCGCTATTGGTTATCCTTGGATTTTTAACGAAATCAAGCATTTCTTTAAGACGGGAGAACATCTGGCAAAACCCACGGTGGCTGACAGAGTAGAAGCGGTTCGTAACCACTTGACTTGGGCTATGGATTGGAAAGGCGAACGTCACGGAATTGTAGAAACAAGACCACATTATACCAATTATTTCAAAGGAATTCATTCGTTCAAAACCTACAAACAACAATTGGTTACTCTTGATAAACCTGAAGAATTATTTGCAGTTCTTGACGAGATTATCGACGCTTATTCTGGGTATGAAGTGGTGTAAATAAATGGTTTAGCTACCTTGTTTTTTACTATATTTGACTAAACAATAGTTATTATGAGTGTTCAAGCAGAAAAATCTTTTTTAATTGATTTACTTCAAAATAGTAATGATGCTTCATTTATTCAGAAGGTAAAAAACTTTGTTTTGAAGGAAATGGAAGCTATTCCTTTAACTGAAAATCAAAAAAAGGAATTGGATAAAAGAATAGTAGAGCATCAGGAAAATCCTAATTCTGGTTTGGATGCTTTTGATTTTTTAGATAAGCTAGCATCCAAATATGAATTATAAAAAGCTTATTCTAAAGACAAATGCTGCCGTTGAAATAGAAGAAATAATGGCTTTTTATGCGTCTAAAAATCTGGCGATATATAAAAATTCTCTTCCGAACTCAAAAAAGCATTTCAAGTAATTCAACGAAACCCAGAAAGTTTTCAATATAGATATTCAAAAATTAGGGTGTTTTGGTTGCGGAAATTTCCCTATGGATTGTATTATTTTATAGAAGAACAAGAAATTGTGATTATTGCGTTTTGGCATTCAAAAGAAGATATTCCCAATAAGTTACCTAAAATTTTATAGTCTTTTAATCTAACAACTTCTTCGTAACTCGACTACTAGCAATCAACGAAGCTAAAAAGCCAAGAGTTATTATTGTAGCCATTACTATAGCTATATTTTCAAAACTAAAAACGACTGGATAAGCTAATGTTGGGGTAATCATAATCCACTCGAATTGTTGTTGCAATAGCACAATTACGATGCCCAAAAGCAATCCAATGATTCCGCCATATACACTCAACAAAGTCCCTTGTAGCAAGAAAATATTGCGAAGACTCTTGATTTCGGTTCCGAGATTGAATAAGGTTTTCAGATTTCCTTTTTTGTCTAAAATCATCATAATCAAAGCGCCAATCAAGTTAAAAAGCGCCACGACAATCACTAAAGTAAAAATCAAATACACCGCGATATTTTCGGTGTTCAACATTTTATAAAGCGACTCGTTTAGTTGCGCTCTGTTTTTTAGCGTGATTTTATTCTTGAAAATCGTTTGTAATTGCTCAATAATAGCTTCTTCATCAGCATTTGGCTTGAGTTTAAATTCCATCCCAGAAATTTGATTGGGTTGGTATTCTAGTAATTCTTGCGCCAAGCTTAAATCGGCAAAAACATATTTTGAATCCAAATCTTCACTAATCGAATAAATCCCAATCGGAATCAAATCCGTTTGATTGAAGGCTTCCGAGGGAATAGTAATCGTCCCTTTTCCCGGTCTTGGCACCATAACTTCTAGCGCCGTATTGTAGTCAAACAAACCCATCGAAAATTTTTGCGCCATACCGTATCCTACTACAACTTGATAGGTGTTGGGTTGCAGCCATTGCCCGTTGTACAATTTTTTTTCAATGGCGTTTACTTTGGTGAATTGCGTGTCTACTCCTTTCAAATAAGTCACTTCTTGCTTGTCTGCAAAAGTAAAAAGCACTCGTTCTTCAATAATCTTGGAGAACGAAGCGATTCCAGCTATTTTTTTGATTTCTTGATTTTGTTGGGGAGTAACAAAAAACGATTTGCCAAGGGTAGGCGTCGCTTTTAAATCGGGGTCAATTTCGTTGGTAAACGAAAGGCTAAATTCTTTCAAACCGCTAAATACCGACAGCACCACAAAAAGCGCCATAGCACCCACAATGATGCCCAAACTAGCTATACGATTGATGATGTTAATAGCGCTGTTTTTGCTATTACTTCTAAGGTATCGGTGCGCGATGTAAAGCGGAAAATTCAATTTAAAACTGTCTGCGTTTTTCTAATAAATCTCTGTTTTCAATAGGATTTTCTTGATTTTTCAAGGCATTGTCGATTTTCTCGATATAATCCAACGAGTCATCAATAAAGAAAACCAAATTAGGAACTCTACGCAATTGCAAACGAACACGTTGTGACAAATCGTGTTTAATCAAGTTGGTATTCGTTTTTATAGCTGCCAAGGTTTCTTGTGCTTTTTCTTGAGGGAAAATACTTAAATGCACCGTAGCTACCGATAAATCTGAGGTTACCACTACTTTGGATACTGAAATTACTAAGTTAGTAACGCCATTTTTTCTCACTTCACCTTGCAAAATGTCCACCAAATCTTTTTGGATTACACCGCCTATTTTTTTCTGTCTATTTGTTTCCATACTGCAAAAATACTACTTTTAAGCTTTATTCGAACAAATTTTCAACGTAACAATCCTGATTCTAAAATAATCCGATTGATAATCAGGAGCTATTTCCTGCTGTACGCTATATCTTTGCTGCCTCGTCCCAAAAGACGAGGCAGCAAAGGATGCCGCTTCCATCAGGGCTAGGGTTTAGGATAATCGAGAAAATTTATTTTTATTGTTCACTATTATCCTTTCAGAGTTTTGAGAGGTTAAGCCGAAAAGTTTACAAACAATCACAACTATGCAAAGCACTTCCTTTTCAATTTATGACGCATCTGCTGGCTCTGGGAAGACGTATGCATTGGTCAAAGAATACCTCAAAATAATTTTGGTCGCCCCCAAAAACGATGCCTATCGCCATATTCTAGCCATCACTTTTACCAACAAAGCGGTGCAAGAAATGAAGAGCCGAATTGTAGGTAGTCTATCCGAATTTGCCAAAGACGAACCCAATGCCAAAGCACTTGATTTAATGCAAGATTTGGCTATTGATACTCAGTTGTCTTTGATTCAAATCAAAACCAAAGCGCAACAAATCATCAAGCATATTATTCATAATTATGCGGCTTTTGATATTTCTACCATCGATAAATTTACCCATAAAGTCATTCGCGCTTTTGCTCTCGATTTGAATCTCCCGATGACTTTCGAAGTGACGTTGGATACCGAAAATTTATTAATCGAAACCGTAGATGCCATTATTGCTCAAGCTGGCGAAGATGCAACCCTAACGCAACTACTCATCGATTTCACTATGGAGAAAACCGATGATGATAAGTCTTGGGACATTTCAAGAGAAATATTAGAAACGGGTCGACTAGTGCTTAATGAGAATAATCGTAATGAAATTGCGCAATTTCAAGACACTACGATTGGTGAATTTGTAAAAATAAAAGAGAAATTACTGCAGCTCAATCGCGATTTAGAACAAGAGACCATGTCTGGGGCAGCTGCAATTTTAGAACAAATCAATTCGAATGGCATTGATTCAAAATCATTTTCTGGGGCTTATTTTCCAACGCATCTTTTAAGTATTCAGGAAGGAAACTTTAATCCTAAGAATAAAACCTATCACGAATTTGAGGATATAAAAATCAACAAAACAGCCAAAGATAGAGCGATTATAGAGGCTTTAATTCCTGAGTTTTTGAGTCAGTTAGCTGCTATTTATAAAATCTTTGAAAAGATTAATTTTTATAAAGCCTTTCTAAAAAACATCACGCCTTTATCTTTATTGAATACGGTCAGCAACGAATTGGCCAAAATTCAAGAAGAGCAGAATGTGCTTTCAATTGCAGAGTTCAATGCTATTATTCATCGAGAAATTCAAAACCAACCTGCGCCTTTTATTTATGAGCGTTTGGGTGAGCGCTATCGTCATTTTTTTATCGATGAGTTTCAAGATACTTCCGAAATGCAATGGCAAAATCTCATTCCGCTAATTGATAATGCCTTGGCGGGTCAAGATGATTATGGCGTAAAAGGAACTTTGATGATTGTGGGTGACCCCAAACAATCCATTTATCGTTGGAGAGGAGGAAAAGCAGAGCAATTTATCGCTTTGAGCAAAGACCATAATCCGTTTAGCAATCCAGATAAAAAGCTGATTCACTTGGATAAGAATTATCGAAGTTATTCTGAAGTCATTGACTTTAATAATGCTTTTTTCAAGATGTTATCGGCTGAATTTACCAATAAAGATTACAAAGACTTATACGAAAATCACAGCCACCAAAAATCGAATGATAAAACGGGAGGCTATGTAAATATCTCTTTTATTCCTCAGTCAGTCACAAATGAGGAAGAGGAGGAAACACTTGATAAAACAGAATTGTATGTTTTGGCAACATTGCAAACGATTCAAAAAGTAATCGCTCAAGGGTTTGAATACAAAGACATTGTTATTCTTACCCGAAAACGCGAGCAAGGAATTGCGGTTGCGAATTATTTAACGGAACAAAACATTCCGTTGTTGTCCTCAGAAACCTTGATGATTCAAAACGCCACCGAAGTCCGTTTTTTGATTCATTTATTGAAGTATTTGAACAATAGCAATGACTTAGAAGCTAAGGTGAATTTTTTGTATTTCATTGCTAAAAACAAACAAGATGTAGTAGCTGTCCCTGATTGTATCGCACAAGGAATGGCATTGTCAAACGAAGCTGATTTTGAAGGTTGGCTGCAACAGCAATTCGGGGTGCAATTTTCATTTCAGGATATCCGAAAAAAAGCTTTGTATGAAGCAGTTGAGATTAGTATTGCTAAGTTTCTGAATGCAGCAAACAGTAATTCTTATGTGCAATATTTTTTAGATATTGTACTTGAGCGAGACATTCGTAATCAAGCTGGAATAGCAGATTTTTTACTGTTTTGGGAGAAAAATGGCTCCAAATTCAGTATTCCTTCTCCAGAAGGCAGCAATGCAGTCCGAATAATGACCATTCATAAATCCAAAGGGCTGGAGTTTCCAGTGGTAATTATGCCTTTTGCAGAAGAAGATTATTCACGGAAACCCAAAGATAAATTATGGCTCGATGCTGAAAAAGAAGAGCTCGGATTAGAAAAAGTCTTGGTAGATAATAGTAGTGCGGTTGAGGGTTTTGGTGCAGAAGCATCATTGGTTTACAATCAAAAGAAAGAAGAAGAATTGTTAGACAATATCAATGTGTTATATGTGGCATTGACTAGGGCAGAAGAGCAATTGTATATTATTTCTAATATGAATTTATCCAATAAAGGTGCTTTGCCTAAGAATAATATGTGTACTTTTTTTATCAATTATTTAGAGAGTAAAAATCAATTTGATAGCGAAAAATTAACCTATGAATTTGGTTCTGCTACCAAGCTTTCAAAATCGGTAAAACATATCGATTCCACCAAGTCAATTCCAGTAATGGAAGCGTTTTTAGACCCAAAAAACATCAAGATTGCGCAAAAAGAAGCCTTAATGTGGGGCACGCAACAGCAAGAGGCAATTGCTTACGGAAACGTGGTGCACGAAATCTTATCACTGGTAAAATATCAAAAGGATATAGAAAAGGCCGTTGAGATAGCTTTGGCAAATGGTTGGATTCATTTCGAGCAAACTGCAACGGTAACTCAAACGATTCAAGCCATTGTATCACATCCTGAGTTGGAGGGGTATTTTGAGGAAGGGAATCAGGTTTTTAACGAACAAGCCATTATTCAAACAGAAGGAAAAACAATGAAACCCGACCGAATGGTTTTGAAAGGGGGCAATGAAATGCTGTTGTTGGATTACAAAACAGGAGTTCATAATGTTAAATATCAGCAGCAACTGGAGAATTATCAAGATGCTATTGAGAAAATGGGATATAAAGTAGTTAAAAAGGTATTGGTATATATCGGATTAGCAATCGATATAGTAAATTTGTCATAAAAACTAAATTTAGAATATAAAAACATATACTATGTACGGTAAGATACAAGAATACTTGCAAAACGAATTGCAAACCATCGAAGCTAATGGCCTTTTTAAAAAAGAAAGAATCATTACTTCAGCTCAAGGGGCAGAAATTACAGTGAATGGCGAAACGGTACTTAATTTTTGTGCCAATAATTATTTGGGACTTTCTTCGCATCCCGAAGTAATACAAGCCGCAAAAGATACTTTAGATTCTCACGGCTTTGGAATGTCATCCGTTCGTTTCATTTGTGGTACACAGGATATTCACAAAACCTTAGAAAAAAAGATTGCCGATTTTTACGGTACCGAAGATACTATATTATACGCTGCAGCTTTTGATGCTAATGGAGGTGTTTTTGAACCTTTATTAGGAGAGCAAGATTGTATCATTTCAGATAGTTTGAACCACGCTTCTATAATAGATGGAGTACGTTTGTGTAAAGCGGCTCGTTATCGTTATGAAAACAGTAATATTGAGGATTTGGAACAGCAACTAATCAAGGCTACCGAAGCAGGTACCCGTTTTAAATTGATTGTTACTGATGGGGTTTTCTCAATGGATGGACTTGTGGCGCCTTTAGATAAAATTTGTGATTTAGCAGATAAATACGAAGCAATGGTAATGGTAGACGAATGTCACGCTGCAGGTTTTATTGGAGCCACAGGAAAAGGAACATTGGAAGCTAAAGGAGTTATGGGACGTGTGGATATAATTACCGGTACACTCGGAAAAGCCTTGGGAGGTGCTATGGGAGGTTACACGACAGCTAAAAAAGAAATAATTGAAATTTTGCGTCAACGTTCCAGACCTTATTTGTTTTCTAATTCATTAGCACCAGCAATTGTTGGGGCATCTATTAAGGTCTTTGAATTGTTGGAAAAAGACACATCTCTTAGAGACCAATTAGAGTGGAATACCAACTATTTCAAACAAGGAATGATTAAAGCTGGTTTTGATATTATTGATGGCGATTCTGCTATTGTTCCTGTAATGTTATACGATGCGAAGTTGGCACAAACAATGGCCAATGAGTTGTTAAAAAACGGAGTTTATGTTATAGGTTTCTTTTTTCCTGTAGTGCCAAAAGAGAAGGCTAGAATCAGAGTGCAGTTGTCTGCCAGCCATACTAAGACGCACTTAGATAAGGCGTTGAGTGCTTTTGAAAAAGTGGGAAAACAATTAAAAGTTATTTAATTTCACTGATTTTGTTTTTTTTTGTAGGTTTTTTTTAGCTTTTAATTTTGCTGATAAAAATTAAGTTGCTATTTTTGTTTATAATTAACTAAATTTTAATAGAATCATTATGAAACATCTTAACAAACTTTTAGTTGCTGTATTGATGGCTGCGGGTTTATCTTCGCAAGCGCAGGACAGTAACAATCCATGGGCAATTACCATTGGAGCAAATGCGGTTGACTATAGAACAAGCGCTGGTCCAGGACATGTGAATTGGTTTCAACAACACTTTTCTCAACCTTTCGACGTGAAAACCAATTGGAACATTCTTCCTTCTGTATCTTATCTTAATGTATCAAGATATATTGGAAGCGGTTTTACATTCGGATTGTCTGGATCTGTTAACAAAATTGACAAATATGTTAACCATGTTCCAACTGCTGCAAACGCTGACAGTAGAGGTATGAGTGTAACAAATCCTGGTGATTTGATGTACTACGGAATTGATGGTACTGTTAAATACAGTTTCTTGGAATTAATTGGTACTAAATGGTTTGATCCAAGTTTACAAGCTGGAGGAGGTTATACTTTCTTAGGTGATGAAAGCTACGGTCATGCTAACTTAGGTGTTGGTTTGACTTTTTGGTTTACTGAAAATGTTGGTTTAGCATTAGCTTCTACATACAAAATGGCTTTGCCAAATGATAATAGAAATTATGTAAACACAGCAAATCCAGACAAACCATCTTACGCACAACACACTGCTGGTATCGTATTCAAATTTGGAGGTAAAGATACTGATGGAGACGGAATCTACGATAAAGATGACGCTTGTCCAGAAGTTGCTGGTTTAAAACAATTCAATGGATGTCCTGATACTGACGGTGACGGAATCGTTGACGGAAGTGATGCTTGTCCAGATGTTGCTGGTTTAGCTGCTTTCAACGGATGTCCTGATACAGACGGTGACGGAATCGCTGATAAAGATGACGCTTGTCCAGATGTTGCTGGTCCAGCTTCAACTAAAGGTTGTCCTGATACTGACGGTGATGGTCTTGCTGATAAAGATGACAAATGTCCTAAAGAAGCTGGTCCAAGAGATAACCAAGGTTGTCCAGTACCTGTAGTATTAGATGCTGATAAAGATGGTGTTCCAGATGCAGAAGATGCTTGTCCATTGGTACCTGGTCCAAAAGAAAATAATGGTTGTCCTTATGTAACTAAAGAAACTTTAGAGAAAGTTAAGTTAGAAGCTAGATCAGTATTCTTTGTTACTGGTAAAGCTGAATTACAAACAGCAGATAAAGGTGAGACTTCTAAAAGATTAGATGCAATTAAAGAAATCTTAAAAGATTATCCAAATGCGAAATGGTCTATCGAAGGTCACACTGATAATGTTGGTAAGAAAGCATCTAATTTAAAACTTTCTCAAGCTAGAGCTAAAGCAGTTATGGATGCTTTAATAGCTAGAGGTTTGAAAGCTGAAAATCTATCATCTAAAGGATTTGGTGATAGTAAACCTGCTGCAACAAATAAAACTGCTAAAGGTAGAGCTGAAAACAGAAGAACTGAAATCATTTATGTTGGAGGTGCTGATGTTGATATCAAAAAATAATATTTAAATACTATTTTTTTAAAAGCCGTTCTTAATTGAACGGCTTTTTTTTATATTTATAAAATGACAAATGCTACTTTTCTAGACCAAATTGCGACTCAATTAATCACTAATTATTCGGGAAATTTTTCGAATATTGTTGTGGTACTACCCAATAAGAGGGCTAAAATCTTTTTAATAGAGGCTTTAAAAAGACAAATTACTGGAACTGTTTTTTGTCCTGAAATAACTAGTGTTGAAGATTTTGTACAAGAGGTTTCTGGAATTCGTTCTATAGATTCGATTGCCTTATTATTTGAATTTTATGAAGTGTATTTGTCAATCACTTCCAAACAAAACCAGCAATCTTTTGAATTATTTGCCAACTGGGCGAAAATGTTATTGCAGGATTTTAATGAAATTGATCGCTATTTGTTGGATCCGAAACACGTTTTATCTTATTTAAAAGATATTGAAGACATAAAAAAATGGGGAATAGCAGTAGAAGATAAAACGCAATTACTTGAAAATTATATTGATTTCTGGAAATTGTTGCCTCATTATTACCAATCGTTATACCGCTATTTGTTAGAGAAGAAAATAGGGTATCAAGGTTTAATTTATAGAGAAGCAGTAACTAATCTTCCTGTATTTTCAAGCAATGGTGATGCAACCTTTTATGTATTTGCTGGATTTAATGCCTTGAATGCTGCCGAAGAAAAAATTATTCAGCATTTAATGGTTAATGATAGAGCTACCATTTTTTGGGATGCTGATCAAACATTTTTAAATGACCCCTATCACGACGCGGGATTATTTATTCGAAGATTTAAAGAAAGTTGGAAGTACTACAAATCCCACCCTTTTGAGTGGATACTTGATGATTTTTCTAAGGCAAAAAACATTCACGTAATCGGTACTCCCAAAACTATTGGGCAAGCCAAAATTGTAGGTAGTCTTATTGAAAAGACCATTGCTGAACAAGAAACGCCTAATCTCGATAAAGTGGCGGTAGTTTTAGGCGAGGAAAATCTTTTGGTGCCGTTGTTGTATTCTCTTCCTGCTTCGGTTGGCGCGTTAAATATTACTATGGGATATTCTAGTAAAAATAACCCAGCGCAATTGTTAGTAGCGAAATTATTTAAAATGCATACGAATGCTTTGAAAAGGAATCCTTCTCAATATGTGTTTTATTATAAAGATGTGCTCGATATTCTTACGCATCCACTGGTAGAATCTTTTGCTAATGCGAATCACTTGGTTCGCATTATAAAAGAGAATAATTACACTTTTATTACACACAAGAAAATAATTGAGCTCCAATCTAAAACGAATGCTTTATTCGATTTGTTGTTTCAAAAATGGGACAACGGTTCTATGGCAGTTTTAGATGTTATTTCTAGTTTGTTGTTGCTCTTACGTAATAATTTGAGTAATGATAATGAAGAAGAGAAATTGACCAAGGCTTTTGTGTATTCAATTTTTACGGTGATTAATAAGTTGAAGAGTTATTATGCTCAACATTTGCAGATTG
Source organism: Flavobacterium sp. RSSB_23 (assembly GCF_051547145.1). Classification (NCBI taxonomy): domain Bacteria; kingdom Pseudomonadati; phylum Bacteroidota; class Flavobacteriia; order Flavobacteriales; family Flavobacteriaceae; genus Flavobacterium; species Flavobacterium sp. RSSB_23. The sequence continues at coordinate 82,220 of NZ_JBPTTO010000005.1, read as the reverse complement.
ATCAAATACCGACTCTTTTTGCTATTTACAAACAGATAATTGATTTGGCTGAGGTTTCCTTTGAAGGAGAGCCGTTGAATGGTTTGCAAATTATGGGAGTTTTGGAAAGCAGGGTACTGGATTTTGATACCGTCATAGTGACTTCAATGAATGAAGGGAAATTTCCGGCGGGTAAGTCTATGAATTCTTTTATTCCTTATGATGTCAAAAGAGAATTGGGATTGCCCACTTTTAAAGAAAAAGATGCTATTTATACCTATCACTTTTATCATTTATTACAACGTGCCAAAACTATTTATTTGATTTACAATACCGAAAATGAGGGATTAGATGGTGGTGAAAAAAGCCGTTTCATCACACAGCTCGAAGTGGAGCAACGTCCGAATCATAAACTTACTCACGAGATTTACAATGCCACTGTTCCTGATTCGGCTTACTTGCCGATGAGTGTTGAAAAGTCGCCATTGGTTATGGAGCGTTTGAAAGAGATTGCAGAGAAAGGATTTTCACCTTCGGCATTGACTAGTTATATTCGTAATCCTATCGATTTTTATTTTAAAAAAATAGTGCGTATTCGAGACACAGAAGAAGTCGAAGAGACTATTGCCTTGAATACTTTAGGTACAATTATTCACAAGACCTTGGAGGAATTGTACACGCCTTTTATCGACAAGTTCATTTCGGAACAAGATATCGAGCAGGCTATTCAAAAAATTGATTCCGAGGTGTTGAAACAATTTAAATTGGTTTATAAAGAAGGTGAAATTTCCAAAGGACGCAATTTATTAGCTTTTGAAGTAGCGAAACGCAACGTCTTTAATTTCTTAAAGTCCGAATTGCAATCGATAAAAGCGGGTGATGCTGTTAAAATTTTGTCTTTGGAAGCGACTTTTGAGCGCGTTTTGGAGCATCCGAGTTTGCCTTTTCCAGTGAAAATTGCAGGGAATGTTGACCGAATAGAAGTCCGAAACGGTACCATCCGAATTATTGATTACAAAACTGGTAAAGTTGAAAAAGGCAATGTTACCTTAAAAGCTTGGAACGGATTAGTGGATGACATTAAAAATGACAAAATCATTCAAATTTTGGCGTATGCATTTATGTATGAAACCCTTGCCAAAGAACAACCCATGCAAGCGGGTATTATCTCTTTTAAAAATAGTAAAGCTGGATTTTTGCCTTTTACTTTAAAAGAAGAAAAAACTGAAGAAACTACTATTAATGCAACTATTTTGACTGCTTATTTGGAGCAATTGGTTGGCTTGTTACAAGAGATTTTAGACCCTGCAATTCCGTTCAAGGAAAAAGTATAATTGGATATGAGTTGGGTAAAAATCATCCTTATTTTTCAGTTTTTTAAATCCACCATTTTGCTTAATTGTACGGTTTGTCTCTTGCCTTTATTATTTGGAGGGACGGAGTTTTTTAATAGTTGTTTTTTGAGTATAGGTTTTTTTTCTAGTCTTTTGTTTAAAGAGATTAATCGTAAAAATGAGTATTTGTTTTACTATAATAATCAGATTTCTAAACCTGTTTTGTTTTTGATTTCTTGGATGATGTCTTTTGTGTTGCTTGTATTACTGAATTTAGTGTGTCATTTTATTATGGAATTTTAGGATGAAACACGTTTTAGAAATAGATAGTATTCAGAAAAAGTTTGGTTTAAAACCAATTCTTTCTGATGTTTATTTGAAATGCGAAACGGGAGATATTGTAGGACTTTTGGGGAGAAATGGTTCTGGTAAATCCACATTATTGCAGATTATTTTTGGCATTTTAAAAGCTGATTTTAAATTTATTCGAGTGGACGGTGTGGTAAAGTCCAAAACAAGTGAATTGTTTAATGAGATAAGTTATTTATCACAAGATGATTTTCTGCCAAGAAATTTTAGCGTAGCCAAAGTAATAGCTTTATCCATAAAGAAGGATAAAATCAATGACTTTTATTGTGATGAAACGATAACAACTTTAAAGAATAAAAGCATTGGTGAATTGTCTTCGGGAGAATTAAGGTATTTAGAGATTAAGTTGGTGCTAAACTATCCTTCTAAGTTTGTTATTCTTGATGAACCCTACAATGGGTTGTCGCCCTTATTAATTGAAAAGATAAATGATTTAATTCTTAAAAATTCTGCTCAAAAAGGGATAATTATAACGGACCATAATTATGAAAGCATAATTGGTATATCCACGCGGTTGACTTTATTAAAAGAAGGTAAATTACACCACATCAAAAATAAAGAGGAGCTGGTCGAAAAAGGATATCTATCTCGATGAATACTTTAAATTTTCTTCAAAAATTGCATTAATACTTCGCTTAACTCCGTTTCATTTTCGATGTGGCTCATATGACCGTCTGGGAAAGTTACCAATTCAACGGTGGTTCCTTGAATTTGAGTGACGGTTTCTTCGTAGTTCAAAACGGGGTCTTTTTTTCCTAGAATTAATACTTTAGGAAAAGCAGTAGTGTGGAGCAAGACTTCTCGGTCTTTGCGGATTTTCATCCCTTCGAGAGAGGCGACGATGCCTTGAAGGGGAGTTTGTAAAGCTTCGATTTTTACTTTTTCGATGCGGTCGTTCAAACGGTCGCGGTTGTCTTCGCTGAATAAGTTGGCGATAGAAAGACGAATAAATGTTTCGTAATCTTTTTTTACTGCTATAATGGCGCGGTCTCGGTTGGTTTTGCGTTCGGGACTGTCTTCTTTGGCGGTGGAGTTGAGTAACACTAATCCTTTGACGCTTTCAGGATACAACTCGGAATAGGCTAAAGCTACGTAACCGCCCATTGAGTGTCCGATGAAAACTGCTTTGCGGAGACGCAAACTAGAAAGCACTTCGTGTACCGCATCGGCATTGTCTTCCATGGTTTGGATGTAACCCATAGGTTCGGTTTGGCCGTGACCTAACAAATCGATGGTGATGACGCGGTATTTTTGACTCAAAACGGGTACTAAAGCATTCCACATCGATTGGTTTTCTAGGAAGCCGTGCAATAAAACAACAGCGGTTCCTTTTCCCGTGTCGGTGAATGCGATTGAGGTGTTTTTGTAGTGAAGGGTTTTCAAAGCTCAAATGTTTTTGCAAAAGTACTTTTTATTTCTAGACTTTTTGAATTCAAAATGTAACCAAAAAAAGCCAAATGTTGGTTTTTAGCCCCGATAGGAGTGGAAATCCTCTAGTGCCGGGGTTCGGTACTAGAGATTGTAGCGGATAGCGGGACGGTGTTTCCAAAAAATCCCTATGCTTACTGCTCCTAAAAAAAATACCCCAAAATTGGTGTCTTTTGGGGTAGGGTGTTTTTGAAATTTTTCTGTTATTAGAAGCGATTATCGCCGTCTAAAAGATTGCCCAATCCGCCCAAAAGGCTGCCTTCTTCACGGCTACTTCCGCCTGCTCTTGGGGCTGAAGCAATGATACGGTCGGCCAATCTAGAGAACGGAAGCGACTGAATGTACACTGTTCCAGGGCCACGCAAAGTCGCGTAAAACAAGCCTTCACCACCAAAAAGAGAGTTTTTGATGCCGCCAATAAACTCGATATCATAATCGACATCTTGGGTGAAACCTACGATACAGCCGGTGTCTACTTTGAGGATTTCGCCAGGTTGTAATTCTTTTTTGGCTAAAGTTCCGCCTGAATGTACGAAAGCCATTCCGTCGCCTTCTAGTTTTTGCATGATGAAACCTTCGCCACCAAAAAGTCCTGTACCTAATTTTTTGGAGAATTCAATACCAACGGCTACGCCCTTGGCAGCGCAAAGGAATGCGTTCTTTTGGCAAATGAATTTTCCGCCAAATTGTCTTAAATCAATTGGAATGATTTTTCCGGGATAAGGCGAGGCAAAAGAGACTTTGCTTTTGTTGTAATTTTGATTGATAAAGGCGGTCATAAACAGGCTTTCTCCGGTTAGAACTCTTTTTCCTGCGCTTAGTAATTTGCCAAACAAACCCGTTTGTTGTTGGGAACCGTCTCCGAAAATGGTTTCCATTTGGATGCCATTGTCCATCATCATAAAACTTCCCGCTTCGGCAATGACAATTTCTTGTGGGTCGAGTTCTATTTCTACATATTGCATTTCTTCACCATAAATATGGTAGTCTATTTCGTGTGCTATCATGATTTTGTGTTTTAGGGTTTAAGGAATTAGTAAGTGGTTAAATTGAAATGTTACATTTTTAGACATAAAAAAACGGCATCCAGAACAGATGCCGTTAGTTATATTTATTTTTAATTCTACTTTTTCGTGAGAATTAGTGCAATTCGTGTTCTATTTTTATGCGTTCATTAAGCTTTCGATTTCGTCTGCTTCAATCGGAATGTTGCGCATCAAATTGAATGGTTCTCCTGATTTTTGAATTACCACATCGTCTTCAATTCGGATACCGAAACCTTCGGCAGGAATATAAATTCCAGGTTCTACGGTAAACACCATATTGGCTTCCATTGGTTCGTGGAGCAATCCATAATCGTGTGTGTCGAGTCCCATATGGTGAGAAGTCCCGTGCATAAAATATTTTTTGTAAGCTGGCCAATCAGGATTTTCGTTTTGAACGTCGGCTTTGTCAATCAGACCTAAACCTAATAATTCAGAAGTCATAATTTTGCCCACTTCTACGTGGTATTGTTTCCAAAGGGTACCCGGAGTAAGCATTTTTGTAGCTTCGTTTTTCACACGAAGAACAGCGTTGTACACGGCTTTTTGTCTTTCAGAATAGCGACCAGAAACTGGTATGGTACGGGTTAAGTCGCTTGAATAATTGGCGTATTCGGCCGCTACATCTAGCAACAATAAATCGCCCGCTTTGCATTGTTGGTTGTTTTCAATGTAATGCAATACATTGGCATTATTTCCAGAAGCAATAATGGGTGTGTAGGCAAAACCTTTGGAACGGTTGCGAACGAACTCGTGAATCAATTCGGCTTCGACTTCATATTCCATTACGTTGGGCTTCACAAAAGAAAGCAAACGGCGGAACCCTTTTTCGGTGATGTTACACGCTTGTTGGATTAAATCGATTTCTTCGGTTTCTTTTATGGAGCGAATGCGTTGCAAAATTGGGTTGCTTTTGGCTACGGTATGCGCTGGATATTGTGCTTTCCATTTTTTGATAAAACGGTCTTCACGGGTTTCGGTTTCTACAGCTGAACGATAGTGTTCGTTGGTGTTGATGTACATTACTTCGGCATACATCATAATTTCTTTCAAGGTTTTGTCAAAATCTTGTAGCCAAAAAACTGTTTTGATTCCTGATACCTGAAACGCACGCTCTTTGGTTAGTTTTTCGCCTTCCCAAATCGCAATGTGCTCATTGGTTTCTCTCAAGAAAAGGATTTCTTTTAAGTGCTCGTAAGGCGCATCTGGGAATAATAACAAAATGCTTTCTTCTTGATCTACACCGGATAAATAGAAAATATCTCTATGTTGTGCAAAAGGTAAAGTGCTATCGGCAGAAACAGGATATATGTCGTTTGAATTAAAAACCGCAACGCTTTTCGGTTTCATTTGAGCAGTGAATTTTTCTCTATTTTTTACAAAAAGCCCACTGTTTATTTGATGATATTTCATAACAACCAATTATTTATTAGTAATACTCAAAAATAGTAACTTTAGTAGAAACGGGTGTTAATTTGGGTATAAAATTTTTGAGTCTCTATTTTAATGCTTAATTTTCGTTCAAAATTGATGTAAATGAAAAGTCGCAAGGCCTAAAATTAGTTCAAAGAGAGATTAATTTTTGTGCGACTTCCTAATTCCTCTAAAAAAATAGTTTTTACATATGAAAAAAATTGCCTTCTTAATCAGTGCCTTGACCTTTAGTATTTCCTGGGGCCAAAATGGTACTACTACCACGACGCCAACTTTGTTTCAAGAGTTGACTTTGCAAAATGTGGGCCCCACAGTAATGAGTGGACGCGTAGTAGATGTGGCCGTAAATCCTGAGAATCCTATCGAATTTTATGTAGCTTATGCCTCAGGTGGTTTGTGGTATTCGAATACTAATGGTTTGAGAATGGAACCTGTGATGGATACGGCACCTACACTAAATTGTGGTTCTCTCTTTGTGGATTGGAAATCAGGGATGATTCTGGTAGGTACAGGAGAAATCAATTCTTCGAGATCTTCTTATGCAGGGATAGGTTTGTTGCAATCTTTTGACAAAGGAAAAACCTGGAAAAATATAGGATTGACCGACAGTCATCATATCAGTAAAATTTTGGTTAACCCAAAAAATAGCAATGAGATTATTGTTGGAGTGGCGGGACATTTATACACTAAAAACAAGGAAAGAGGTGTTTTTAAAACAACCGATGGTGGAAAATCGTGGCAACAAGTGTTGTTTGTAAATGATGAAACCGGAGTGATTGATATGGCTGTGGCCGAAAGTAATTTTGACGTTATCTACGCCAGTGCTTGGCAGAAAGACAGAAAAGCACACAATTTTAATGGAAACGGAAAAGCTTCTGGTATTTACAAAAGTACCGATGCAGGATCGACTTGGCAGTTGATTTCTACCCCAGAAAGTGGCTTTCCTTCGGATGAATTCGTCGGGCGTATTGGATTATCGGCTTTTACTTCAGACATCATTTATGCTGTGATGGATAATCAAAAAATGCGACCTTCGGCTAAAAAAGAAAAAGATCCCAACGATGAAGATCCAGAGGTAATTGGAGCTGAAGTTTTCAAATCCATCAACGGAGGGAAAACGTGGGTAAAAACCAATACGAGTTTTATTGATGATTTTTACTCTAGTTATGGCTATTATTTTGGTGACATCACGGTAGATCCAAAAAACCAAGAACGCATTTATATAACGGGTGTTCCGTTGTTGTTTTCAGATAATGGAGGGAAAACATTTCAAGCTATTGATGGTGACAATGTGCACTCCGATCATCACGTAGTTTGGATCAATCCTAATAATCCGAATCATTTGGTTAACGGAAATGACGGTGGTTTGAATATTACCTATGATAATGGAAAATCGTGGCAGTTATGCAACAGTATTCCAGTGGGTCAGTTTTATGCAGTAAATGTTGATGAACAAGAACCGTATAATATTTATGGTGGGTTGCAGGATAATGGCGTTTGGGTTGGAGCGAGTAATTACAGTGCTTCTATTGGCTGGCAACAAGAAGGAAAATATCCTTATGCCAGATTAATGGGTGGCGATGGGATGCAAATCCAAATCGACAAACGTAATCCTAATATCGTTTTTACAGGCTACCAATACGGAAGTTACTACCGCATCAATCGTGCGGATGAATCTAAAAGTAAATTCATTGCACCGAAAGCCAAAAAAGGAGATAAACCTTATCGATACAATTGGCAATCACCTATTTTATTGTCATCTCACAATCAAGACATTTTGTATTTAGGTTCCAATTTTTTACACCGTTCTATGAATCAAGGTGATACTTGGACGGCTATTTCACCCGATTTAACTCAAGGAGGTAAACAAGGGAATGTGGCTTTTGGAACCTTGACGACTATCAGCGAAAGTCCTTTCGAGTTTGGAGTGTTGTATACCGGTAGCGATGATGGTTTAGTACAATTTACCAATAACGGAGGCGTGAGTTGGAAAGTGATTTCGACTGCTTTGCCACAAAACCTTTGGGTAAGTAGAGTAGTGGCTTCTGCCCACAAAAAAGAACGCGTTTATGTAACGCTCAATGGCTATCGCAATGACGATTTTACGAGTTATGTGTATGTTTCAGAAGATGCAGGGCAAACTTGGAAAAGTATTGCAAACAATCTTCCTGCAAGTCCAGTCAATGTGATTTTAGAAGACAGCGTTTTGGATAGCGTGTTGTATGTAGGAACTGACAATGGCCTTTACATTTCTGTTGACGGCGGTGCTTCTTGGCAAGATTTCTCAAACGGAATGCCTCCTGTTGCGGTTCACGATTTGGTGATTCAAAAGAAAGCCAAAGATTTAATTGTGGGGACACACGGTCGCTCGGTATACAAAGTGAGTTTGAAACAAGTACAAGAATTGAAAAAAGAGGTTTTAGACAAAACTCTTTATGTGTATGAAGTCAAAAACACAACAAAATCCGAAAGATGGGGTTCGAAACGTGGCGCTTGGGGTGACGAGTTTATTCCAAAAAATGAACTTTGGTTTTATACCAATTCCGCTGGAAATGTTAGTGTTCAATTAGAAAACTCTTCTAAAGAAATCGTGTATTCAACCACTGTTGCTGCCCAAAAAGGATTGAACAAAGTGGTTTATGATTTAGCAATCGACAAAGCTGCGGCCGACAAATGGATGGCAAAAGATAAAAAGCTAAAAATAACGCCTGCTAAAAACGGCAAGTATTATTTGCCAGTAGCTAAATATATTTGGAGCCTTGCAAAAGACAAAGAGAAAGCGACAACTCCTTTCGAAATTGTAGCACCTAAATAAAACACGGTTTAGAATAAAAACAAATTTGACAATCCGTTACTTGAACCAATAATAAAAATGGCACGCAGATGATGCAGATTTAAACGAATTTTTACATACAAATCAGCGAAAATCCGTACCATCCGTGTTCCATTTTTGGTACACATAGCGGATAGTCAAAAAAACAAAAGGCACGATTCCAAGTTGGTTTCGTGCCTTTTTTTGGCAAACATCTTTAACAATTAAACTTCTAAAATATTTTTAAAATTGTGCCACTTCTGTTGAGTCTTTCATTGCGGTCGTAGACGCTTTTCCAGTAGTAACCGTATTTTGAACAGCATCAAAATAGCTCGTTCCCACAAAACCTTGGTGTTTTACCGCTCTAAAACCGTGTTGTTGCAAAGCAAATTCTCTTTCTTGCAATTCAGAGTAGCCCGCCATACCTCTTTCTTTGTAAGCTTTAGACAATTCAAACATACTCGTGTTCAAAGCGTGGAATCCAGCCAAAGTAATGAATTGGAATTTATACCCCATAGCCGCCAAGTCTTCTCTAAAGGTTTCCATTTCAGCAACTGATAGTTTCGCTGCCCAGTTGAACGAAGGCGAACAGTTGTAAGCCAACATTTTTCCTGGATATTTCGCGTGAATCGCATCGGCAAATTGTTTTGCGTAAGCCAAATCAGGATTGCTGGTTTCCATCCAAATCAAATCAGCATACGGCGCATAACTCAACCCACGGTCAATACCTTGCTCCACACCACAGTTTACATAGAAGAAGCCTTCGTCTGTTTTTTCTCCTGTAATGAATTTGGCATCTCTTGGGTCTATATCGCTTGTCAATAAGTTTGCAGCATCCGCATCCGTTCTTGCTACAATTAGGGTTGGTGTTCCCATTACGTCAGCAGCCAAACGCGCAGCGATTAATTTATTGATGGCTTCTTGCGTAGGAACCAAAACTTTTCCGCCCAAGTGTCCGCATTTTTTAGCAGAACTCAATTGGTCTTCAAAGTGTACGCCCGCTGCACCCGCTTCAATCATTGATTTCATCAATTCAAAAGCGTTCAAGTTTCCTCCAAAACCTGCCTCGGCATCGGCAACAATCGGAACCAAATAGTCTTTTTTATCTGCGGTTTTGTTCACCACTTGAATTTGGTCAGCGCGCAACAAAGCGTTGTTGATTCTTTTTACTACCAAAGGAACACTATTGGCAGGATACAATGATTGGTCAGGATACATTTCGCCGGCCACATTCGCATCGGCCGCCACTTGCCAGCCACTTAAGTAAATCGCTTCTAGACCAGCTTCCACTTCTTGAATGGCTTGATTACCGGTCAATGCGCCTAATCCGGCAACAAAATCCTGCGATTTCAATCGGTTCCAAAGTTTCGTAGCGCCCATTCTAGCGATACTGTGTTCAATTTGATACGAACCTTGCAATTGTACCACTTCTTCAGCGGTGTAAGGACGTTCAATGCCTTCCCATCTTGGGTTCGTCAACCAATCAGTTACTAATTCTTGAATGCGTTTCTCGGTGGTTTTCATAATTTTTGATTTAAGTTTTTTGGTTTTTTATTTTGGTTTGTTTTGATTTCAATAATTGAAAAAGCTATTTTCAGGAGCGGCAATCAAAGGGCTTTTTCAGGAAGTATGGTTCCCGCTCTCCGTTATATCTCTGTCCTCGCTCGTTCGCGAGTACAGAGGATGCCACTGCTATCGGGGCTAAAAGCCAGCATAGTGAATTCTTGTTAGTAATAGCCAATCACGAAGTACTAGAAACGTACACCCAACGACTAAGAACTATACACTAAGTACTATTCATTAATCACTAGAGTTAAAAAGCTAACGACTAAGAACTATCCACTAAGTACTAAGGACTAATCACTAATTACTAATCACTAAGTACTACTCACTATAAATACTTATACCCCGGTATCGTCAAGAACTCTACAAATTTTTTGTTCACTACCAGTTGGTCTAGTAATTTTTCTGCCAAGATGTAGTTTTCCTCCTCGTGTGCTCGGTCACCCACTTGCTTTCTGATTTTTTCATATTCTTCCAAAGCAATGCGGTGGTACAATTTGGTCGTTAATTTTTCACCCGAATCCAACGTCACTTCATTTTGAAGCCATTGCCACAATTGCGACCTTGAGATTTCGGCCGTGGCGGCATCCTCCATCAAGTGATGAATCGCTGCAGCGCCTTGACCGTTTAGCCAAGAAGTGATGTACAGCACGGCCACATTTACGTTTTTGCGAATCCCTTCTTCGGTAATCGTTCCTACTGGAATTTGCAACAAATCCGCTTCGGTAATTTGCAAATCCGCTCTTTTGATGTGAATATGATTTTTGGTCATCATATTTTCATTAAACACTTTCATCGCTATCGGAACCAAATCAGGATGCGCTACCCAAGTTCCGTCGTGTCCGTTTCTTGCTTCTCTTTCTTTGTCGGCAATCACTTTTTTGAAGGCGATTTCGTTGGCTTCAGGGTCATTCTTAATCGGAATTTGTGCTGCCATTCCGCCCATTGCGTGAATGTTTCGTTTATGACAACGCTGAATCACCAATTTAGAATAAGCGTCCATAAAAGGAGAAGTCATTGTTACTTGGTCACGGTTTGGTACGATAAAGGCAGGATTATTTCTGAATTTTTTGATGTATGAAAAAATATAGTCCCAACGCCCGCAGTTCAAGCCTACGATATGGTCTCGTAATTCGTAGATGATTTCATCCAACTGAAAACTAGCGGTTATGGTTTCAATCAAAACCGTTGCTTTAAACGTGCCGTGTTGCTCTCCAAGGTATTCTTGTGCAAATTCAAACACTTCGTTCCACCATCTGGCTTCCAAATAATGTTCTAATTTGGGTAAGTAAAAATAAGGAGCCGAACCGTTTCTGGCCAATTGGTCGTGATTGTGAAAAGCATACAACCCAAAGTCAATCAAAGAACCAGAAGCTTCTTCGTCTTCTATCAAGATGTGCTTTTCGTTCAAGTGTAATCCTCTTGGGCGTACAATCAAAACGGCTGTTTTTTCTTTTAGTGCATATTTTTTATTGCGTAAAGGGTCGTCAAGTGTTATGGTTTTATTTACGGCATCTTTTAGGTTTTGTTGCCCTTCCATTATGTTGTCCCAAGTAGGCGAAGTACTGTCTTCAAAATCGGCCATAAAAGTTTTAGCACCTGAATTCAAAGCGTTAATCACCATTTTTCTATCTACTGGTCCTGTGATTTCCACTCGTCTATCGATTAAATCTTTTGGGATTGGAGCTGCTTGCCAGTTGCTTTCTCTAATGCTTTTGGTCTCCAAAGGAAAGGTGGGTAACACGCCATTATCAAATTGGACTTGTTGTGCTTTGCGGGCTTCTAAAAGTTCCAATCGTTTAGCATTGAAATTTTCGTGTAAAGCCGTCAAAAAATCGATGGCTTCTTCGGTTAAAATGTTCTTTTGTTGTGCAATTTCTTCATTCAAAAATTGCCATTTTTTTTCGGTGGTTTCGGTTAGTGTTTTCATAACTAGTTCATTTTGATATTGCAATACTACAAAAAGTTTTTTACAAAACAAGCGAACGTTCGCAAAAAATAAAAAAAATGTTTTTTGCGTATTTTGGTTTTTTAATTTATCTTTGATTTTATGAACATAGAGAAAGATTATATTAAGTTGATTTTTGGGCTTAAACTCAAGCAGGCTCGAATGAATAAGGATTTGTCTTTATTCGGTTTGGCGAAGATTACGGAGTTGTCCAAATCGTATTTGAACGAAATCGAAAAAGGGAAAAAATATCCCAAAACGGATAAAATTATTCTGCTTGCCGAAAAACTAGAGGTTTCTTATGACCAAATGGTGTCTTTGAAACTCGATAATAATCTGGCTCCTATCGGTGAAATTTTGAAATCTGGTGTGTTGAAAGAAATTCCGTTGGAGTTGTTTGGTATCCAAGAAGCCGATTTGATTGACATTATTGCCAATGCACCTGCAAAAGTGACGGCTTTCATCAGTACGATTATCGAAATTGCACAGCATTATAATCTTACGCGAGAAAGCTTCTTTTTGGCGTCTCTGCGTTCCTATCAAGAAGCGCACAATAATTATTTTGAAGATTTAGAAGAAAAGGTATTGCTGTTCTGCAAAGCCTTTCACGTGGATGTAACCACGAATATTTCTATCGAGGAGTTAAAGGCGATTCTAAAAGAGGAATACGGCTATACCATCAAAGAATTGGTGTTTTCCGAACAAGAAGAAATGGGGGATTTACGCTCAATTTATGTGCCAACGAGCAAAACCTTATTGCTTTCGGATGAAATTGATGAAGGGCAAAAGGCTTTTGTTTTAGCCAAAGAAATCGCTTATAATTTTATGGAAATAAAAGAGCGTTTGTACACGTTCAGTTGGATTAAATTCGACAATTTTGACCAAGTCTTGAATAATTTTTATGCCTCTTATTTTGCAGGAGCATTATTGTTGCCTAGACAAAAGTTGATTGATGAATTGAATTTGTTTTTGGCCAAAGAGAATCCAAAACCACAAGAAATGGTGCAATTGATGACGCAATTCAACGTCTCGCCAGAATCCTTCTATCAGCGATTGACGAATATTTTGCCAAAGGATTTCAATTTGAAAAACTTATTTTTCTTGCGTTTGTCTCACAAAATAGGTGCCGATACCTACCAAATCAAAAAGGAACTACATATTACTAATCAGCAGGAACCGCATGCTAACGAAATGAACGAGCACTACTGCCGCAGGTGGGTGTCGATTAAAACCATTGAGCAATTGTTAGCACAAGGCAAGACGCATTTTTTTGATGCGCAAGTATCGCGTTATGAAAACAGCAGCAATGAATATTTAGTCTTTTCTTCGGCTACTCCCGATCCGTTTAAGAAAGATTGTTTGCGAAGTATTTCGGTGGGGATTTTAATCACGCCATCGGTAAAGAAAAAGTTCAAATTCTTAGAAGGCGATGTGGTGCCTAAACAATTGGTGGGTGTAACTTGCGAAACTTGTGCGGTGAAAGATTGCCAAGAGCGCGCCTCAGAACCCATTCATCTCAATCAAAAAATACGCAACGAAAACACCGAAGCCATCGTTCAGAAATATATGGCGAAGTTTAGTTAAAGCTTAGTCTATCTGTTTGTTGTAATTTAAAAGAGTGTTTTATAAGACAGATTTCATTGATTATGTTAGAAATCAATGAAATCTGTTTTTTATAATTTACTTTCTACTCCACCCATTTGTAATAACGAGCTCCTAGTAAGTTGGGATTTTCGTTTTCGATACGGTCCAAAATCCATTCGTTTTGTGGGGTGCGAATGCTGTGTTTTTGTTCCTTTTTGTGGAGTTTTTCGTAGGTTTCAAAATCAATAGCGACACTTTTTTCTAAAGTTTCAAATAGCGCCACGGGTTGCAAGGCTTTTTTCCAATCCGCTTGAATGGTTCCCTCGAAAACTTTCGATTTTGAACCGCTTCCGTAGGCTAAAAAGCCCATTTTTTTGTTAGCAATTTCAGTATTGTTTTCTGAAAAATGTGCCAAAGTCGATAATAACCCCATAAAAATAGAACCCGTATATAAGTTTCCAATTAAAGAGGAAGCGATTTCTGCAGGCTGTAATTTTTGACTCACAAAATCTTGATAAGCCGGAGTTTTGCTGATTTCTTTGAGCTTGTTTTGGTATTCTTCTGGAGTTTCGTTTCCAGTAATAATTGCTTCGGTTGCATCTAAAGCATAAATCTCAGTCAACATACGTCGTCCTTGAAAGGCATACGGTAAGTGCATCACAATGCTTTTCCAGCTGTTATAAATCGTTTCAGAAGTATTTTTTGCTTTTTTGAAAGCAAAATAGGCATCTTTGGTACGGTCCATATAGCATTGGTTCGAATACTGCCCGTCAAACACTGGTTGGTCTTTGTGAATTTCGATTTCGTCCTCCAAATTATCAAACCAAGCCTCGTTGTTGTTATTGCCTGTGATTTCTTGTTTTGAGATAATTCTGTAAGGTTTGAAAAAGTCAAATACGCCTTTGGTACTTACGCCCCAATGGTTGTCAAAAGCAATAATTCTTGGGTTAGCAGAGATGAGTATGGCTACAGCTCCTGCGCCTTGGGTGTATTCTCCAGTGGAGTTGAGGTCGTATTTGGCAAAATCCGTAGTAACAACAATTGCTTTTTTGGTGGGATTCAACTGCACGAAATCCAAGCAGTTTTGTAGTGCATCTACCCCTCCGATACAAGCAAAAGTGAAATCAACTGCATCGCAATGCGTTAAACAGTTTTCTCCAAATTTTTGTTCCATCAAGGCTACCAAAAAGGAAGCGATGGGTTTAGAGCTGTCTATGGCGCTTTCGGTTCCAACGTAAATTCTAGCAATGTCCTCTAAAGCTATTTTTTGGTCTTGGATGAGTTTTGTTAAAGCATTGGCGCCAAAAACCACAGTATCTTGGTGGGCATCGGCGAGAGTCATATTGGTCAATCCGAGTCCTTTTTGCAATTTTGCGGGTTCTATATTTCGAGCTTCTGCTAAGGTTTGTATGGGTAAGTGTATTTTGGCTACATCAAAGGATAGGGCGTCAATTCCGATTTTCATGGTACAAATTTTTGAATTGCAAAGGTAAAATGACAGGGGGCAAATACAAGGTTTTTGGGGGAATATTCTGTTTTTGGAATGCATTTTTTTTGATTAAAAGCAAAACAAAAAACTTTGTTGTCAAATCTGTAATTTTAGTTTCTTTTTGGTCGAAAATACTGTAGATATGGTAATTGTATTTTTTTTCTTTTTTTAAGTTTTGTTTAGAGTAAAAAGCCAAAAAATAGCTGTAATACAGTAGGATATTAAACACTTTAAAATCATTATAAATAGTTGTAAAAAGGTTGTGATTCATGAGTAATTCGCTTATTTTTGTGTGAAATTTTTAATAATCTATATAAAAAAATTATGGCACAAACTGCATTGTTAAAGTCTTCCATAGCCAGAAAAGTGGCAATGGCACTTTCGGGACTTTTCTTAATTACTTTCTTGTCATTGCATTTTTTCATTAATATGATATCGGTTTTTAGTGCGGATACTTTTAATGCAATGTCTCACTTTATGGGGTACAACCCAGTAATCCAATTTGTTATGCAACCTATTCTAATTGCAGGTGTGGTTTTTCACTTTGTAATGGGGATAGTTTTAGAATTACAAAACAAAAAAGCAAGACCTGTAGCTTACGCCAAATATGATGGAGCAGCGAATGCTTCATGGGCTTCTAGAAATATGATTATTTCTGGATTGGTGGTTTTGGCTTTTTTAGGATTACACTTTTATGATTTTTGGGTACACGAAATCACTTACAAATATGTAGAGGTAGGTGCAATAAATGAAACCCGTTATTTTGAAGAATTGGTTCACAAATTTGAAAGCCCAGTGCGAACAGGTATTTACGTTGGAGCTTTTGTTTTGTTGGCCTTACACTTGTGGCATGGCTTCAGTTCTTCTTTTCAATCAGTAGGATTCAATAACAAGTTTTCTTCTACTATTCAAAAATTAGGATATGCGTTTGCAATTGTGGTTCCTTTCGGATTCATTTTTATTGCTTTATTTCATCATTTTAATCATTAATATCAATTGATAATGAAACTAGATTCTAAAATACCAGAAGGTCACATTTCTCAAAAATGGACGGATTATAAAGATCACTTAAAATTAGTTGCTCCCAACAATCGCCCTAAGATTGATATTATTGTTGTTGGAACAGGACTTGCAGGAGCTTCTGCTGCGGCTTCATTTGCAGAAATGGGGTACAATGTAAAAGCATTTTGTTATCAAGATTCTCCACGTCGTGCACACTCTATTGCTGCACAAGGAGGAATTAATGCTGCCAAAAACTATCAAAATGACGGAGATAGTACATTCCGTTTGTTTTACGATACCATCAAAGGAGGAGATTACAGAGCACGTGAAGCTAACGTACACCGTTTAGCAGAAGTATCAAGCAATATTATTGACCAATGTGTGGCTCAAGGAGTTCCTTTTGCACGTGATTACGGAGGATTGCTTGATAACCGTTCTTTTGGAGGAACTCAAGTACAACGTACGTTTTACGCAGCAGGTCAAACAGGACAACAATTGTTGCTAGGAGCTTATTCTGCTTTGTCAAGACAAATTGGTCTTGGTAAAGTAGCTATGTACAACCGTCATGAAATGTTGGAATTAGTAAAAGTGAATGGTAAAGCTCGTGGTATTATTGCACGTAACTTAGTAACTGGTGAATTAGAGCGTCACTCAGCTCACGCAGTAATCATAGCAACTGGAGGATACGGAAATGTGTATTTCCTTTCTACGAATGCTATGGGTTCTAACGTTACTGCAGGTTGGAAAATTCACAAACAAGGAGCTTTATTTGCTAACCCTTGTTATGTTCAAATTCACCCAACTTGTATTCCAGTTCACGGAACCAATCAATCTAAATTAACGTTGATGTCTGAGTCATTAAGAAACTCAGGGCGTATTTGGGTACCAAAGAAAAAAGAAGATGCTGAAGCGATTCGTGCGGGTAAATTAAAACCAACACAAATTGCAGAAGAAGATAGAGATTACTATTTAGAAAGAAAATACCCTGCGTTTGGTAACTTAGTTCCTCGTGACGTTGCTTCTAGAGCAGCGAAAGAAGTTTGTGATGCTGGTCACGGAATTGAAGCTAACGATACTAATGAAGGAGTTTATTTGGATTTCTCTTCTGAGATTCAATCTAAAGGAAAACAAGTAGCTTACGCCAAAGGAAATCACAATCCATCTCAAGAAGAAATTACTGCTTTAGGTAAAAAATGGTTAGAGGAGAAATATGGTAACTTGTTTACTATGTATCAAAAAATCACTGACGAAAATCCATACGAAACGCCAATGAAGATTTATCCAGCGGTTCACTATACTATGGGTGGTGTTTGGGTTGATTATAACTTGCAATCTACAATTCCGGGTTGTTTCGTTGCTGGAGAAGCTAATTTCTCTGATCACGGCGCGAATCGTTTAGGAGCTTCTGCTTTGATGCAAGGTTTGGCAGATGGTTATTTTGTATTGCCTTACACGGTTTCTGATTACTTAGCCGATGATATTCGTACAGGAAAAATTTCTACTGATTTGCCAGAATTCGTTGAAGCTGAAAACAATGTGAAAGCAAGTATCGAAAAATTCTTGAACAATAACGGAACTAAAACTGTAGACCATTTCCACAAACGCTTAGGTTTGATTATGTGGAATAAAGTGGGTATGGGACGTAATGAAAAAGGATTGAAAGATGCTATTCAAGAAATTGCAGCTTTGAAAGAAGAATTTTATAAAGACGTTTTTGTTCCAGGAAGTGCTGATGAATTGAATCCAGAATTAGAAAAAGCACTTCGTGTAGCTGATTTTATTGAATTAGGACAATTGATGGCAATTGATGCATTACAAAGAAAAGAATCTTGTGGTGGTCACTTCCGTGAGGAGTATCAAGATGCTGAAGGGGAAACTCTTCGTGATGACGAAAACTTTAAGTTTGTTGGCGCATGGGAATATATGGGCTATGACATTAATCAAGAGGTACTTCACAAAGAAGAATTGAAATACGAGTTTATTAAAATAGCAGCTAGAAATTATAAATAGTAATTATGAAAAAAACTATAGTATTCCTTTTTTTAATTCTTTCTGTTAATTTATTTGCTCAAAACGAGTTAAAGTCAGGTATTCAAGCTTTTCAGAAACCGAGTGAGGGAAAAAGTCTTGTGTATATTGTTAAATCAGGGGCAGGAGCACTTGTTAATTTTAGAGCCTTTTTAAATGATAAGTTCCTAGGTGTCCTTTCAAGTGATAATTATATAATAGTAGAGTGTGATCCTGGAAATCATTTGTTTTGGGCTACATCCGAAAATAGAGATTTTATTGAGGCAAATTTATTACCAAACAAAGTTTATGTTTTAAACGCTGAGGGGCAGATGGGTGCATTTGTAGCAGGAGTTTCATTTGAACAATTGAATCCAAATGAAAAAAGCAACAAAAATTTATTTTCAAGAAAAATAAAGAATAGTAGTGCTGTTGTGTACAATCCAAATAATCCTAGCACTGACGATAAAGCGGACAATATTAGTAAAGGATTAGCTAAATATGAAGATTTAAAAAAAGAAAAATCTTCTAAAATCATACAATTAAATAGTGATCTTTATTTTGAAGATGCTGAAAAATTTCAAAAAAACTAGAAGCCATGAGTGCAGCAAAAAATATCAATATAAACCTTAAAATTTGGCGTCAAAAGAATGCTAAATCAAAAGGAAGCATGGAAAGTTATAAATTAGATAACGTTTCTACTGCCAGTTCGTTTTTGGAAATGTTAGACCAATTAAACGAGCAATTAGTTAACGAAAGAAAAGAGCCTATCGCTTTTGACCACGACTGTCGTGAGGGAATTTGTGGAATGTGTTCTTTATATATTAACGGACGTGCTCACGGACCAGACACAGGAATTACTACTTGTCAGTTGCACATGAGAATGTTCAACGATGGCGATACAATTTACATCGAGCCATGGAGAAGTGCTGCTTTTCCTGTGATTAAAGATTTAGTTGTAGATCGTTCTTCATTTGATAGAATCCAACAAGCGGGAGGTTTCGTTTCTGTAAATACTTCTGGTAGAACAATGGATGCGAATGCTATTCCAATCCCAAAACACGATGCAGATAGAGCTTTTGAAGCAGCAGCTTGTATTGGTTGTGGAGCTTGTGTGGCTACTTGTAAAAATGGTTCAGCGATGTTGTTCGTTGGAGCCAAAGTTTCACAGTACGCACTTTTACCACAAGGAAAAGTTGAGGCTACCAACCGTGTATTGAATATGGTTCGTCAGATGGATGAAGAAGGATTCGGAAACTGTACTAATACTGGAGCTTGTGAAATTGAATGTCCAAAAGGAATTTCTTTAGAGAATATTGCTCGTATGAACAGAGAATATTTGGCAGCAAGTTTGAAATAATTGTCTTAGTTTAAGATAAAAAGTAAAAAACGCATCCATTCTTGGATGCGTTTTTTTATGTCTTTAATAGAGGGATTTTGTTTCGTTTATGTGTTTATAGTCAATTTTTACTAAATTTAAATTATGAAAATAGCCATTCTACAAACTGCCTTAGTCTGGGAAAATCCAGCAGCGAATCGAATTCATTTTGAAGAAAAAATCAATGCGATTGATGAACCAATTGACCTAATTGTACTACCTGAAATGTTTACTTCAGGTTTTACTATGCATCCTCATTTGGTTGCAGAACCGATGCTAGGCGAAACGATGGTGTGGTTGCAACAGTTGGCCAAAGCAAAAAATGCAGCCATCACTGGGAGTTTGGTTATTACCGAGAAAGGAAATTTCTATAACCGATTGGTATTTGTTTTTCCTTCTGGAGAAGTACAATTTTATGACAAAAAGCACTTGTTTACTTTGGCAGGAGAGGATAAAAAGTATACAGCTGGCAAAGAAAAAGTAATCATAGATTATTTGGGTTGGAAAATTTGTCCATTGATTTGTTATGATTTGCGTTTTCCTGTTTTTGCACGAAATAGTGAAGAGTACGATGTATTACTTTATGTAGCGAATTGGCCCAATACTCGAATTAATGCTTGGGATGCCTTGCTCAAAGCTCGGGCGATTGAAAATATGTGTTATGCAATTGGAGTGAATAGAATAGGAGTAGATGCCAATAACCATATATACAACGGACATTCGCAAGTGCAAGATTTTTTGGGTCGTGCCATTGTAGAACCACAAGAGTCTGAAGGTGTTTTTATAGCTACTTTAGAAAAAAGTGCACTATTGGAAACCCGACAAAAACTAGGTTTCTTGAACGATAAAGATGATTTTGAAATCAAGTAAATTGATTAAGAGTTCGCTTTATTCAATCACACGAATTACCGTTTTTGGGTTTTTACATCGTACCGTTATCTTTTGAAAAAACCATTCGTTTCCTTTTTTGTTGGCTGTAAAATCCATTTTTCCTTGGTTATGATTTCCTTTGATTCGAATAGTCGATGCAATAGAGGTGTCGTTATTAGAATAAGCAGTAGTACCCTCCAAAATAGTTAATTTATCGATGGCTTCAATAGTTCCAAAAGTGGATTTGCTTTTCGAATTCGCATTGGCTATAGCAATCGCTTTTTCAAAAACTTTAGTATCAGAATAGGCTTTAATAAACTGAGGAGCTTCGTTGTTTAAAACTGGAATAATGGTATAAAAAGTCAAAATTAGGATTACAATTGTAGTTGGAAGTAGCCATTTCCAATTTCGTTTCGTCCAAGAATCACTATCAATTCCATCATTGTTCATCGCTTCTATTTTTTCTTCTTCTTATCCTTGTCCTCTTTCTTTTTAGGTTCAGGAGTGTAAGGAATGCTGAGGTCAAAAGTTTCGTTGTCATTCCAATTTGCCCGGACATCTTTTATAACTTTCGAATAATAGATTACTTCTTCTGCTTGACGTTTTTCTAAATAATTCCCACTATCCCATTTTTTGTTTTTATTATCATCATAGATAATTCTTAGGATGTAATCTTTAGGTTCAAGGAAATTGAATTCAACTTTAGTGTTTTTTTCGGAGTAATCGTGAGCAAGTATTTCTCCTTTTTCATTTGTTAATTCAATAATTATTGGAAAACGTTTAACGTTTTGCAAATCAACAATTAAATTCCCATAATCACTTTCACTTCGGGTTTCTAATTTATAGTTCAAAGTATCGTTTGATTTCTCAAAAAAGTCAGTCAATGCTCCTGGTAATAACTGAATTTGATATTTTTCTGAAGTGTTTTTTGGAAAGTTTAAAACTAACTTTTGATTAAAATCGTCATAATTTGGAGTGAACTCGGTTATTTTTGTTTTGCTGTCTTTTATAGAAATTTTACTCTTATCAATTTTAACTAATGGTGTGGAGGATTCTAAAGTAAATTCATCTCTCATATTCAAAATCCCGGTCTGAACAGCACTTATACTTAAAGTATCCTTTTTCTGATTTTTGATTTTTACACTAAAATCGTTTGCATAGCTTTCTTTCTTGATATTTAATAGCAAAGAGTCTGCTTTTATAGGTTTGTACCATACTTGAAGCGAGTCTTTTTTTGGAAACTGCGTAACAATACTTTCTAGAATTTGATTGTTATTTTTCAAGATGATTTTAGGCTTAGATTTTGAAAAATCTTGTTTTCCATCGTACCCAATGGCTATTCTGTTTCCTGAAACTTGAGAAGGTTTGTAGGCTTTAAACGGAAGCTCTTCTTTGAACAATTCAATTTCATATACCGTATCATTTGGGATGGTTATGAATTGTTTATGAAACCCAATTTTTTCTGTTTTCGGATTGAATTTATTGTTGTTATTGCGGTCTTTCATAGCTACCAAAAGGTATTTTCCCGCCTTTAGATTTTCTAAACGAAACGTCTTTAAACTATCCAATGTATTGGTAATGTATCTTGGTGGACTAGTGTACACTACTGAATCTTTGAATTTTTCATTCACTTCATACAACATTACAGAAACAAACGATTCTACTTCTCTATCAAGAGCGTCTTTTACTCTACCACCAAGAGCAAGCGAATCGATATAAGGTCCCGTAGAGAAAACATACTTGAATTGGTTCAAAGGATTTCCTTCGTTGTTGTCGGCAATGCTTTGTCCAAAATTGAAGCTGTAAGTTGTATTGGGTTGTAAAGTGTCTTTGATTTGAATAGTAAGGTATTTCGTTACCGTAGACGGAATAATCAAAGGCTCATTTTTCATCGGTGGCGAAACAATCAGTTGTTTTTCCAGTCCTTTTAGTTTTATATACTCATCGAAAGTGAGTTTGATTTGATTGCCTTTAAAATTGGTGCTAAAATTTTCTGGAAAACTAATCTTAAGTGTTGGGGCTATGGTATCTTTCAAACCGCCTGTGATACTTCCTTTTTTGGCACAGCCAATACAAACGAAAAGAAAAAGGAACAAAATAAAACGGTAATTGGATTGCGACATATCAGTTTAACATTAGAGAGTACAAAATAACAATTATATTTACTGTAATCGAAATTATTTAGCGATTTATTGGCATTTCTCTTGTAGTAAAATTTAGGTTTTTCATATTTTGTATATTGGTTATTCTTACATTTGTTGTGACTTTTAATAGCTGTTTCTTTTGAAAAGTAGATTAGGTTTTGCGCTTCTATTGCTTTTGCTTTTGGCCTGCCAACCAAGCAAAAAACCAGCTATATCATTTTATTATTGGAAAACAGTTTTTGATTTGACCCCAAAAGAACAAGCGGTATTGACTCAGAACAACGTCAAAAAACTTTATGTACGTTATTTTGATCTTATTCTAAATGTTGCTTCCCATAATGTTTATCCCGCAAGTCCGATTCATTTTACAACACCTATTCGGCAATTTACAGTAGTTCCTGTGGTGTATATTAAGAACCAGATTTTTTTAGACACTACAGTTGCAATCCCCGAATTAGCTAGGAAAACAGTCGATTTAATCACAAGAATCAATACCTCTAATGGAATAAATTGTCAAGAGATTCAGCTAGATTGCGATTGGACATTGAGTACCAAAGAACGTTACCTAGAATTTGTTGAGGTTTTTAAAAGAATTTCACAAAAAAGAATTTCAGCAACCATCCGATTGCATCAAGTAAAATATTTCAAAAAGACTAAAATTCCTAATGTAGATTCGGGGGTTTTGATGTATTATAATATGGGCAAAATTGCTCCCGATTCGCTCAATTCTATTTATGACCGAAAAATAGCCGAGAAGTATTTGGCAAGTTTAAAGAAGTATCCACTACAACTCAATTTTGCATTACCGATTTATTCTTGGTGTATTCATATTCAAAACCAAAAAGTAATCGGGGTGCGTACTAAAATTAGCGTCGCTGATTTAGTAAAGGACAAAAAATTTAAACGAGAAGATGAAAAACATTTTAGGGTGATACAATCTAACTACAAGAATGGCGTTTTTTATCAAGAAAATGATGTCTTGAAATTAGAATCTATTGCTTCTTCAGATTTGTTAGAAATGGCCTCAGATTTGAAAGAGAACACCAAAGAGTCTCCTAACGAAATACTATTTTACGATTTAGACCAATTCAATTTTAATAGCTATGAAAAATCAATTTTTGAGCAATTTATTGCTGTTTTTTAGTGCCATTTTACTCATGGTGTATGGTATAATTTATGCCTGTGCTGATGGTGATTATGGCGATTTTTCATTTGATTCAAATTTTACTCCCGAAACCTTTGTCGATGCTTCCTACGAACCGCTGTTTTTATCTGGGGATGTTTTTTATTCCATTCGCTTTGAAGATAATTATAACACTAGGTTCAACGAATCGATTAGAACCGATTGGGAAACGTATCTGAAAGGGAAAGCGGATTCGGCCACGGTTCATTACTTTTTGTTTGATAGTAGTGCTGTAGCGGTTCAAGATATTCATGCTTTTTATAACACCAAAAAAAGTACTAAAAACGTTGTGAAATGGGAATCCAAATTAAAGTTAAAAGATTCAAAAATTAAAAACTTCATCGACTTTTTGTATCTCGCCAAACAAGTTGAAACGGTTTCCGTAAATGCCGATTATTGGAGCTATGATCCTGTTACTGTTAAAACGTTTGAAGATGTAGGAACGGTAAAAGCCATCGAAAATAATTATAAAAATGCTAAAGACGCTTTTCTTAAAAACAGGTATTGGTTTCAAACGATGAAGGCTTATTTTTATAGTGATGATCGCAAACAAGCTTTTGATTTTTTTCAAAAAACTGAAGCAACTGTTCCTAAAAATGTATTGTATTACCGCGCATTGTCTTACTTGGCCGGTTTTTATTATAAAGAAAAAGAGTATGCCAAGTCTAATTATTTCTATGCGATAGTTTTTGATAAGTGCCCTGAAATGCGAGTCGTTTCGGCTTATAATTTTCATCCTCAAGAGGAGAAAGATTGGAACGCTTCTTTGGCTATGGCCAAAGATAATAAGGAGAAAGCAGCGCTTTGGGCGATTCAAGGGTATTACAAAGACGAGGTTCGTGCTATGGAGAAAATTTTTGAATTGGATCCAAAATCTACACATTTGGATTACCTCTTGACGCGTTTGATTAACAAAACCGAGCAAAATATAAATCATTCTTTCTCTAAAACAGATGAAAGTAATGATGCGAAAAAACAAACCGTTTCTGAAAACAAATCCGATAATAAAAAGAAGATTGACGCCAAAGTTTTAGGATTAGTGACCAAAATAGCTGGGGCTGAAACCACGGCTCAACCGTATTTATGGGATATGGCTTTGGGGTACTTGTATACCTTAAGAGAAGATTTTTCAAAAGCAGAGGCTTTTTATACGAAAGTGGAGCAAAAAATGCCTGCGAAAAAACTTGCCAATTATCAGTTGCGTTTGCTTCGTTTTGTGAATAATTTGAGCAAAATAGAAAAATTAACTGCTCAAAATGAAAAAACGATTATCAAAGATTTAAAATGGCTATACCACGAACTGCCTAAAGA
The DNA here is from genome assembly GCF_051547145.1 of Flavobacterium sp. RSSB_23. NCBI lineage: Bacteria > Pseudomonadati > Bacteroidota > Flavobacteriia > Flavobacteriales > Flavobacteriaceae > Flavobacterium > Flavobacterium sp. RSSB_23. Next base: position 57,342 of record NZ_JBPTTO010000005.1, on the reverse strand, counting down.
AAAAGGAATTCCAGAATTCAGATACCAAAATGCGACCAATTGGAGTAAAAAATATTTAGCAGCGCTATACAGAGCTAGTGGGAACAGAGTGATGGCTGAATTGTTTGATGACGCCAATGATTACTGGGGGTATGGAAATAATTTTTATGATGCCACTGCCGATTTGCAAGCCATGAAAGCCTTTTTGATCAAAACAAACAAAACCGAGTTAGAACAAGTAGGGCAAAGTGTGTATGGTGTAAAATTGGCCGAGATAAATAATTTTCAAGCGGTCAAAGCCACTTTCAAAAATGATATTCCTGCGGCTATCGAGTTTATGAAGCAATCCGATTCGCTTCAAAATACTGTTTTTTATGGGAATCCTTTTAATGGAGGCATCAAAGATTGTCACGATTGTGATCATGTGGCGTATCAAAAAAAGAAATATTCGCAACTAGATTTTCTGACCACTATCAAAACGATGCAAGATAAGCTTGAGGCTAAGGAAGAGGTGTATACCAATAGTTTGTTGTTAGGCAATGCCTTTTATAACATCACTCATTTTGGGAATGCTCGAATTTTTTATGAGTCCAAAATTGCAGGATATGGTTCTAGTCCCTATAGTTTTAGAGAGCCAATCAAAAAAATGATTACGGACTGTAGCCTAGCCAAAATGTATTATCAAAAAGCGTTTGAGGCAGCAAAAAATAAGGAACAGAAAGCCAAATGCTTATACATGATGGCCAAATGTGAGCGAAACGAATACTATAACAAGAAGTATAGCGCGATTACGAATGTTTGGGAAATTCCAGAAGAAGAAGTAAATTTTATCGCGTTTGATGGTTTTGTAAAATTGAAAACAAATTATTCAGATACCAAATACTATCAAGAGGTGATTGGCGAATGCGGATATTTCAGAACGTATGTCAATCAATAGTTGATATATTTGCGGTTTTAAAAGTGAGACAAATGAACAAAATAGAACACATAGGAATAGCAGTCAAAGATTTGCAAGCATCCAATTTACTTTTCGAAAAATTATTTGGTGCGCCCGCTTACAAAGAAGAAGAAGTAGCTTCTGAAGGAGTAAAAACTTCTTTTTTTCAAAACGGCCCTAATAAAATAGAATTATTAGAAGCGACTCATCCAGAAAGCCCAATTGCTAAATTCATTGAAAAAAAGGGTGAGGGCATTCATCACATAGCCTTTGATGTAACCGATATTGTAGCAGAAATAGCTAGATTAGAAAAAGAAGGATTTGTGGTGCTTAATTCAGTGCCAAAGAAAGGTGCCGACAATAAATTAGTCGCTTTTTTACATCCAAAATCCACCAATGGAGTCTTGATTGAGTTGTGTCAGGAAATTAGATAGTTTTTTTTGAATTTTTATATTGCTTCATTATCAGTAGATTCCATTTGGGAGGCTTGTGTATAATGATAAAATTCAAAATCCACGACCAAAATATTTGGTCTGAACAAAAAATAGTAGTAATATTGCAAACTCTAAACCGGTCCTATAGCTCAGCTGGTTAGAGCACCTGACTCATAATCAGGTGGTCCCTGGTTCGAGCCCAGGTGGGACCACAAGTAAGAAAACCCTTCTTGAAAACTTTCAGGAAGGGTTTTTTGGTAAAAAAAAGCGATTTTAATTTTTTTATGAATTAAAATATTGGTTATTTTGCCGAGAAATTAAGGCATTAGTTTGCTAATGCGTAGATAATTATGAAAGACAAATTAAAAAGAGTAGTGAGTTTGTTAGTGCTTCTTGTTAGTAGCACTTCGTTGTACGCTGCTGGTCCGCCAAGCCCAGGCAGAAGACCGCCACCGCCTCCAAAATTACCAATTGATGACTATATTGGTATAGTGGTTATCCTTTCGATTCTTTATGGCTTTTATGTCATCAGTTATAAATTAAAAACAAAAACTCCAAGATAGCTTGGAGTTTTTTATTTTATAGTTGTACTGGCTTTTAAATCATAATTGGGTTTTAGTTTAAAGAATGCAAGCGAGCTACATACTTTCCTATCACATCGAATTCTAGATTTACAACAGTGCCGACCTTAAAATTATGAAAATTAGTGTGCTCATAAGTATAAGGTATGATGGCAACACTAAATTTGTTTTTTTCTGAATTAATAACCGTTAAACTTACGCCGTTAACGGTTATAGATCCTTTTTCAATAGTAATATTGCTACGGTTAGGGTCGTATTCAAAAGTGTAATGCCAACTTCCATTTGTTTCATAGGCTTCAACACAAGTGGCAGTTTGATCCACGTGTCCTTGAACAATATGACCATCTAATCGATCGCCTAATTTCATGGCTCTTTCTAGATTGACTTCGTCATTTACATTCCAATTGCCAATATTGGTTTTGTTAATTGTTTCGCCTATTGCGGTAACCGTATATTTTGTTTCGTTTATAGCAACTACTGTAAGGCAAATACCATTGTGGGCTACGCTTTGGTCTATTTTTAGTTCGGGTGTGATGCTGGAGGAAAGTGTAAGATGCAAGTTGTTTTGCTCTTTTTTTATTTCTGTTACAATACCAAGGGTTTCTATAATTCCTGTAAACATTCTTATTTTATTTTACTAAATTTGTAGCTCAAAATTAGTAATAAAAAACGGAGCTCATGAATAAAACTGCAGAAAATATAATAGTTGGAATTTCGATAGGAGATTTAAACGGTATTGGAAGCGAAGTAGTCTTAAAAACTTTTGAGGATGCTCGAATGTTGGAATTTTGTACTCCTGTAATTTTTGCTAATGTGAAAATTGTTTCTTTTTTGAAGAAAGGCTTTGAGTCTACTTCAAGTATTCACGGGATTGATAAACTGGATCAAATAGTTTTAGGTAAAATTAATGTTTTTAACCTATGGCGTGAAGGTGTTGATTTGAATTTAGGAACAAATGACGATAAAGTTGGGGAATATGCTATTAAGTCATTTGTTGCAGCTACCAAAGCTTTAAAAGAAGGGATTGTAGATGTTTTGGTTACTGCCCCTATCAATAAATACAATATTCAATCGGAAAGTTTCAAATTCCCTGGTCATACAGATTATTTAGCACAAGAGTTAGAGGGCGATGCCTTAATGCTGATGGTTAGTGATAATTTACGTGTAGGTTTGCTTACAGATCATGTGCCATTGAATGAAGTAGCGGGACATTTGACTGAGGAATTGATCAAGAAGAAAATTGAAACCGTAAAACAAAGTTTAATCAGAGATTTTAGTATCAATAAGCCTAAAATTGCTGTTCTTGGGTTGAATCCACATTGTGGTGATGGTGGAGTGATTGGCTCAGAGGATGATGCTGTGCTTAAGCCAACCTTGAAAAAAATATTCGATAAAGGGACGCTGGTTTTTGGTCCTTTTCCTGCAGATAGTTTTTTTGGAAGCAATCATTATGAGAAATACGACGCTATTATTGCTACATATCATGACCAAGGGTTGATTCCTTTTAAAACATTGTCTTTTGGTCGAGGAGTGAATTATACCGCTGGATTAGATAAAGTAAGAACCTCAGCGGATCATGGAACTGCTTACGATATTGCTGGTAAGAACCAAGCGGATTTTACCTCTTTTAAAGAGGCTGTTTATTTAGCAATAGACATCTATAAATCAAGAATTCAGTACCAAGAAGTGAGCTCAAATCCACTAAAATTAAAAGAAAAACAGTTATAAACAAAAAAAGGTGAATAACATTATTAGATTTATAATAATTTTATATCTTTGCACCCCGATTCAGACAATTCAGAATAGGGAAAATTGTTGATGAAATGAACAAGAGAAAAGAATTCATAATTCCATTCGTGGGATTGAAGCTAGGGAAACATCAATTTGAATACCAAATCAATAATTCGTTCTTTGAGATCTTTGACTTTAGTGAGTTTGAAAAATCAAACATCAAAGTAAATGTAGTTTTAGAAAAAAAAGCGAATTTATTAGAATTAGATTTTAAACACAAAGGAACCGTTCAAGTACCTTGTGATTTAACAGGGGAAGAATTTGATTTACCGATAAAAGGTAAAATTAAATTAATTGTTCGTTTCGGAGAAACGTTTAATAATGACAACGAAGAGTTATTAATTTTGCCATTTGGAGAATTTGAGCTAGATATTGCACAGTACATCTATGAAATGATAGTGTTGTCAATTCCCTTAAAAAGAGTTCATCCTGGGGTAAAAGATGGTACTTTGCAATCAGAAGCTTTAGAAAAGCTTAAAACAATGACTGCAAAAAAAGAAGTAAAAGAGAAGAATAAAGAGAATAAGCAACAACAGAATCAAGAAAATATTGACCCTAGATGGGACAAATTAAAGCAACTATTAACGGATAAATAATATAGTAAAATGGCACATCCTAAAAGAAAAGTCTCGAAAACAAGAAGAGATAAGAGAAGAACACATTACAAAGCAACTGTAGCTCAAATCGCTACTTGTCCTATTACAGGAGAAGCACATTTATACCACAGAGCTTACTGGCATGAAGGTAAAATGTACTACAGAGGGCAAGTTGTTATAGATAAATCTGTAGCTGTTGCTTAATACGTTTTAGCAAAAAATAGTAGAACTCTCACTTTGTGGGAGTTTTTTTTATTGTTTATAATTTTCTCAAATAAGAAAAGCTAAAACAGTACTTTTAGAATAAATTTTGTAATTTTCAGGTCTTTTAAATTAAAAAATCAAGTAGTAATATTTGATAGTAATAGTCGTACACAATGAATGCAATTACCGCAGCAATTACCGCAGTAGGTGGGTATGTCCCGGACTTTGTGCTTTCAAACAAAGTATTGGAAACCATGGTTGATACTAATGATGAATGGATCACTACTCGTACTGGAATTAAAGAAAGAAGAATATTAAAGGAAGAAGGAAAAGGAACTTCATTTTTGGCCATTAAAGCCGCACAAGACTTAATAGCAAAAGCTAATATTAATCCACTAGAAATAGATATGGTGATTATGGCAACTGCCACACCAGATATGCCAGTAGCATCAACAGGTGTTTATGTTGCTACAGAAATTGGTGCAACCAATGCTTTTGCGTACGATTTACAAGCTGCTTGTTCTAGTTTCTTATACGGAATGTCTACTGCAGCAGCTTACATTCAATCAGGAAGATATAAAAAAGTATTGTTAATAGGAGCTGATAAAATGTCTTCTATTATCGATTATACAGACAGAGCCACTTGTATTATTTTTGGCGATGGCGCAGGAGCGGTTTTATTCGAGCCTAATTATGAAGGATATGGTTTGAAAGATGAATATTTAAGAAGCGATGGCGTAGGTCGTGATTTCTTAAAAATTCCTGCGGGAGGTTCTATTCTTAGAACATCGGCTCAAACGGTAGAAGAGAACATGCACAATATCATTCAAGACGGTAAAACAGTTTTTAAATATGCTGTAACCAATATGGCGGATGCAAGTGAATTGATTTTGCAAAGAAATAATTTGACCAATGAAAATGTTGCTTGGTTGGTGCCTCACCAGGCAAACAGAAGAATTATCGATGCAACGGCCAACAGAATGAACCTTGAAGAAGAAAAAGTGTTAGTTAATATCGAGCGTTATGGTAACACAACATCGGCGACTTTACCTTTAGTGCTTCATGATTTTGAAAAGAAACTAAAAAAAGGAGATAATATTATATTTGCTGCTTTCGGAGGAGGATTTACTTGGGGGTCAATTTATTTAAAATGGGCCTACGACACAAAATAAATTAAAACTAAAAACAAAACAATTATGGATTTAAAAGAAATTCAAAACCTAATCAAATTTGTAGCAAATTCTGGAGTTGCTGAGGTTAAGTTAGAGATGGATGATGTGAAAATCACTATTAGAACAACTTTAGAAGGTAATGTAACAGAAACTACTTATGTTCAGCAATTACCAACTCAAGCGGCAATTCAACCAGCAGTTATACCACAAATTGCTCCAGTTGTTGCAACACCAGAAGCAGCGCCAAAAGAGGATAATTCAAAATTTATTACAATCAAATCACCAATTATTGGTACTTTCTATAGAAAACCTGCTCCAGATAAACCAGTTTTTGCTGAAGTTGGAAGCACAATTGCTAAAGGTGATGTTCTTTGCGTAATTGAAGCAATGAAACTTTTCAATGAAATTGAATCAGAAGTTTCAGGAAAAATCGTGAAAATCTTAGTAGACGATATGTCTCCTGTAGAGTTTGACCAACCTTTATTTTTAGTAGATCCATCATAATTTTTAAAAATTCCAATAGACAAATCACAAAATCCAATACGTTGGAATTTGAAGATTGGAATTTGTAATTTTAAAAAAAACAAGATGTTTAAAAAAATATTAATAGCAAATAGAGGAGAGATTGCTCTTAGGGTTATTAGAACGTGTAGAGAAATGGGAATCAAAACAGTAGCGGTTTACTCTACTGCAGATGCTGAAAGTTTACACGTAAAATTTGCTGACGAAGCCGTTTGTATCGGACCTGCACCAAGTAATTTGTCATACCTTAAAATGTCAAATATTATTGCAGCAGCAGAAATTACTAATGCCGATGCCATTCACCCAGGATATGGATTCCTTTCTGAAAACGCTAAGTTTTCAAAAATTTGCCAAGAACACGGTATTAAATTTATTGGTGCAGCTCCTGAAATGATTGATCGTATGGGAGATAAAGCTTCTGCAAAAGCGACTATGATTGAAGCAGGAGTGCCTTGTGTACCAGGATCTGTTGGAATTCTTGAATCTTACGAACAAGCAGCGGCATTAGCCAAAGAATTTGGATATCCAGTGATGTTGAAAGCAACTGCTGGTGGTGGTGGAAAAGGGATGCGTGCTGTTTGGAAAGAAGAAGATTTATTGAAAGCTTGGGAAGGTGCTCGTCAAGAATCGGCAGCCGCTTTTGGTAATGACGGAATGTACTTAGAGAAATTAATCGAAGAGCCACGTCATATCGAAATTCAAGTAGTGGGAGATGCTTACGGTAAAGCATGTCACCTTTCTGAAAGAGATTGTTCTGTACAACGTCGTCACCAAAAATTAACAGAAGAGACGCCATCTCCGTTTATGACAGATGAGTTGCGTACTAAAATGGGTGAAGCTGCTGTAAAAGCTGCAGAATACATTAAATACGAAGGCGCTGGAACTGTTGAATTTTTAGTAGACAAACACCGTAATTTCTACTTTATGGAAATGAATACTCGTATCCAAGTAGAACACCCAATCACTGAACAAGTAGTAGATTATGACTTGATTCGTGAGCAAATATTAGTAGCGGCAGGTGTGCCAATTTCTGGAAAGAATTATTTCCCAAATTTACACGCTATCGAATGTCGTATCAATGCGGAAGATCCTTACAATGATTTCCGTCCTTCTCCAGGAAAAATTACTACCTTACATATGCCAGGCGGACACGGAGTTCGTTTAGATACTCACGTGTATTCTGGATATACTATTCCACCAAATTACGATTCGATGATTGCTAAGTTGATAACTACTGCGCAAACTCGTGAAGAAGCGATTAGCAAAATGCGTAGAGCTTTGGATGAATTCGTAATTGAAGGAATCAAAACTACTATTCCTTTCCACAGACAGTTAATGGATGATCCTCGTTATATAGCAGGAGATTACACGACTGCCTTTATGGATTCTTTTAAAATGAATGATCCAGAATAGATGGAAAATAATTACTATAAAAAAACCTCGCAATTTGCGAGGTTTTTTTGTGGGTTACTATAAGGTTTCTTTCAACCATTTATAGAATTCTTTTTGCCAAACTTGGGCATTTTGTGGCTTCAATACCCAATGGTTTTCTTCTGGAAAATACAAAAAGCGACTTTTGATACCTCTTAATTGTGCCGCCTGAAAGGCTTCTTGCGATTGGCCAATCGGTACTCTAAAATCAATACCTCCTTGAATAATCAAAATTGGGGTATTCCATTTGTCTACCAATGTGATTGGGTTAAAAGTAGTGTAGGATTTTTGCGCCACTTTATTGTCTTTTTCCCAGTATGCTCCTCCAAAATCCCAGTTGTTAAAGAAGACTTCTTCGGTGGTGCCAAACATACTCTGCGTATTGAAAACGCCATCGTGGGCAATAAATGTTTTGAAACGATTGTTGTGAATTCCAGCCAAATAAAACACGGAATAGCCACCGTAACTAGCGCCTACACATCCCAGACGTGATTTGTCTACATACGATTCTTTGGCGACGTCATCAATGGCAGATAAATAATCGTCCATCACTTGTCCGCCCCAGTCACCTGATATTTTTTCGTTCCATTCTTGTCCGTGGCCGTACATTCCTCTTCGGTTTGGAGCTACTACTACATAGCCTTGAGCTGCCATCAAAGAGAAATTCCAACGGAAGGAATAACTTTGTGTTAACGGAGATTGTGGCCCACCTTGGCAGTATAGCAACGTCGGGTATTTTTTTGTTGCATCGAAATTCGGAGGCAAAATCACCCAAACCAACATTTTTTTACCATCGGTTGTGGTAACATAGCGGCGTTCGGTTTTACTTAACGCTAAAGTGTTGTACGTTGCTGTATTGACATTAGACAATTGTTTCCAAGTGTTTTTCTTTAGATTATAAGAAAAAATTTCAGCAGCGTGATTCATATCGGTTCTCGTTACCAAAACTTGGTCGCCGGAAAAGCCAATAATATCGCTTACATCAAAATCACCATTGGTAATTTGGCGAACTGTTACTGCAATTCTAGTCATTCCGGGGAAGTTCACTGCAAACAATTGCTTGGTACCGTCTACTGCAGCTACAAAATAGACGTTCTTTCCGTCTAGACTCCACACAAACTGGTCTACACTTCCGTCCCAATTGGCAGTAAGGTTCATTTTGATGCCTTTGAAATCTACAATGATGTCGTTTTTATCGGCTTCATAACCATCACGCTTCATTTGCAACCAAGTCAAGTGACCTGCTGGAGAGAATTGAGGCGCCGTGTCGTACCCTAAATTGCCTTCGGTTCGGTTGATGGTTTTACCAGTTTCGAGTTGGTATTCGTAAATGTCGGTATTCGTAGAAATAGCATATTGTGTACCTGTTTTTTTCTTGCATACATACAAAATACTTTTGCTATCTGGTGACCAAATATAATCTTCGTCTCCACCAAAAGGTTTTTGTGGGCTATCGAAATTTTCACCTTTTAGGATATCGATTCCTGTGGCGCCTTCTTTGTTTTCCTTATAAAACACGTGGTTGAATTTACCTTCATTCCAAGTGTCCCAGTGGCGGTAATCGAGACCGTTGTAGATTTGTACATTCGATTTTTCTAGTTCAGGATAGAAATCTTTTCCGTGTACTTTGTCGATTTTTACTTCCTCGTTATAGACAAGATATTTACCATCTGGCGAAGTGTTTTTATCGTTTAGCAGTTCTTTGGTTTCTTTAATTTCGATGGCATTGCCGCCTTCGATGGGAAGCGAATACAACTTAGAGCTGGATTTGTTTTCAACCACAGAGGGTGTGCTAACTTTATAAATGACGTTTTTTCCGTCTTTTGAAAGGCCTAGAGGTGTTACGCGACCTAGTTTCCAGAGCAGCTCGGGAGTCAGTGTGTTTTGAGCCATTGTTGTCAAACTCATCATGGATAGGGTTAATAAAAGAATCTTTTTCATTGTTTTCAATTTTAAAACGTAAAAATAATCATTTAAATCGACTTGTTTTGGATAGTAGTCTCATTGCTCGCTTTAAAAACAAAATAGCTTGTAAAATAAATTAATTTGCCATGGATGCTACTGATGAAGCAGATTAGAACGGATTCTAATTAGTTTATATTTATTGTTAACCGTGCAAAATCTGTTTTATCCGCGTAATCGGTGTTCCATTTTGAATTTTATTGTTGACGCTATTTTAATTCTGTAAAGAGAATATCTTGTGGTGCACTTAGTTTTAGCCCAGATGGGAACGGCATCCTTTTCTATTTTTCTTTAAAATAGAAAAGATACAGTGGACAGCTGGAAATAGCTCCTAAAAAATAGTATTTTTATAAAAATTTTCGAAAGATGCATTTGAGTTATTGGGAAATAAAAAATTGGTTTACCGACGTAGATTACACGATTGTGGGAAGTGGGATTGTGGGTTTGCACGCCGCATTGCGGTTGAGAGAGCGATTTCCTGCTGCCAAAATATTGGTGTTAGAGAAAGGAATGTTGCCGCAAGGTGCTAGTGCCAAAAACGCTGGATTTGCTTGTTTCGGAAGTCTCTCGGAGATAGTCGAAGATTTAAAAACGCATACCGAAGAAGAGGTAATTGCTTTGGTGCAAAAGCGTTGGTCGGGTTTGCAATTGTTGCGCAAACGGATTCCTGATGCGGTTTTGGATTACAAACCTTTTGGCGGCTATGAATTGTTTTTGGAAGACGAAGAGAGTTTGTACACCGAGTGTGTCAATAAAATGCCTTTTGTCAATGAAATTCTGAATCCTATTTTTAGAGGAGGCGTTTTTACTAAGGAAGTGGACCGTTTTGGATTTAATGGGACAAAAGAATACTTGATTTTTAATCCTTTTGAAGGACAAATTGATACCGGAAATATGATGCAAGAGTTGTTGCGTCAAGCCGTAGCGGCCAATATTTTGATTCTGAATCAGCAAACGGTTACGGGGTTTGAGGATAAGGGTTCAGGTGTTGAAGTAGCTTTGGGTGATTTTAGTTTTACGACCCAAAAGTTATTGTTTGCAACCAACGGTTTTGCTGCTGAACTCACGAAAGGTCAAGTAAAACCCGCACGAGCTCAAGTGCTGATTACAGAACCTATTCCGAATTTGGACATTAAAGGAACTTTTCATTTGGACCGCGGGTATTATTATTTCAGAAATATTGGTGACCGAATTTTATTAGGCGGTGGACGAAACTTAGCTTTTGAAGAAGAAACCACTACCGAAATGGGGCAAACCGAAATTATTCAAAAAAGATTGGAACAATTATTAAAAGAAGTAATTTTGCCAAATCACGACATTGAAATTGCACACCGTTGGAGTGGAATTATGGGAATAGGCGCGAGCAAAAATCCTATAGTAACCAACCTGTCCCAAAATGTATATTGTGGCGTCCGTATGGGCGGAATGGGTGTGGCAATTGGCAGTTTAATAGGAACCGAATTAGCAGATTTAGTATAATGGCAACCAAAATTAACCCAAAAAAGACAACTTCAAAAAAACCGGTGAAGAAACAAGAATCTAGTTTTGGAAGTAAAGTGAAACGCTTTCTGTTCAAGGCGTTAATGTGGTTCTTTGGGCTTTCTGTTTTTTTTGTGGTGCTTTTTAAATTCGTTCCCGTTCCTTTTACACCGCTTATGGTGATTCGTTATTTTGAAAATGTTGCTGACGGAAAAGAGAATCATTTTAGTCACGATTGGGAACCCATCGAAAATATTTCTATGAATTTGCAAAAAGCCGTAATCGCTAGCGAAGACGGTACTTTTTTGACCCACAATGGTTTTGATTTTTTGGCGATGCAAAAAGCTTATAAAAGCAACGAAAGAGGACGAAAAATAAAAGGCGGAAGCACCATTTCGCAGCAAACCGCCAAAAATGTATTTTTGTGGCAAGGTAGAAGCTACTTGCGCAAGGGATTAGAAGCTTATTTTACCGTACTAATCGAAATGATTTGGGGTAAAAAACGCATTATGGAAGTCTATTTGAACAGTATAGAAATGGGCGATGGCGTGTATGGCGCCCATGCTGCGACCCAATATTGGTACCGAAAAGACGCCTCGAGTTTGACCAAAATGCAAGCCGCAGGAATTGCCGCTATTTTACCCAACCCGCGCAAATATAAAGCCACAAGTTCGTCTTCTTACATCAACAATCGAAAAGCAAAAATCGTTCGTGTAATGGGGCATGTAGGAACTATAGACTACAAATGAGACAGTTAAAACTCTTGTTTTTACTGCTGTTTGGGATGCCTTTTTTGGGTTTTGCCCAAACTTTCGACAGCAAGCAAGTGGGAGTAGAACTCGACAATGATTTGTATGCTTCTTTAAAAAATGACCGCTATTACACCAACGGAATTACGCTGTTTTATGCTTATTTAAATCAAAAACAATCCTCAATTTTATTAAAAAAGACTACCGAATTCCGATTAGGGCAATACATCTACACTCCCAGAACCCGATTGGCCAACGCCATTAAAGACAACGATCGCCCTTTTGCAGGGTATTTGTTTGGAGAGGTCAATCAAACCTTTTTTATGACCAACCATATCGTTTATCAAGGAACGGTACAAATAGGTTTTGTAGGCCCCAACTCGTATGCCGAAGAAATGCAAAACGGATTGCACGATGCCTTTTCGTTGCGCCATGTGCAAGGTTGGCAAAACCAAATCAAAAATACCTTCGCGCTGCAGACTCAATTTCGCTTTTCCCAAAAGCTTTTTCCAAACGTGACCACCCCTCATTTTGATGTTCATTTTCAAGGGCAAGCGACTTTAGGAACCGTACAAACCGCCCTTAATTCTGGTTTTTTTGCAAGAATAGGTTTGAAAAATTTGCAACCCATAGCTCATTCTAATTTTTATAGTGGCGGCGTATTAGGCACTTCCAAAACAGAGGAATTGTATTTTTTTATCCACCCTAGTTTGCAGTATCAAGCCTATGACGCAACGGTTCAAGGCAGCCTTTTTGGAACGCAAAGCCCGGTAGAATTAAACCTGATTCGTTGGCGCTGGCACACTGCGGTGGGCATCAAGTACCGTTACAATCATTTCAATTGTCAGTACACTTTTTTTTACCGCTCCAAAGAGGTCAATCATCCTGTCAATACAGGCTATTATTATGGCTCGATTGGGCTAACTTACAGCTTTAGGTAATTGATAAGGAGCAGAACGTTTCCTTTTCATCACAACGCCTCGTCCTGCTCTCCGCTATATCTTTGCTTTTTGAAAGAAAAAAGCAAAGGATGCCGCTGCGATCAGGGCTAGATAGGACTTTTTGTTTTTCAGAAGCACGATTTTAAGTTTAAATCTTTTTTTTTATAATAGTAAAATTGATTAATTTTATGTTTCTAAAACCTAAAAATCAACACTTTAACTATGAAAAATTTCATTTTCACATTCGTCTTATTACTGTGTTCTGCCATATCATCAAAAGCACAAATTTCTTTAAATGATGTGAATAAGGCAACAGCAGTTGGTAGCAAAGCAGCGCTATCCTCATTTGATGTAAGTGGTATTAGTTCTCAAATTTTGGGCACTTTAAAACCAAAACTCAACTTAACACCTGAACAAGTGCCTCAAGTAACTTCAATTGTTACCGAACTCTTGAATAAAAAGAAAAATGCATTGCCAATGATGGCTTCCAACAAAGCAGGATACAACTCTGTAATGTCTGGCATACAGAGTGCTTTCCCTTCAAAAATGAAAACTGTTTTAAAAGCTCAGCAATACGCAACTTTACTTGGATTAATGCCTAAGTCTCCAAGTTCAACAAATATTTTGTCGAAGTTATTGTTTTAGCTATTTATCTGGTTTCTGATTACAATAACCATTTATAAATGCTGTTGTGAGTATGAAGAACTAGTAGCAAATTTGTCTATAACTATTGGTGTTTTTTACGTTTACTACTTCTAGTTTTTCTAAAAAATCAATAAAAAAGCCTTAAAAACATAAGTTTCTAAGGCTTTTTTGTGGAGAAGATGGGGCTCGAACCCACGACCTCTTGACTGCCAGTCAAGCACTCTAGCCAACTGAGCTACATCCCCATGACTATGTCGCAAATATAGTATTTTAATTAATGAATACGCAAATTTATACTTCACAAAAAAAGCTTTAGCTGCAAAAAAAGAAGTGGGTTATGGAAATAATTTTAACTTTACGCTAAAATAAAAAGCATGTCACAAATGATTGCCTCAGGTACACTTACCACAACGATTGCCAATGGTATTGCAACACTTACCTTTGGTCACCCCGCCAGCAATTCTTTTCCTAAAGCCCTTTTGCAGCAACTCACAACCGCGATTCAGGAAGTAAGTGCTAATGATGCCGTTCAGGTGTTGGTACTGCAGAGTGAAGGTACAGGTGTTTTTTGTGCAGGTGCGTCTTTTGATGAGCTTTTGGCGGTGAGTACCGAAGCAGAAGGAGCGATTTTCTTCTCAGGATTTGCGCATGTAATCAATGCGATGAGAGCTTGTCCAAAAGTGATTATTGGTCGCATTCAAGGAAAAGCCATTGGAGGTGGAGTTGGTATTGCTGCTGCTTGTGATTATACCTTGGCTACTCGTCAGGCTAGTATCAAATTATCAGAACTCGCCATCGGAATTGGTCCTTTTGTGATTGAGCCAGCAGTGAGTCGTAAAATAGGAAAAATGGCAATGTCCCAAATGACTATGGAGGCTCAAGAATGGAAATCGGCTGAGTGGGCACAGCAACAAGGTTTGTATGCCGCTATTTTTGAAACCCTTCCAGATTTGGACGCAGCCGTGCAACAAATGGCTACACAACTAGCTAGCTACAATCCGCAAGCTTTACTCGAAATCAAGAAAGTATTTTGGGAAGGCACCGACCATTGGGCAACTTTATTGCTGGAACGTGCCGCGATTTCTGGACAATTGGTGCTTTCTGATTTTACCAAAAACGCTTTACTTCAATTTAAAAAATAACGACAATGACCCCTTTTTCTTTACTTCAAAAAGTAGATGTAGCCAAAAAAATAGCCCAAGCTCCTGATAAGAGTTACGAAATAGGAGTGGTAATTGGCTCGTATTTGCCTTTCGTGGTTTTGGTTGGATTTGCTTATTGGATGTATTACCGAGCAAAAAAAAGAGACGAAAACCGCTAAAATTCCTTAAATTTGCTGCCAAATTCAATACAGATGAGTAATATCAGAATCACCAAAAAATTTAGTTTCGAAACCGGTCATGCTTTATATGGTTATGATGGGAAATGCAAAAATGTACACGGACACAGTTACAAATTATCAGTAACTGTTATCGGCTCTCCTATAACCAATCGATCGAACGTAAAATTAGGAATGGTGATTGATTTTACCGATTTGAAAAAAATTGTCAAAGAAGAAGTAGTAGATCAATTTGACCACGCTACAGTTTTCAACCAAACGACTCCTCATATTGAATTGGCAAAAGAATTAAAAGACCGTGGACATCACGTAATTTTGGTCGATTATCAGCCTACCAGCGAGAACATGATTGTTGATTTTGCGGCAAGAATCAAAAGCCGATTGCCAGAGGGAATTAACTTATTCTCTTTAAAATTACAAGAAACCGAATCTTCTTTCGCAGAATGGTTTGCCAGCGATAATGTATAGTAGATAACTATATTACAAGTTTTATCCCAAAGTTTCTGGACCAAATTCCAAATTAAATTGCATGACTTCAATCTCCAAAAAAATATATTTCGCTTCCGATCAGCATTTTGGTGCGCCTACGCCTGAGTTGAGTTTTCCTAGAGAACAAAAATTTGTAGCTTGGCTAGACGAAGTGAAGAAAGATGCAGAAGCCATTTTTTTATTGGGTGATTTATTCGATTTTTGGTTCGAATACAAAACCGTGGTTCCCAAAGGATTTGTTCGCGTTTTAGGTAAATTGGCCGAGATTCGCGATAGCGGTATTCCGATTTATTTTTTCGTCGGAAATCATGATTTATGGATGAACGATTACTTTGAAAAAGAACTGAATATTCCCGTTTTTCATGACAATCAAGAATATACTTTTCATGGAAAAACCTTTTTAGTAGGACACGGAGACGGAAAAGGACCTGGAGATTTGGGCTACAAACGCATGAAAAAAGTGTTTACCAATCCGTTCTCTAAATGGCTGTTTCGTTGGTTGCATCCTGATCTTGGTGTTGGACTAGCACAATACCTTTCGGTAAAAAACAAGTTAATTTCTGGAGCCGAAGATGTTACTTTTTTAGGCGAAGACAACGAATGGTTGATTCAATATGCTAAACGAAAACTAGAAACCAAGCATTATAACTATTTGGTTTTTGGACACCGTCATTTGCCAATGAAATACACCGTTGGAGAAAACGCTGAATACGTCAATCTAGGCGATTGGATTAGTTATTTTACTTACGGCGTTTTTGATGGAACTACTTTCGAAATCAAAAAGTGGGAGGGAACCAATTAAGAAATTACCACTTGTTAAGGCTTCTAATAATCCAAAGATTTTACTTTTTTTGATTCTGTTTTAATTGCTATTTTTCGTGAGCTTCTAAATCTTTTTGTAAATCCAGCTTTCTAAAAGTAGGGGATACGAATCCAGTTACCAATACCGTAAGCAAGGTCATACTTCCTCCAAAAACTACGGCTGTTACGGTTCCCATTAGTTTTGCCGTAACACCACTTTCAAAAGCACCCAATTCGTTCGACGAACCCACAAAAATGGAGTTCACTGCGGAAACGCGTCCGCGCATATCATCAGGTGTTTTGAGTTGTAAAATCGTTTGGCGAATCACCACTGAGATACCATCAAAAATGCCACTAAAGAACAACGCAACTACCGAAAGCCAATACAAAGTAGAAAGTCCAAAGACGATAATACAAACCCCAAATCCAAAAATAGCAATCAAGAGTTTCATTCCAGCATTTTTGTTCATAGGCACATAAGCCGATACAAACATCGTTATAAAAGCACCCACAGCTGGCGCCGCTCTTAAAACGCCAAATCCTTCAGGACCAACTTTTAAAATATCTTGGGCAAAAATAGGCAACAAGGCTACCGCTCCGCCAAACAAAACCGCAAACATATCGAGTGACAATGAAGATAAGATAGCGGGATTGTTGAATACAAATCGCACACCCGCTTTCAAACTTTCTTTAACGGGTTCCCCAATTTTTTTATTCAAAATAGGTTTCGATTCAATTTGAGTCAAAGCGATGATTGAAAAAATTGAAAAAGCAATTACAATGCATAACGACCAATGCACACCAATCCAATGGATAGAAAAGCCTGCAACCGCTGGACCTACTACAGAACCTACTTGCCAAACAGAAGAACTCCAAGTGGCAGCGTTAGAATAGGCTTTTTTGGGAACAATTAGCGACAAAAGTGAAAAAATGGTCGGCCCTAAAAAGGAGCGTACAATTCCTCCTAGAAAAACCATGAAGTAAATGGCATACAAAACGGTATCCATATTCCAACCTGAAACTACAGGAGGCCAAGTCAACAAAAACAAACCAATACTAATTACTGAAAAACCGGCGATACATTTAAAGAGCAAACTTTTTTTCTCTTTTTGGTCAACAATATGACCCGCAAATAATGCCATTGCTACGGCTGGAATAATTTCCATAAGGCCAATAATTCCTAGCGATAAAGGATTTTTGGTTAAGCTATATACTTGCCATTCAATAATGATAAATTGCATGGACCAAGCAAAAACCATAGCAAATCGTAACAGTAAAAAAGTATTGAATTCTCTATAACGCAAGGCAGCGTAAGGGTCGTTTTTTGTTTTCATTTTTAGTTTCTAATGTCTTTCAATCGCAATTGTAATTCTATTTTGTCGTTCCATTCATTTTCGTCTATGCAATAAGCGGCTTCGAAAAGTTGTTTGTTTTTTACTATTTCGTGTTTGCTTCCCAATCCAAAACCAATAGCAGGAATTCCTTCCGAACTATTTTGGCGCACAAAAAGTTTCAGATGTTCTTCTTCTTTTCCCATCGGTTTTCCATAACCCGTATCAAATACATTTTTTGTCGCAAAAACAGGGGTCATATTTTGAGGACCACAAGGTTCAAATTGTTTTAAAATGCGTGTAAATTTAGGGGTAATTTCTTCAAAATGGACAACAGCATCGATAGAAAGTTCGGGTTGAAGTAATTCGGGGGCAATGGTTTCTTGTACTACTTTTTCAAAGGCTTCCTTAAAAGCTGCATAATTTTCTGGTTTCAAAGTCATGCCGGCGGCGTACATGTGGCCTCCAAATTGTTCCAAATGTGCTGCGCAAGCTTCGAGTGCATTGTACACATCAAATCCTTTTACGGAACGGGCTGATGCGGCATATTTGTCGCCACTTTTGGTAAACACCAAGGTAGGGCGATAGTAGGTTTCTATCAATCGAGAAGCGACAATTCCAATCACCCCTTTGTGCCAAGTTTCCTGAAAAACCACTGTGGTAAATCGGTTTTGTTCGCCGTTTTCTTCAATTTGCGTCAGCGCTTCTTTGGTGATTTGTTGGTCCAAATCTTTGCGTTCGGCATTATAGGCTTCAATTTCAGAGGCAAATTGCTGGGCTTGTTCAAAATCAAATTCGGTCAACAATTCTACGGCATGATTTCCGTGTTTGATGCGACCTGCAGCGTTAATTCTCGGCGCAATTATAAAAACCACATCCGTAATATCGAGCGTTTTTTTCTTGAGTTGATGCGTCATCGCCTTAATTCCAGGACGCGGATTGCTATTAATCACCTGTAATCCAAAATGTGCCAAAACCCTATTCTCACCCGTCATCGGAACAATATCAGCAGCAATTGCGGTAGCCACCAAGTCCAGATACGGAATCAAATCATCTATGGTTTGGTTACGGTTAGCTGCCAATGCTTGAATGAGTTTAAAACCAATGCCACAACCACACAATTCGTCGTACGGATACTCACAATCAGTTCGTTTCGGGTCTAAAATTGCTACGGCATCAGGTAAGTTGTCACCAGGACGGTGGTGGTCGCCAATAATAAAATCGATATTCTTTTCTTTGGCATACGCCACGTGATTAATAGATTTTATCCCACAATCTAGCGCTATAATTAGTGAAAAACCGTTGTCATCGGCAAAATCAATTCCTTTAAACGACACTCCGTAACCCTCATCATAACGGTCCGGAATATAAGTCGCAACATTTGGGTAAAAACTTCTCAAATAGCCCGAAACCAAAGAAACAGCCGTTGTTCCATCCACATCATAATCTCCAAAAACCAAAATATTTTCCTCATTTTCTATCGCTTTTTCAAGCCTTTCCACCGCTTTGTCCATATCTTTCATCAAGTAGGGATTATGCAAATCGTTTAGTGAGGGACGAAAAAATTGTCGGGCTTCCTCGAATGAAGAGATGCCTCTTTGCAGTAATAATGCGGCAATCGTTCTAGAAACTTGTAAGGCTGTCGCTAATTCATTTATTTTTTCTTCTTCGGGTTTGGGTTTGAGTGTCCAACGCATTGTATTTTAGGTTTTATAACTTGTTAATTAGGCGTATAATTTATTTTTTTAGGAACCAAAGCAAAAGGCTTTTTCAGGAAACACGGGGCCCGCTATCCGCTATATCTTTGTTTTTTTAAAGAAAAAAACAAAGGATGCCGCTGCTATCGGGGTTAAAGAGCCACAAATTGCCTTTTTGTTGGCATTTTAAAATGGTCTTTAGATATATTTAGAACTATTTTTGTTATCTATAAATAACATTTTTTTCTAAAATCGTTATCTGTAAATAACAATTATTGTTGTTTCAATGTCAAAGGCTCTCCATAAAAAGCGATGCCATCCCAACCTGTTTTCATAAAATTGCGAATGTTTTGATGGTCTGTACCTTCTGGATTTTTCAAGACGTCTTCAGTATAATAGGCTCCAAAACAAGCTAATGTTGCTTCTGGAGACAATTGCTGTAATTCAGCAAAAGCAAACAATTTACAAGAGCCGTTATTTTCGTTGGTAGCATTATGTTGTAAGCCGTTTTCGAAAGCTGTTGGTTCAAAATCATAATGCGCTTCAATAACCGCGATAGTTTCTTGAAAGGTAATCGCGTTTGGGGTGTTTTTTAATTTTTCTAAAAAAGCAGTTATAGTCATGATTAAATTGATTTTTAATTAAAATAAGTACTACAATAGTGTGCCGCTTGAATGGCTCCTTCCATATAACCGGGATGTACGGGGGCCGTTTCTGAGCCAGAAATAAAAAAGCGGTTGTCAAAAAATGGTTGTTTATAGATAGTGTGCCCGTTGTTTTGGTGTGCCATAATTAAAGAAGCGTAAGGTGCAAATGTGTAGGGTTCCTCTCTCCAAACTTTTTCGAAATAATGGGTAGCATTTTTTACTTCTTCTCCCAAAATACGTTGCAATTGGTTTTCTATTTTTTGTTTTCGTTCTTCAGGAGTTAATGTTGAGGCACCTCCATTTAAAAAACCTTTTAATGCATAAAAAGAGCTGTCAATTGTGCTGTGGTCATACATTTCTTGTACCCAATTCACGTGGCTAAAAACCGTCCCTGAATATCCTTTTTCTTTCCAAAACGGATGTTTGTAGACTAAGCCAAATTTTATAGATTCACCCATCCAAGTATGCGTTTTTTGAGCGATTGCTGTCAAATCAATTGGCAATTCTGGTTCAAAATGCACGGTACTCACCAATAAATTAGGTGGTAAAGTACTCACAACATAATCGGCTTCAATTTGTTTACCACTAGCCGTCTCAATGATAATTTTTAATTGGTCATATTTGATTTGACACACCTTTTCATTAAGCTGTATCGAACCCGAATCAAGATTGTTCTCTAAAGCCGCAATTAGTTGGTAGGTTCCACCATCAATTCGGTAAGAAGGTGCTTCGTAATCAGGAATAGAAAAACGTTGCGGCTCGTGGGCATTAGATGTTTCAAAAAAAGAAATACCAGAAGTATATTGTTTAGTATATGAAATAGTAAGTTCCTGTAATAAATTCAAGAGTTTATGATGGGTATCGTTACACCAAGTGGCTCCCATTTCAATGCTCCCTATTTTGTCTACATACCGCGTATCTATTCTTCCACCAATACGGTTATTAGCCTCAAGTAGTACAGACTTTATGCCTTTTTTCTTGAGCAAATACGCTAGCGTAAGACCACACAAACCAGCTCCAATGATATGAACTGTAGGTTGTTTCATTTAGTCGATAGTATTTTCTGAAAATTTACTTTTTTTGGTTTCTTTGGTTATGGGTTTTCCCCCAACCACCACTACAATTTCGCCCCTAGGTGCGGTTTTTTCAAAGTGAGCCAGCACTTCTTTTACCGTTCCGCGTACGTTTTCTTCATGCATTTTAGATAATTCTCTTGAAACACAAACGGGACGGTCTTCACCAAAATAAGTAATAAATTCACTTAAAGTCTTTACTAATTTGTGTGGAGAAACATAAAGAATCATCGTTCTCGTTTCTTCGGCCAAAGCCAAATAGCGAGTTTGTCTTCCTTTTTTATCAGGTAAAAAACCTTCAAAAACAAATTTATCATTGGGCAAACCACTATTGACTAAAGCAGGGACAAATGCAGTTGCGCCTGGCAGACATTCTACCGCAATGCCATTTTCAATACAAGCTCTAGTAATCAAAAAACCAGGGTCCGAGATGGCGGGCGTTCCAGCATCCGAAATCAAAGCGATGGTTTCGCCTCCTTGCAATCGACTAATTATGTTTTCGATGGTTTTGTGCTCATTATGCATGTGATGGCTGTGCATGTGCGTGCTAATCTCAAAATGCTTGAGCAATTTGCCACTGGTTCGGGTGTCCTCGGCCAAAATCAAATCAGCTTCTTTGAGAATGCGAATCGCTCGAAACGTCATGTCTTCGAGGTTGCCAATTGGAGTAGGTACGATATATAGTTTAGACATATTTTAAAAAGTTAAAACACGAAATCCGCAATAAAACGAAGTTCGTGTTTGATGATGGGGTAGTGATTTATACAGAGAGTAGAATCAGTTATAAGAATTTCTTCTCTACAATTTCCATGAATCGATTGGCATAATCGTCTTTTCCTTCCCAGTTGTTATAATCTGGTTTTACCATTTCGTCAATAAACGTTTTGGTTTCATAAAAGTTATTAAAACTATTCAACTGACTCAACACGCGATTATAGTCTTCATTGCTATTGCCAAAAAGATGTTTTACAAAACCTATGCGGTCATTTAGGTCAATGGCAATTCCTTTGGCTAATTTTTCATTTAATGATTTTGCTTTATTTTCTTTTTCTTCGGTAAGCGTTTCTACTTTGTCAAAGGCCAAATCGAATGAGGTATTTGTTGGATTGGTTTTTAGAGTCTCAACAGCGTCTACTTTTACGAATTGTGCTTCGGAATAGTTTCCGCCTAATAGCTCTTCAAATGAAATTTGAACGGCTTCATTTTTCTTTTGTTCAATTGCTATGCTTGGTTGCGTTGCCGTTTCATTTATGACTTCTGATTCATCAATTGATGGAGCAAAAGAGATAGGAGTTTTTTCTTCAATTTCGTTGGTTGCTGTTTCGCTAGTAATCGCTTCCAAAATACTTTCTTCGGGAGCAATAGTATCTAGCAATTGGTCTACAATTGAAACCGTTTTAATGGCAGTTTCTTGCTCAGTTTCTATTACAGCTTCAGTTGTTGGGATTTCAGTTTTTATTTCAGGTAAATCAAAAGCTTTTTCAATTTCTGCTTCAATTGCAGCCTGACCTATAGTTGGTTTGATATCCCCTAGGTTTTCTTCGACAAACTTTAAAATCGCCAGTTTTTCGTATAGTTTTTGGGTTTCTAAGAACAGCACATTCACATCCGATTTGTTTTTAAGTTGTAGAATTCTGTGCGCAATGCTAACTAAATCAGCCTCCAATCTTTTTTTCATAACTTTTGGTATTATAGTGAGTAGGGTGTGTCTTTTTTAATAAATTTGTTGCCATTACAAAGTAATAAAAACTATTCATTTTTAAAGGTAGAAAAATACAAAATGTTTCTCGAAAATACAGTAAATCATAAAGAACAATTTGGTTGGATAGAAGTCATATGTGGCTCCATGTTTTCGGGTAAAACAGAAGAACTCATTCGCAGGCTTAAACGAGCTCAGTTTGCCAAACAACGAATTGAAATTTTCAAACCGACTATCGATACGCGTTATCACGAGGAAATGGTGGTATCGCACGATGAGAATGAAATCCGTTCTACACCCGTTCCTGCTGCTGCCAATATTGCACTTTTGGCGCAAGGATGTGACGTTATTGGCATTGACGAAGCTCAATTTTTTGATGACGAAATTGTTACGGTCTGTAATGATTTAGCCAATCAAGGAATTCGCGTAATTGTGGCTGGGTTGGATATGGATTTTAAAGGGAATCCTTTCGGACCGATGCCTGCATTGATGGCTACTGCGGAATATGTTACCAAAGTACATGCAGTGTGCACTCGAACAGGAAATTTAGCAAATTACAGTTTCAGAAAAACAGATAATGACAAACTCGTTATGCTTGGGGAAACCGAGGAATATGAACCCTTAAGTCGAGCCGCTTTTTATCACGCGATGCACGACGATAAAGAAAAGAAATAATCTAAAAATATAAAACCCTTTCTAGTACATACTTGAAAGGGTTATTTTTTTAATTGAATATTTCGGCTAATTGAAAATCTAAGTCGGGAAATAATTTACTTTGAATCGAATCTTCTTCAATTAATGGATGCATTCCTATGAATTGATTTTCTTTCAGGACATAAATAAAAAGGGTTTTATCTGCTGGGTTTACAATCCAATATTCTTGAACGCCGGCTTCTTCATACAAGTCAAATTTATACTTCATTTCTTTGTTGGAATTTCCTGGTGATAAAATTTCAATGACCAAATCAGGAGCTCCAATGGCCCCTCTTTCATCAATTTTTGTTTCGTCACAAATCACACACAAATCTGGTTGTACAACTGTAAAAATTTCTTGGTCTAGAGTCGACTTTTTTTTATCTATTAGCCTTACATCAAAAGGAGCAGCAAATAAATTGCATTGATGAGGTTTGAAAAAATTATACAAAATTCCAGCAAGTTCCATTGAGATTCTTTGATGGTTAGTGCTAGGAGCTGGACTCATTTTGAAAATTTTTCCTTTAATCAATTCCAATTTCTCTTGAAATTGCCAAGTTAGATAATCAGCATAAGAGTAGGTCTTATTAAGGTCTAATTCGTTAATATCCGTTATCATAATTCTTTGTTTTGGGTAAAGTTACAAAAAAAGAGTTGCTTTGTTTATTAATAGTGAATGAAGCCTCACAAGGGTTGAAGTATAACAAACTACTACATTTTCTTTCTCATTCTTGCCACTGGAATATCAAGTTGTTCTCGATATTTTGCAATTGTTCTTCTCGCAATTGGATAGCCTTTTTCTTTTAAAATTTCAGCCAATTGGTCATCGGGAAGTGGTTTGTGTTTGTCTTCTTCTTCGATAGTGTTTTTTAGAATTTTCTTGATTTCTAAAGTTGAAACTTCTTCACCTTGGTCGTTCATCATTGCTTCGGAGAAAAATTCTTTAATCAATTTGGTACCGTAGGGTGTTTCTACATATTTGCTATTGGCCACCCTAGAAATTGTCGAAATATCAAGACCAACCAAATCTGCAATGTCTTTCAAAATCATTGGTTTTAACTTGGTTTCATCGCCATCTAGGAAAAATTCTTCTTGGTAATGCATAATGGCATTCATCGTCACAAAAAGTGTTTCTTGACGTTGACGAATGGCATCAATAAACCATTTCGCCGAATCTAATTTTTGTTTGATAAACTGTACCGCTTCTTTTTGTTGTGCCGATTTGTCTCTTGAGTCTTTGTACGTTTGCATCATTTCTTGATAGTCCTTAGAAACGTGCAATGATGGAGCATTTCGCCCATTCAACGTTAATTCCAATTCACCATCCACAATTCTGATGGCAAAATCAGGAACAATATTTTCGGTGACTTTACTATTGCCTGCAAAAGAGCCTCCTGGTTTTGGGTTCAGTCGCTCAATTTCGTATATCGCTTTTTTTAATTGCTCGTTAGAGACACTGTATTTTTGCATCAATTTATCGTAGTGCTTTTTGGTAAAAGCATCAAACTGATTTTCGATAATATCAATGGCTAATTCAATATATTCTGTAGGTGTTTTATGTTTGAGTTGTAGGAGCAAACATTCTTGCAAATCTCTTGCGCCAACTCCTGTGGGTTCCAATTCGTGAATAACGTGAAGAAGTCTATCTACATTTTTTTCATCGGTATAGATTCCTTGTGTAAAGGCTAAATCATCTACAATATCAGGAATGCTTCTTCGAATGTAACCCATATCATCAATACTTCCCACTAAGAATTCTGCGATTTCTCGGTCTTCTTCGTTGAGAATAAAAGTATTGAGTTGGTTGATTAAGTCTTGATGAAAACTGATAGGAGCAGCATAGGGACTTTCGCGGTCTTCATCGTCGTCGCTATAATTATTGACTTGCGTTTTGTAATCTGGGATGTCGTCACTACTTAAGTAATCATCAATATTGATGTCATCAGCTTCTATTCTATCTGATTCTGCATCATCATAATCGTCGTAGTCTTCAGATTCAAATTCGTCTTTCTCGTAGTCGTCTTCTTTGCCTGCTTCTAGAGCCGGATTTTCGTTCATTTCTTCTAACAAACGTTGTTCAAATGCTTGCGTAGGCAATTGAATTAACTTCATCAACTGAATTTGTTGTGGAGATAATTTCTGTGATAATTTTAAATTTAAAAATTGCTTTAGCATTTTTTTTAATAGTTTAAAGGTTTAAGGTTTAAAGGTTTAAAGTTGTTGTGTTGTAGGTAACAACTTTAAACCATTTTAAACAACAGTAAACTTTTTTAAAATTCCGCATTCATTGGTGTTCTTGGGAAAGGAATCACGTCACGAATATTCGTCATTCCAGTTACAAACAATACCAATCTTTCGAAACCAAGACCAAAACCAGAGTGTACTGCAGAACCAAAACGTCTAGTATCTAAGTACCACCACAATTCTTCTTCGTCTATACCTAAGGTTTTCATTTTTTCTACCAAAACATCGTAGCGTTCCTCTCTTTGTGAACCTCCTACGATTTCTCCAATACCAGGGAAAAGAATATCCATTGCACGAACTGTTTCTTTTCCAGGTTCTGTATTGTCGTTCAAACGCATATAAAATGCTTTGATATTGGCTGGATAATCAAACAAAATCACTGGACATTTAAAGTGTTTTTCCACCAAATAACGTTCGTGTTCTGATTGTAAATCCGCTCCCCACTCGTTGATGATATATTGGAATTTTTTCTTCTTGTTCGGAGTTGAATTTCTCAAAATGTCAATTGCTTCCGTATACGAAACGCGTTTGAAATTATTTTCCAATACAAAGTTCAATTTCTCCAACAAAGCCATTTCACTTCTTTCGGCTTGTGGTTTTGATTTTTCTTCTTCTAACAAACGCCCTTCTAGGAATTTCAAATCCTCTGGACATTTATCCATTACATATTTAATCACAAATTGAATGAAATCCTCAGCCAAATCCATATTGTCTTCCAAATCATTGAAAGCCACCTCTGGCTCAATCATCCAAAATTCTGCCAAGTGACGAGAAGTATTTGAGTTTTCAGCTCTAAACGTAGGACCAAAAGTATAAATCTGACCCAACGCCATTGCAAACGTTTCACCTTCTAATTGTCCAGAAACCGTCAAGTTGGTCTCTTTACCAAAGAAATCTTTTTTGTAATCTACTTTACCTTCCTCAGTTCTTGGTGTGTTGTCAAAAGGCAAAGCGGTCACTTTAAACATTTCACCCGCACCTTCTGCATCCGAACCAGTAATAATTGGCGTGTTCACATACACAAAACCTTTCTCTTGAAAATACGTGTGCACTGCGTGAGCTAAAACCGAACGCACACGCATAATCGCGCCAAAAGCATTTGTTCTTACTCTCAAATGCGCATTCTCACGCAAGAATTCCAAAGAGTGTTTCTTAGGTTGCATTGGGAATTTCTCCGCATCTGAGTCGCCAAGAATTTCCAATTGCTGTACCTGAATTTCATATTTTTGACCCGCACCTTGGCTTTCTACTAACGAGCCAATAACCGAAATAGCAGCGCCAGTTGTAATGCGTTTTAGTGTCTCATCTGGTGTATTTTCAAAATCAACCACACACTGAATATTATTAATAGTAGAACCGTCATTCAGCGCAATAAACTGATTATTTCTAAACGTTCTCACCCATCCTTTTGCATTCACTTCCTGAAGCGTCGTTGTACTGTTTAATAAGTCTTTAACTTTTGTGTGTTTCATCTTAATTTTAGATTTTTAGATTTAAATACGCGCTCAAAACAAAAATCGGTGCTTTAAGCGTTATGCAAATATAATTGTTTTGTGTTTATTTTTTAGGAGCTATTTCCCGCTTTTCGTTACAATCTTGTTCAATAAATACTATTTTTCTAAGCCAAAAAAGGAGCTTCCGCTGGTCGCTCTTTTTCGTCAAGAAAAATTAGTCTTTATTTTCACAAGGATTTCCACTACAATCAGGGCTAGGGCAGTAGGAAAACCAGTCATTTCTTGGTTTACAACCCTTGCAGCAATTGGTGACTTACCTCATTTCCGCTAATGGTAATGAGGTATAAATTTCCAAAAACAGTATCATCAATTGGCGCATACACCTTTTGATTGATGATTTTATTTGCCAAATCAGGCGTCGTATTGCTATGACCTACAATCAAAATAGCTTGACCTTTGTGTTCATTTTTGAGTTTTTCAATGTCGAGAGTTTTTGGGTCATATTTTATAATCTCCAAATTTTTGCTTGTAGCTGTCGGAGTTGCGGTTTGCACTGTTCTCAAATAATCAGTGCTGTACACTGCTTTTAGCGGAACTTGAGTTAAAACTGTTTTCCAATGTTCGGCACGCTCCAAACCCGCTTTAGACAAATCAGGATTTTTAGAGTTGTCTACTTTTTCGGCGTGGCGAATCAAGTAAATTGTAGTCGTTTGGCCAAAAGCACCAAGCGTTAAGAACATTAAAACAAAAACGTATAGTATCTTTTTCATAAACAGCTATTTATTTTTTATCGTTGGTTAGCGAGTCAATCTCTTCATCAGAACGCTCGATGATGTCAATCTTGGGTTCAATAAATTCTTGTTCATTGGCCAAAGTTTTGTTCAAAGTCAACACCAAAGCGGGGAGTAACATCAAATTCGACAACATACCAAATAATAACGTCAACGAAATCAGTCCGCCTAAAGCAATAGTACCGCCAAAACTAGACAGCATAAACACCGAAAATCCAAAAAACAACACAATCGAAGTATAAAACATACTCAATCCCGATTCGTTAAACGTTGCATACACTGATTTTTTGATTTTCCAGTTGTTCTTCTTCAATTCTTCGCGGTATTGCGACAAGAATCGGAGGGTATCATCTACCGATAGTCCAAAGGCAATCCCAAAAACCAAAATAGTCGAAGGTTTTAAAGGAATATCCAAAAAGCCCATTAAACCAGCCGTTAAGAATAAAGGCAATAAATTAGGGATGATAGAAACCAATATCATTTTGAATGAACGGAACATAAATCCAATCAAAAGCGCCGTTAAGAAAAAGGCAAAAATCAGCGACGAGAGCAAGTTGTCAAGCAAGTAGCCCGTCCCTTTTTGAAATACCAAAGCCTTTCCAGTTATGATAACATTGTAGCGTTCTTTTGGAAATAGTTTATCCGCTTTCTTTCTAATTTCGGCCTCGATTTTAGCAATTTGGTCACCGCTTTCATCACGCATAAAGGTGGTGATTCGGGCATATTGACCAGTGCTATCCACGTAGCTTTTCATTAAGTTTTCTTTGCTATTGGCTGTAGCATTTTTGGCATAGGAAAGGATAAAAGCTTGTTCTTGGGACGTTGGCAATTCATAATAGTCAGGATTGCCATTATAATAAGCTTGTTTAGAATACTTCACCAAATTCACAATCGAAATAGGCTTCGATAATTCGGGGATTTCCTCAATCGCAGTTTCTAGTTCTTCCATACGTTTTAGAGTAGATAGTTTCATCACTCCTTTTTTACGTTTGGTGTCAATCATTATTTCGAGAGGCATCACACCATCAAATTCTTTTTCAAAGAAAACAATATCTTGAAAGAATGCTTCTTTTTTAGGCATATCTTCAATCAAACTTCCCGAAATGCGCATTTCATAAATACCAATAATACTGAATATTAGTAACGCTATTGAAGCGACATAAATTGAGAAACGATTGGTTTTGATGGTTTTCAGAATCCAATCCATAAATTTTTTCACGGAACCTCTGTCCAAATGTTTGAGATGTCTTTCTTTAGGAGGATTCAAGTAACTGTGAAAAATTGGAATCAATATTAAACTTAAGAAAAACAAAGCCATAATATTGATTGAGGTTACCACGCCAAATTCCAACAGTAAATTATTATTGGAAGCGACAAAAGTGGCAAAACCAATGGCTGTGGTCAAGTTGGTCATCAAAGTAGCCATTCCAATTTTGGTGGTAACTCTTTGCAGGGCTTTGGCTTTGTTGCGGTGTACTTTAAATTCCTGATGGTACTTGTTGGTCAAGAAAATACAATTCGGAATCCCAATTACAATAATCAACGAAGGAACTAATGCCGTCAAAATGGTAATTTCATAGTTGAATAAGCCCAGAAAACCAAACGACCACATCACACCAATAACAACAATTACGATAGAAATTAAGGTAGCTTTGAAACTTCTAAAAAAGAAGAAAAACAATAATGAGGTAATCAATAACGAAGCGCCAATAAAAATACTAATCTCGTCGGTAATCGTTTTGGCATTCAGAGTTCGAATGTAAGGCATCCCTGAAACGCGAAGGTCAATTTTGGTTTCCTTTTCAAAAGTGGTTATCGCAGGGATTAATTTTTCTAAAACAAAGGTTTTGCGAGCCTTAGTGTTCACGATTTTTTTGTCCATATAAATCGCGGAGCGAACACTTCCAGACCTTTTGTTGAACAATAATCCTTCATAAAAAGGAAGGTCATTGAACAACTCTTTTTTGATAGTTTGCAGGTATTTTGAATCAAGAGCCTTTGATTCGTCAACAAAAGGAACCAATTCGAATGTTTCTAAAGCTTCGTTTTTTTGCAGTTTTTTCAAATCATTTAGCGAAACGACTAAGTCTACCTCCTGATTTTTTTTGATGGTATTCATCAATTTACTCCAAGCAGCATAGGCTTTTGGCGTAAAAAAAGTGGAGTCTTTAACTCCTATAATTATCAAATTCCCTTCTTCTCCAAATTTATTCAAAAAGGCATTGTATTCTACATTCGCAATGTTGTCATCGGGCAACATATTCGCTTCGGTAAACGTAAAATGAATATTTTTCCATTGTAGCGCCAAAAAGACCGTTATCGCTGCAATGATAGAGAGCATTAAAATTCTATTTCTAAGGACAATACGGGCAATGAGTTCCCAAAATCCCAAACTAAACCATTTAATCATTTTCTGAATTTAAAAGGCTGCAAAGGTAACGAAACCGCTATTAAAAAAGGAGGAAATACAGGGTTAGATGGCAGTTTTTTTAAAAGCTTTGTGAAATTCTTTAAATTTTGGTTAATATTCTCACTCTTGATATAATTGTTATATTTGATTTTCTCATCTTTGTTAAATGAGCATTTCATTACTTTCTAAAACATATAAATGAAGAATTACAAAAATACCTTGTTTTATCTAGCGGTTACTGGAGGTTTCTCCGCCTTAATGTATTGGATTATACAAAACGGAAAATTACTAGAAGGGACGGATGTTAAAAAAACAACAGTTGGGTCAAAAGACGCTTGGCTGGATTTTATTGCTTCAATGCAACATAGTTTTCAAGAACCTTTAGCCATACTTTTGGCTCAAATTATTACCATAATTATTGTTGCTAGAATCTTTGGTTGGATTTTCAAAAAAATAGGACAACCTTCTGTAATTGGTGAAATCATTGCGGGTATCGCGTTAGGACCATCCTTGTTAGGAACCTATTTGCCTGAGTTCTCGGGGATTTTATTTCCTGTAGAATCTTTAGGGAATCTAAAATTCCTAAGCCAAATCGGATTAATACTTTTTATGTATGTCATTGGGATGGAATTAGACCTGAAAGTACTAAAAAACAAAGCCAACGATGCCGTAGTGATTAGTCACGCTAGTATTATTTTTCCGTTTACACTCGGAATTGGTTTGGCGTATTTCGTGTATGACCAATTTGCTCCTGATGGAGTAAAATTCCTTTCGTTTAGCTTATTTATGGGAATTGCAATGAGTATAACAGCATTTCCTGTTTTGGCAAGAATCGTTCAAGAGCGCGGTATTCATAAAACCAAATTGGGTGCCATCGTAATCACTTGCGCCGCCGCCGATGATATTACGGCTTGGTGTATTTTGGCTACGGTAATCGCCATTGTAAAAGCGGGCTCTTTTGTAAGTTCTTTGTATGTCATTTCTTTGGCAATCGGATTTGTGCTGATTATGCTTATGATTGTAAAGCCTTTCCTTAAACGAATTGGAGATTTATACGGAACTAAAGAAGCGATTAGCAAACCCGTTGTAGCTATCTTTTTTGTCACACTTATTATTGCGTCTTATGCTACAGAAGTAATCGGAATTCACGCGCTTTTTGGAGCTTTTATGACTGGTGTGATTATGCCCGATGTAGCTAAATTCAGAATCGTTTTTATTGAAAAAGTAGAGGACGTATCCGTTATTTTACTTTTGCCTTTATTCTTTGTATTCACAGGTTTACGTACCGAAATTGGTCTAATCAACGACCCTTATTTATGGCAAGTAACGGGTTTTATCATCTTGGTAGCTGTAGTAGGGAAGTTTTTTGGTAGCGCTTTGGCGGCCAAATTTGTGGGCCAAAATTGGAGAGATAGTTTAACCATCGGCGCACTGATGAACACGCGAGGCTTGATGGAATTAATCGTACTGAATATTGGTTTAGAGTTGGGAGTGTTGACTCCAGCGGTGTTTACAATGATGGTAATTATGGCATTGGTCACTACTTTTATGACGGGACCAGCCCTTAACTTAATCAATTTTATCTTCAAGACTAAAGACGATGTTGAGGTAGAAGAATTGGAACAATCCAAAGTATATCGCGTTTTGATTTCTTTTGGCAACAACGAAAAAGGAAGGTCACTGCTGCGTTTGGCCAACAGTTTAGTTCGTAAACAAAAAGACGCTTCGGTTACCGCTATGCATTTGTCTGTTAGTAACGAAATGCATCCTTTTGCTTTAGAGGACAAAGAAACAGCGGCATTTTTACCTATTCAAGAGGAATCAAAAATCTTAAAACAAGAAGTAACCACCATCTTCAAAGCGACGGTCGACATCGAAACAGAAATCACCGATATCGCCAATCAAGGGGAATATGACCTCTTGTTAGTAGGACTCGGGAAATCTATTTTTGAGGGAACTTTGCTCGGAAAAGTGATTGGTTTTACGACTAGAATTATTAATCCAGAGCGATTAATGGATAAATTCACTGGAAAAGAAGGCTTGTTTGCCAATTCTCCTTTTGACGAAAGAACCCGCCAAATTTTGCTCAAAGCCAAGATGCCCGTTGGAATCTTAATTGACAAAGATTTACAAAAAGTAAACACCATTTTTATCCCAATCTTCAGCTCCGAAGACGCCTTCTTGATTGATTACGCTCAAAAACTCATCCATAACAACAAGTCCAAAGTAGTAGTTTTGGATGTCAACGGACATATCAAATCGAATTTTGTAATCGGTAGCGCCATAAGTTCATTGGAGCATAAATTCCCAAACAACATCACATTGTATGGCGAAAAAATCATCAAAAAAGAGTTCTTAGCCGAGCAAGATTTAATGATGATAAGTCTTGAAAGCTGGAAAGCACTTGTCGATTCCAGAAGCGTTTGGTTGAGCGGAGTCCCTTCGGTATTAATCATAAAACCATAGTATGAACTGGATTTTGTTACTAATTGCTGGCCTTTTCGAAGTAGGATTTACCACTTGTTTAGGCAAAGCCAAAGAAACACAAGGCACCGAAGCGACGTACTGGTTCCTCGGTTTTTTGGCCTGTCTCACCATTAGTATGTCCTTAGTTTACAAAGTCACACAAACACTTCCTATCGGAACCGCTTATGCTGTTTGGACAGGCATAGGTGCTGCAGGAACCGTTCTCGTTGGACTCTTAGTCTTCAAAGAACCCGCTACTTTTTGGCGTATTTTCTTCCTGCTTACCCTAATAGCCTCCATTATCGGACTAAAAATGGTTTCCGAACATTGAGTTAAATTTGGGCGTGTCACCATAAAAAAAAGAGAGCTACTCAACTAACTATTGAGTGGCTCTCTTTTTTTTATGGTGTCGGGCTCTACGCTATATCTCTAGGGGCGAACCCCGCCCCTAGAGGATGCCGCTTCTATCCCTCACGCACAATGTCGTTAAATTAAGGAATAATCAAATAATCTGATTGCTGATTTTTGAATAACGATTTTTGATTTCTGATGTGTAAACCATTGAAAAAAAAAGGCTTTTTTATTTATTAGCACAAAATCTAAAATGCTTCGCCAATTAGCTAACGCTCGGGTCAAGAATCGTTAATCTTCAATTAAAAATCTCCGCTTAATTCTATCTGTTACATCATTTATTGAAACTCAATTTTGCTGGTTTAGTTGTCATTCCGACGGAGGAGGAATCGCACAAATTACTCACATTATGTGATTCCTCCTCCGTCGGAATGACAAAAAGCCTTTAATAGTAGAATTAAGCTAAAATCTCTTAACTTAATGGCATTGTCCTCACGCAGAATTTTGCGAACTTTGCGTTTTTCCCTTTGCGAGCCTTGCGGTTAAAAGTAATTGCAAAATATAAGTCAAAGGTGAATTGTCAAAGCACCACTTTCTTGTAATCTGAGTTAGAATCCCAAATTCAAAATAAAGCTAATTTTCACCGCAATATTATCTTGAAATTTTGCCAATTGATTCGGCCCATAACGGTAAAAACCACTTAGCCCAATACCCTTATAAATTTGGTTCAACTCGATTCCTGATTCAAAATAGCCATCACGTAGGGTTTTGTAGTTAATGCCAACGTGCTGCTCTGGTTTTTCCATATCACCCAATCCCATTCGGCTCACCACTACCAAGTTGGGTTTCACTTTTTTCAACAAATGAATGCGATTAAAACTGTGCTTGAACTGAAAATAAGCAAACTTACTCGAGAAAAACTCATTAAAAAACATCGTTTCAAAACTGTTTTTACCCGCAAAAGTCACACGCTGAATAATCGTTTCTTTATTCAAATTATTCGGCGAGGTATTGTACAAATGCGTCAAAGGCAAGTCGCCAATAGTATAGCCTGCTTCAAAGAGCAAACTTGTTTTTTGACCGTTCAAGTAATTCTTTTGATATTCGGTTCTAAAATCGATTTTGCTAAACTCAAAATCATTGTTGCCCACATTGGGCAATGATTTGGTAAACTGAAACGTAAATTTGGGATATCTTTTTTCGGTTTCAATTCTTCCGGTTGGCGTTTGCATATAATCACTAAACGGATTCCAACGCAAGGAAACCATAGCCGTAGTCAAATTGTATTTCGTAAAAAGTTTGCCGTCTAGATTGTAGGCATAATTAAACTTTGGCTCCACAAAAGTGTTCGAGAGTTCCCAAATACTTTCCGTTTTTGGAATAAACTTGGTTTCTACGCCCGTTTTCCACGTTTGATAATGGTAAAAAGTACTAATGTTGATAGGTCTTGGGTCGTAAATTTTGAACGCTCTTCGGTCAACTGTCCAAGTGGTGCTCGCTATTTCTCGCACATCATCCGTAAATGAAACGCCCCACCAAGTATTCGAGAACTTATTGATTCGGGTGCCAATGCCTAAACTGTATTTAAAAGTCCCGTCTTTTGTGCCGTAAGCGCTATAGCCTTCTATTTTCCATTTTTTAGAAAAGCTATCATTGGTAATACCGCCAACACCTAGACGAAAACCTTCGTAATTGTTGAAACTCACAAACTTCCTTAAATCAAAATCAATCACACTAATGGGCACATAGCCATTGATGATTTTTCGACCAAAGAGCAGTTTGCTTTCAATGCCATTTTTTATCGAAATGCTATCTACGGCTGCATAGGTTTTCTGACTGCGCAAATCCAATTTTTCTTTTCTATACGCTTCCCAAAAGGCATCCGTTTGATTGATAGCGTCTTCTTGAATGTCAATAGCTATCGTTGGTTGTTTGATTTTGACAGCTTTGTTGTATTCTATATCAAAATTGTAGCTTTTAGAAATTAAATAACTAATATCGGTAGCTTCCTTTTTTCGCGGTTTGAATCCTTGTTCAACATCGCCATCAAACTGTATGGTTCCACCAAGAATTTTAATGTCATCATCGCTTTTTCCTTTCACAATTTGGAACGTCTTGGCCGATGGGAACCAAATTTTTTCCTCGGGCAAATACACAAATTCGTGAGTCCCGCTGATGTCCAACACGCCTTTTATGCGCATAATAGCTTTAGCAATCGCATAGGAAGTTGTGTCTATATATAAAACGCCTTCTAGTCCTGCTGCATTTTTCTTTTTCTTGTTTTTGAAATAAATCATATAGCTAGTACTGCCGTCAATGGCTACCGAATCCAGTAGTTTGTAATTGTAATGTTCTGGCGCGTCATCGGCTATGGGGCTATTGTATTTGGTTTCGAACAACTCATATTTGGGTTCGTAAATCGAAAAAGATTGCAAATTGAACGCTATGATTTCATAAATAGGTTGCTTGAAGCCAGCCATTTTGGTTCCTATAATTACTTCTTTTAAGTAGCTGTTTTGGTACTGAAAAAGCGATACTTTCTCCGTTTGAAACAAATGCTGCTTGCTAATGATTTCTTTAAACTTGTAGTTAGATGAATCTACTTTTACAAGTTCTCTACCATACGTTTTGTCTACAAAAACCGAATCAATTTTGCCGTTAATAGAGTCTGGATTGGCGGTAACTAGGAGTTTATTATAGGATTTAAACGAAAAGCTATTGTTTTTTTGCTGCGGATTATTGACGGATTTGGCCCCTATAGCTTTTCGAATAATTTGCAAAGCCTCATTTTCTTTAGGAATCAAGACTTCATTCAAATCGTTTGACTTTTCTTGTAAGGCCACGACATAAAACGTTTTGTTGGGCGTGATGATTTGTTGGAAGGGCGTGTAACCCAAATAAGAAGCCGTAAAATCCAAAATAGGATTGGGACTCAAGAGCTGGAATTTTCCATCTACATCCGAGATGGTTTGTACACCCGTGTTGCTGCTAATGCTCGCAAAAGGCAAGGGTTGATTGGTCTTCGCGTCTTTCACCAAACCATTCCATTGGAATTGAGCCTGAAGGGAGAACGTAAAAAGTAGCAACAACCAACTCAATTGCTTCATAAGCGTGTATTTTGAACCCAAGCGATTTTTGTATTAGATTGACAAAAATAGCATAAAAAAACCGTCTCCAAGATACTTTTGGAGACGGTTTTGTATATGTTTGTTGCGAAAGTTACACTTTCATAATTTCGGCTTCCTTAACGGCTAGCAATTCATCGATTTTTTTGATGAAAGTGTTGGTTAAGTTTTGTACTTGTTCTTCTGCACTTTTACAAATGTCTTCAGAGGTGCCGTCTTTTTCTAATTTTTTGATATCCGTATTGGCATCTTTACGAGCGTTACGAATTCCAATTTTGGCATCTTCGGCTTCGGCTTTGGCTTGTTTGGCCAATTCTCTACGACGGTCTTCTGTCAAAGGCGGAACACTAATGATGATTACGTCTCCATTGTTCATTGGGTTAAACCCTAAATTAGCCACCATAATTGCTTTTTCTATAGGGTGCAACATGCTTTTTTCAAAAGGTTGCAAAGTAATAGTTCTCGCATCTGGTACACTAATTTTCGACACTTGCGAAAGCGGTGATGCAGACCCGTAATAATCTACAAAAACACTTCCTAGCATTGCTGGAGAAGCTTTCCCCGCGCGGATATTCAAAAATGATTTTTCTAAATGCGCAATAGAACCATTCATGGATTCTTCTGTACTATCTAATATAAATTCAATTTCTTCAGTCATAATCTTATGTTTGTTGTTTGTTGTTGGTGGTTCGCAGTCAACTATAAACTACAAACCTTTAACCATAAACTTATATATTAACTACTGTTCCTATGTTTTCGCCTTCACAGATTTTCAATAAATTACCTTCTTTGTTCATATCAAAAACTACAATTGGCAATTTGTTTTCTTGACTCAAAGTAAATGCTGTGGTGTCCATAACATTCAATCCTTTGCTTAATACATCTTCAAATGTAATGTAGTCAAATTTTACAGCAGAAGCATTTTTTTCTGGATCAGAATCATACACACCATCTACGCGTGTTCCTTTTAAAATGACATCTGCGCTTACTTCGATACCTCTCAAAACGGCTGCAGTATCGGTTGTAAAATAGGGATTTCCTGTTCCAGCTCCAAAAATCACAATACGTCCTTTCTCTAAGTGACGATCGGCTCTTCTTTTGATATAAGGTTCTGCGATAGATTCCATTTTTAAAGCAGTCATCAAACGGGTTTTCATTCCGTTATCTTCTAATGCTCCTTGTAATGCCATTCCGTTGATTACAGTGGCTAGCATTCCCATATAATCACCTTGAACGCGATCCATTCCAGAACTTGCACCAGCAACACCTCTAAAAATGTTTCCTCCACCAATTACAATGGCTATTTCTACTCCTTTAGCATGCACTTTCTTAATTTCATGGGCATACTCAGCTAATCTTTTAGGATCAATTCCGTAGTTTAAATCGCCCATTAGCGCTTCACCACTTAATTTTAGAAGGATTCTTTTGTATTTCATTTGTCTGTTGAATTGTTTGGTGCAAATATAGCGATATTCTATTTTTTGTGAAATAGTGAGCCTTAAATATATAAATTAAGTTTTTCGTAACTTTTTTTTGCCGATTCGTAGCCAATTTTAAAAATGGCATCCATCTTACTTTTACTCGTTTCAAAGGTACTATAAGCACATAATTCCTCGGGTTCAATCAACCAATGACAATTATTGAATTTACTTAAACTTGAGTTAGCCGTTAGCAAATCAAAGGCTCTACTAGTAACTGACTTTATCGATGTCAAATCTTTGGCTTGAATTTTTTGCATAGGACTTACATATACACCTATCAAAAAGGCACATTTATCTTGAATTAATTCGGTTGGAAAATGATTCAAGATGCCGCCATCACTGTATAATTCGCCATTGATTTCATAGGGAGAAATGACTCCTGGAAAAGCACTTGAAGCTAAAATGGCGTCTATTGTTTTAGTATTGGCATCAAAAATAGTCAAATTTCCTTTTACCATATTGGTTGCAGTTATGTGAATGGGGATTTTCAAATCACCCAAAACGCTATCTTCGAAAATATCTATAAAATATTCTTTGAAGGATTCTGGGTCAATTAGCCCTGCTTTCGAAAAAGTAAAATGCTTCCAGTGGAAAAAGTAAATGGATTTAAAAAAATCCAGAATTTCTTTGGGTGTTTTTCCGCTTCCATATAAAGCAGCTACAATTGATCCAGCACTTGAACCAGAAATTTGCGTTGGATAAATGTTTTGTTCATTTAAAAACTGTAGAACTCCTGCATGGGCAATCCCTTTAGAACCGCCTCCTGATAATACCAAACCTATAGGTTTTGATTGTTGCATTATGAATGTGTATTTTGTTCTGATTTAGGTGATTTTTATCACAATAGTTTTGAACGGATATGTTTAATTTTGTCTAAAAATAATAATAAAATGAAAACATCAATTGCAAAAGCATTATTTCATAGTCATCCTTATACGAATTACAGAAAAATAGTTTCTGATTTACTAAAAGAAGGAAAATCATCTGGAAACGAACAAAGTGAAGATCTAACGCATTACAGCGCTCTAAACGAAACAAGAATGAATCGTTTAGATAAAACAATAAAAATTGATCCAGTCATTGCTGAACAACTAAAGGGATTGCAAAATGAATATATTTGGTTGGTTTTAGCCGAAGGATGGTGCGGTGATGCTGCCCAATTATTGCCAATTATGAACAAAATGGCTTTAGAAACCGATAAAATTGATTTAAAAATTGTCTTTAGAGATGAAAATGACGATTTAATGCAGCATTTTTTAACGAATGGAGGAAAAGCTATCCCTAAGTTGATTATTATTGATAAAGCTACTTCTGAGGTGGTTGGCGATTGGGGACCAAGACCAAAAGGAGCCAAAGATTTAATTTTGAATTACAAAAAAGAGCACGGTGTGGTTGATGAAACAGCCAAATCAGAGCTGCAATTATGGTATTTACATGATAAAGGAATAAGTACTCAAGAGGAAATTTTGGGTTTAATTACTGAATCTGTAGAGGTTTAATTAGTATTGTAAATTACTTTATGTCAAATAATTAACAAATATTTCTTATTTGTCAACTACTTCATTGTGGAATTTAATTAGTAAATTAGCAATGAATAACCCGATCTATCAAATTTAGTTTACTTTTTTTTGGTGTTTGAAATAGTGCTTATCATTCAAAAACACACACCTATGAAAAAGCTATTTGAAAAGTTTTATGACTTCTTTTCTTCAATGTTGTTTGGAGGAAAGACAACAATTCATTACTAACTTCGGTTTCGCCCCAGCTGTTAAAAGCTAAAAGTATGATTTAAAAGTACTTTGAATTTTAAGGAAAACACATCGCAAGTTCTAGAATAAGAAATTGTCATGTGTTTTTTTATGGTTTATCCTAAATGTTCTTCAAAAGTAGCTGGTGTTACAGCATTTTGAACATCATAATCTCCAATCTTGGTTCTTCGCAGAGCTGTTAAATGTGCTCCAGATTGCAAAGCTTGTCCAAAATCAAAGGCTAGAGATCGGATGTAAGTGCCTTTGCTGCAAACTACTCTAAAATCAACTTCTGGTAATGCAATTCTGGTGATTTCAAATTCGTGAATGGTGGTTTTTCTGCTTGCAATTTCAATAGTTTCTCCTGCTCTCGCGTGCTCGTACAAGCGTACACCATCTTTTTTTATGGCAGAAAAAATTGGTGGTTTTTGGTCAATCTCTCCTAGAAATTGTTCTACTGTTTCGTGTATCAACGCCTCAGTGATGTGTGTAGTTGAAAAGTGTTGGTCTACTTCGGTTTCTAAATCGTAGGATGGAGTAGTGGCTCCAATATGAAAAGTGCCTGTATATTCTTTGGCTTGCCCTTGTAATTCTGTTATGCGTTTGGTGAATTTACCAGTACAAATTAATAATAAACCAGAAGCCAATGGGTCTAAGGTTCCTGCATGACCAATCTTAAATTTTTTTGGCAATCCCACTTTGTTAATCAATAAATACTTCAACTTATTTACCGCTTGAAAAGAAGTAAAATGCAAGGGTTTATCGATTAAAAGAACTTGTCCTTCTAAATAGTCTTCGGGTGTCATTAAATGATGGTCAGAGGATGAATGAAAAAATGAATAATAAGCAAGACAATCCCTGCCAATATACGATAGTAACCAAATACTTTGAAACCATTTTTAGTCAAGAAACCAATGAAGGTTTTAATTGCCAATAAGGCTACTATGAAAGCCACGATATTACCAATAATCAAATAGTTTATTTGGTCGTCGCTCAAAACAAATCCGTCTTTATAATAGTCGTAACATTTTTTGACTGTAGCGCCCAACATCGTAGGAACAGCTAAGAAAAAAGAAAATTCAGCAGCAGAAGTACGGGATAATTTTTGCGACATTCCACCCACAATACTCGCTCCGCTTCTAGAAACTCCGGGAATCATTGCTAAACATTGAAACAAACCAATTTTGAAGGCTTGTTGATAGGTGATTTCTTTTTCGTTTTCTGTAGTAGTGTGATTGAACCACTCGTCCACTTTTAATAAAATAAAACCACCAATTAGCAATGACACTGCTACGGTAACTGGGTTTTCTAGTAAGCCATCAATAAAATCGCTTAATAGCAATCCCAAAACGACTGCAGGGATAAAAGCTACCAATAATTTGAAATAGAAATCTAAGGATTGGAAAAAGCGTTTGAAGTACAATATCACTACTGATAAAATCGCTCCCAATTGAATCACAATAGTGAATAATTTGGTAAAATCGTCATGCGCAATTCCAAAAAAAGACGAAGCAATAATCATATGCCCAGTCGAAGAAACAGGCAAAAATTCAGTAATTCCTTCAATGATTGCAAGGATGATTGCTTGTAGTGTATTCATTTTTATGTTTGTAAAATGGAGAAAAGCCAGTAACTATTTACTAATGACTAATTACTGTTTTTTAGGATTTTTAAGAATAGCATAAATAGTGATTCCAAAACCAATCAAAACGGTTGTTGGAGCCAAACGAATTCTTCTGAAGTCAAAAATAGCTTCACTAAAAACAGCAGGGTCATCACTACCACCGCCAGACATTAACAGAAACCCAAGGGCAATTACCGCAATACCTATTAATAGGATGATGTAGTTGGTTTTTTCAAAAAGGAATTCTTTTTTTATTTCGTTGTTTTTCATTTTATGGCAACTTAATGAATTATCGAATAGTTGTAACTGAATATTGAAGGACTAATATAAATCGTCTGTTCTTAGGTTCAAGAAACGTTGAGTAGCAAAGTACGTGCTCAACCAAGTGATTAAAACACCAAGACCAAATACGCCCAAAAGAATCACAGCAATGATTAATTTGTCTTCTAAAATTCCTAAATCTGGAAAGTTAGTTTCGATATAAATCAATAAAGAAATCAAAGCCACGATAGCCAAACCAGCTCCAATCATTCCTAATTTTATGCTTTTGATGACAAAAGGTTTACGGATAAAGGATTTGGTAGCGCCCACCATTTGCATTGTTTTGATGATAAAACGATTGGAATGAATCGACAAACGTAAGGAACTATTAATCAATAACACAGCGATTACCGTTAGAAAACCACTGATGATTAAAATCCACATACTGACTTTCTTGATGTTATCGTTAACCAAATTCACCAATTGTTTGTCATAAACGATATCAGAAATCATTGGGTTTTTACGGAAATGACTTTCAATTCTAGCGATGCTATCACGAACCACATAATCTGCTTTTAGGTTGATGTCGTAGGAATTTTGAAGTGGATTTTCTCCCAAGAAAGTAAGGAAATCTTCTCCAATAATGTCCGTGTGTTCTTTGGCTGCTTTTTCCTTGGAAACGTATACAAACTGTTTCGGGAATTTTGCAGCTTTTAATTCTTTTTCAAATGCCTGAAAAGTACTGTCAGTAGCTTCTTTTTTGAAGAAAACAGTCATCGCAATTTTTTCTCTAAAATCATCGGCTAATTTTTTAGAATTCACGATGAAAAGTCCCAATGTTCCCAATAGGAATAACACCAAAAAAACACTCAATACTACCGAAAAATAAGAGGAAATTAACCTGCGTTTTTGAAATTTGTCGAAGTTAGAACTCATAGCATACTTTAATTATGGCGTAAAAATAACAAACAAATTCTTTATTTGAAGTTAATAACGCCCAAACTTTCAACTTTCGTACAATAAATGTAAATTTGCGGCTCTAAAACCTCGAATCTTAATTTTTTTTTCAAACGATGATTAAAAAGATATTTAGCCTTTTTCTTTTTTTAATATATTTTAATGCTTCTTCTCAGGAAATTTCTTTTGGACCAGTAATAGGAGCTAATTTTTATGATATCGAAATTGTTGGTCCCATAATTGGGGGGGCAGGTGGAAGTTATTTTAACTTCGGAGGTTTCATGGATTATAAATTAAATGAAAGATTTGGTTTAAAATCACAAATCATATATGCTAATTCACAAGAAAACGAACATAGTAATTTTGAACCGTATAACACGGGAATTATTTTTGAGTCTTCTAAAATTAAAAATCTTCATTTGCATTTGCTTGGTAAATTTGATGTAAGAGGAGCGTATAATAAAGGTTTTTATTTAGTTGGAGGATTTAGAATAACTAAAGTTTTAGATGCTAAATCAGGTTTAAATCAAGATTTAGAATATTTCTACAAAAAAACAAACTTAGGTTTGTCAGTTGGCTTTGGAACAGTTTTTTTAAAGAATTTCAGTGCTGAATTTGTAGGGGATTACAGTTTGACT
This sequence comes from Flavobacterium sp. RSSB_23, assembly GCF_051547145.1. Classification (NCBI taxonomy): domain Bacteria; kingdom Pseudomonadati; phylum Bacteroidota; class Flavobacteriia; order Flavobacteriales; family Flavobacteriaceae; genus Flavobacterium; species Flavobacterium sp. RSSB_23. The sequence goes on along the minus strand of NZ_JBPTTO010000005.1, from coordinate 14,600 downwards.
AAAACAATTGCCATTCCAGACAACAAATCTAAAAATTTTGGATTTTATTTTAATTTATCCTACAATTTAGCACCCTTAACTATTAAGAAATAATTTTAAACCCTTTAAGAACTTAATGTCTTTTGTAAAGGGAAATATATTAAAAGATGAAATACAATCCGAACGAAATCGAAGCCAAATGGCAACAATATTGGGCTGAAAACAAGACTTTTGCGGCGCAAAACAACTCTGATAAACCGAAATATTATGTTTTGGACATGTTTCCTTATCCATCAGGAGCGGGACTACACGTTGGACATCCTCTAGGGTACATCGCATCAGATGTGTATTCGCGTTTCAAAAGACATCAAGGTTTTAATGTGTTGCATCCAATGGGTTATGATAGTTTTGGATTACCTGCTGAACAATATGCGATACAAACGGGACAGCGTCCAGAAGATACTACACGTGTCAATATTGACGGAGGTTTAGATAAAGAGGGAAATGCAATTGCGGGTTATCGAAAACAATTGGATAAAATAGGTTTTTCATTCGATTGGGACAGAGAAGTGAGAACTTCCAATCCTGATTATTACAAACATACACAATGGATTTTTATCCAATTGTTCAATTCTTGGTACAATAACGAAACCGACAAAGCCGAAGATATTTCGACTTTGATAGCTATATTCGAAAAAGAAGGAAATGCTACTGTAAATGCTGTTTGTGATGACAATATCATTAGTTTTTCAGCAAGCGAATGGAACGCATTTTCATCTGATGAGCAACAAAAAATCTTATTACAATACCGATTGACCTATTTGGCGGAAACCGAAGTAAACTGGTGTCCTGGATTGGGAACGGTTTTGGCGAATGACGAAATTGTGAATGGCGTTTCGGAGCGTGGTGGTTATCCTGTTATTCGCAAGAAAATGACACAATGGAGTATGCGAATTTCTGCCTACGCCGAGCGTTTGTTGCAAGGATTAAACGAAATTGATTGGAGTGAAAGTATCAAAGAAAGTCAGAGAAACTGGATTGGAAAATCGGTGGGAGCGATGGTAACTTTCAATGTGCAAAATCACGAAGCAAGTATTGACGTATTTACAACCAGACCTGATACTATTTTCGGAGTAACGTTTATGACCTTGGCTCCAGAACATGAATTAGTTGCTCAAATCACAACTCCTGAACAAAAAGAAGCGGTAGATGCTTATATTGAAAAAACAGCAAAACGTTCCGAAAGAGAGCGTATGGCCGATGTGAAAACTATCTCGGGAGTGTTCACTGGTGCTTATGCAGAACATCCGTTCACCAAAGAACCAATTCCGGTTTGGATTGGCGATTATGTGTTGGCGGGTTACGGAACTGGAGCAGTAATGGCGGTACCTTGTGGAGACGAAAGAGATTATGCTTTTGCGAATTTCTTCAAAGGGCAAAACGGAATGCCAGCTATCAAAAATATTTTTGACCAAGACATTTCAGAAGCAGCTTATGGTGCCAAAGAAGGGTTTCAATTAATCGATTCTGATTTCTTGAACGGTTTAGGTTATAAAGAAGCGACTCAAAAAGTTATTGCTGAACTTGAAGCGATAGGTCAAGGTAAAGGAAAAATCAATTACCGTTTGCGTGATGCGGTTTTCTCCCGTCAACGCTATTGGGGTGAGCCTTTTCCTGTATATTATGTGAACGGATTGCCACAAATGATTGATGCCAAACATTTGCCAATCGTTTTACCAGAAGTAGAGAAATATTTACCAACCGAAGACGGATTGCCTCCGTTAGGAAATGCAACGACTTGGGCTTGGGATACTGTAAATAACAAAGTAGTTTCTAATGAGCTTATCTCCCCTCTTTCGGAGGGGTCGGGGGAGGCTACCATTTTTCCTTTAGAATTGAATACGATGCCAGGTTGGGCGGGAAGTTCTTGGTATTGGATGCGTTATATGGATGCGCAAAACGACACCGAGTTTGCTTCTGCCGATGCTTTGAAATATTGGGAAAGCGTGGATTTATACATTGGTGGAAGCGAACACGCGACAGGTCACTTGTTGTATTCTCGTTTTTGGAACAAATTCTTAAAAGACAAAGGTTTTGCGCCAACAGAAGAACCTTTCAAAAAACTGATTAATCAGGGGATGATTTTGGGAACGAGTGCTTTTATACAAGAAGTTAGAATTGAATCGTTTAGTATTTCAATTACAGATGTGAATGGAACAAATCAAGACATAAATAATACAGTAGATGATGATTTAGTCTATGTTTCAAAATCTCATAATATAGGGTCAAATGCAAATGATACATTAGGATTACTTAGAATGTTTATACTAAAGAAGTTTTGCGTAAATAATGAGATAAAATCTTATAGCGAGGCTGATATTTTTATACCGGCCTTTAATATAAGGAATATTCACGTCGATGTTAATTTTATAAATGCTTCTGATGAATTAGATATTGAAAAATTCAAAGCTTGGAGAGAAGATTATGCTGATGCAGAGTTTATTTTAGACGAGAACGGAAAATTTATCGTTGGTCGCGAAGTCGAAAAAATGTCGAAATCTAAATACAATGTAGTCACTCCAGACGATATTTGTGCAGAATACGGAGCGGATACCCTACGTTTGTATGAAATGTTCTTAGGGCCATTGGAGCAAGCCAAACCTTGGAATACGGCTGGAATTTCCGGAGTTTTTGGTTTCTTGAAAAAATTATGGCGTTTGTATTTTGATGAAAACGGTTTGATTGTAAACAACGACGAACCTACAAAAGACAACTTAAAATCATTACACAAAACCATCAAAAAAGTGGCAGAAGACATTGAAGGATTCTCTTTCAACACGTCAGTGTCTCAGTTTATGATTTGTGTAAATGAATTGTCTGCTCAAAACTGTCATTCTCGTGCCATTTTAGAGCCTTTGGCGGTTGTGATTTCGCCTTATGCGCCTCATATTGCCGAGGAATTATGGTCGTTGCTAGGTCACGAAGGTTCTATTGCAACTGTTCCGTTTCCAGTTTTTGACGCTCAACATTTGGTTGAAAGCGAGAAAGAATATCCAGTTTCTTTCAACGGAAAAATGCGTTTCACCATCAAATTGCCTTTGGATTTAACCAAAGAACAAATCGAGGAAATCGTAATGCAAGACGAAAGAACGTTGCATCAATTGGATGGAAAAACAGCAAATAAAATTATTGTTGTTCCTGGAAGGGTTATCAATTTTGTGATATAAAAAATCAACTTATAAATATTTAAAATCCAAATTTATCCTTAAATATAGGGGTGGATTTGGATTTTTTTTTTGTGTTTAAAACGCTTGCAAACACTGGGATTTGAAATTTTTTTATTGCTTTTTTTTTAAAATTTGTAACATTTTAATAGTTCACGTATCCAAAGGGCGGTACCGATTAAATAAACAACTTAAAACTATTTAAAATGAAAAAGTATATTGTAATTATCGCCCTTCTATTTTCTGCCTTATGTGTAAATGTTTTTGCTCAGACAAAATCATATCCTTTCGAAGTAATTAAAACTGGAAAAGGAAAACAAGCTATTCTATTTATTCCTGGATTTGCTTCTTCTGGAGAAGTATGGAATGAAACCAAAACAGCTTTCGAAAAAAATTTCACTTGTTATACGCTTACAATGGCTGGTTTTGCTGGCGCAAAACCACATCCAAGTCCTTCTTTTGAAAATTGGAAAGCAGGAATCGCGACTTACATTAAAACAAATAAAATTGAAAAACCAATTGTAATTGGTCACAGTATGGGTGGGGGATTGGCTCTGGCCTTAGCAGCAGATTATCCAGATTTAATTGGGAAAATTGTGGTGGTAGATGCGCTTCCGTGTTTGGCAGCTTTGAACAATGTTTCTTTTAAATCAAAAGAAAATAATGATTGTTCGCCAATGGTTGCACAAATGACAGCAATGAACGAAACGCAGTTTTATGAAATGCAAAAACAAGCGATGCCGAGACTCTTGCAAGATGCTTCAAAACTAGAAATGGTTATTGATTGGAGTGTAAAATCAGATAGAAAAACTTTTGCTCAAATGTATTGCGATTTCTTTAATACCGATTTGAGAGAAAGAATTTCGACTGTAAAATGTCCATCGCTAATTTTATTAGAATCTAATTTTATAAATTTAAAACCTGCAATCGAAGAACAATATAAAAACTTGAAAACAGCCAATTTTCAATATGCCAATAAAGGATTGCATTTTATTATGTACGACGATAAAGACTGGTATTTGATGCAATTAAACAATTTTATAAAATCGTAATAATGGAGTTTGAAGAAGTCTATAAAGCCTATTGGGACAGAATATTCAGGCTTTGTATGGGTTTTGTCAATGATTATGATGTCGCACAAGATTTAGCCCAAGAAACTTTTATAATTGTTTGGCAAAAGCTAGAAACTTTTAGAAATGAATCGAGTATTGGGACTTGGATTTTTAGAATTGCTTCTAATAATTGTTTAAGGCAGCTTGAAAAAGAAAAACGTTTTCAAAAATCAGATTTGCCAATTCATTTGACAGAAGAAAAACAAAAGTCCCTAGAACCACAAATTCAGTTTTTGTACAAATGTATTGCTGAGTTGCCAGAAACGGAACGTATTATTATTTCATTGGAATTAGAAGAGGTAAAGCAAGCAGAAATTGCCAAAATCGTTGGGCTTTCTGAAGCGAATGTTAGAGTGAAAATTCACAGAATAAAAGAAAAATTGACTCAAAAATTTAAAGAAAATGGACAGCAATAATATAGATTTTAAAGATTTATGGAAAAAACAAGCCGTAAGTCAGCCTGATATGGAAGATTTATTGTCGAGATTAAAAAAATTTAAAAAGGCAAATTTGAGAAGTCTATGGAGAACGAATCTACTTCTTTTTGCAACAATTGCTTTTATTCTGTTTGTGTGGTACTATTATCAGCCACAATTCGTTTCAAGTAAAATTGGAATCGTTCTGGCAATTGCCGCTATGGCGATGTATGTCTTAGTTTATAATCGCTCGCTAAACGATTTTAAAAATAGTGATACCACTCATACGAATCACGACTATTTGCAGCAACTTATAGCAATTAAAAAGAAACAACAATTCATGCAGTCTACAATATTGACCTGTTATTTTGTTTTGCTTTTTGTGGGTATATGTTTGTATATGTATGAATACGTTTCAAGAATGACTGTTTTTTATGCTGTGGTTACTTATGGTGTTACATTGCTTTGGATAGGATTTAACTGGTTTTATATTCGTCCGAAACAAATTAAAAAACAAGAAGATAAGATAAATAGTCTAATTGAAAAATTTGAAGAAGTAGACAAACAACTGTTGTAAATTTCAATTTGTAACTATTCAGGTTGTCGTGCTTTCAATTGGCTCCAGCTTTAGCTGGAGTTATTGGGATGGATTGTGTTGGCTTTAGCCAAATAAAAGCAGCTGATTTTGGCTAAAGCCTTTAAATATTTAAAATTTCACCCCTCGAACTAAAGTTGGAGGCAATTAATGTCCCAAAAAACTGAATAGTTACTTTAATTTTAGTTTTGAAAAAAATCCAAATTCCAATTTCACGATTGGAGTTTGGATTTTTTTATAGAATATTTAACTCGTGTCAAAATGGCATTTTTGGAGTTTGGTTCGTAAATTGTTGTCAATAACAGGAACTAAAAAAAGATAAACTAAAAAACAAAAATATGGGAAGTGGTTATTTGATTTTGGCTGGAGCCATTATGCTTTTCAGCTGGTTAGTGAGTTCAAGATTGAAGAGTAAATTTGAACACTATTCTAAATTACAATTGCAAAACGGTATGTCCGGTGCAGAGATTGCTCAAAAAATGCTCGCAGATAATGGGATTTATGATGTTCGTGTCATTTCGACTCCAGGACAATTAACAGACCATTACAATCCAGTAGATAAAACGGTCAATTTGAGTGAGGCGGTATACAATCAGCGTAATGCGGCAGCTGCTGCTGTAGCGGCGCACGAATGTGGTCATGCTGTACAACATGCTGTGGGGTACGAATGGTTGCAAATGCGTTCTAAGTTGGTACCTGTTGTAAGTGTTGCTTCTGGATTTGTGCAATGGATTTTGTTGGCAGGAATTCTAATGATTAAAACCTTTCCGAGCTTGTTGCTGATTGGGATTGTGATTTTTGCAGCCACCACTTTGTTTTCAATTGTTACTTTGCCAGTAGAATATGATGCTAGCAATCGCGCCTTGGCTTGGTTGAAAAATAAGAACATGCTCAATCGTGCCGAGTATGATGGAGCCGAAGATTCCTTAAAATGGGCAGCTAGAACCTATGTAGTAGCGGCTTTAGGGTCTATAGCGACTTTGTTGTACTATGTTTCTATCTATTTGGGCGGTAGAAGGGAGTAAAAGAAAAATTCCAAAACAGAACATTTAAATTCCAATCTCGAAGTCTTGAGGTTGGATTTTTTTTTACTTGAATTTGGAATTTGGAATTTGAAATTTGGGATTTGGAATTTGGGATTTGGAATTTGGAATTTGGAATTTGAGATTTTTAGAGTTGTATTTGTCGTTCTATTTGTTGCTCTAGCGAAATAAACGTTTCGGTTCTAGAAACACCTTCTATAGTCTGGATTTTTGAATTCAAAAGCTGCATTAAGTGTTCATTGTCTCGGCAAATGATTTTAATCAAAATGGACCAGTTACCAGTGGTGTAATGGCATTCGAGTACTTCTGGAATTTTTTTTAAATCTTTTACCGCTTCTGAATTTCGGGCAGCTTTATCGAGATAAACACCTACAAAAGCCATCGTATTGTAGCCTAATACTTTGTGGCTGACAGTGAACTTAGAACCAGAAATCACTCCGGATTGTTCGAGTTTTCGCAAGCGTTGATGGATAGCGGCTCCCGAAATCCCAATTTTGTTGGCGATTTGCAAAATGGGTTTTCTAGCATCTTCCATAAGGTAGCGCAAAATTTCTTTGTCGATTCCGTCAATTTCAACTATAAGAGAATTGATTTTCATGTTATAATTTTTAACTAAAATAATGATTTTAGTTTAGATTTGAAATTAAAATCAAATTTGAGGGTATAAAAAAATCCAAATTCCGTTTTAATTGGAATTTGGATTTTGTATTTTGGAATTAAGATGTATTATTTTCCTTTGTTAACCTCTGCGATGTATTTTTCTAAAGCCATAGTCATTGAAGGTGTTCCTGGAGTTGGTGCCATAATGTCTACTCGCAACCCACAATCTAAAGCTTCTTTTTGAGTAGTGCTCCCGAAAACAGCAATTCTTGTATTGTTTTGCTCAAAATCTGGGAAGTTTTTGTATAATGATTTGATTCCAGTTGGACTGAAAAAAGCCAAAACATCGTAATAAACATCGGCCAAATCAGATAAGTCACTCATTACAGTTTTGTAAAAAGTAGCTGGAGTCCAATCTACTTTCAGTGCGTTCAATGTTACAGGAATATCTGCATTCAATTGATCTGATGCGGGTAATAAGAATTTTTCGTCTTTGTATTTTTTGATAAGCGGAGATAAATCGGCGAAATCTTTTGGTCCAACGTAGATTTTACGTTTTCTGTACACTACATATTTTTGAAGGTAAAAAGCAATGGCTTCTGATTGACAAAAATATTTTAAATCTTCGGGAACTTTGTATCGCATTTCTTCGGCCACTCTAAAAAAGTGATCTACCGCATTACGACTGGTTAAAATAATGGCGCTGTAATTGTGTAGGTCGATTTTTTGCAATCGAATTTCTTTTGCGCTGACTCCTTCTACATGAATAAAAGGCCTGAAATCAATTTTTACTTTATGCTTTTGTTGCAACTCAAAGTAAGGAGAGTTCTCTACTTTAGGTTCTGGTTGTGACACCAAAATTGTTTTCACTTTCATAGTTGATATTGTCTAAGTATTCCCTTTTGTAAACCAATAATACATAAAATAATAGGGTGCTATTTCAAGTGCGCAAAGATATAAAATAAAATAAAACAATTTACCCATAATTAAACTTTGGTAGTTTTTTATTGTGAGCAAATAAGTGAAGAGGTTTATTATCAATGCGATAGTGAAGATTGGTAAAAAAATGTTTTTTGAAAAGGTGTCAAAATAATATAGAATTAAATCGATAGGTAAGATAATTAGCCCAATGTAAGTACGATAGGTGACTTTTTTAAGATTGAACTGCTCCATAAATTCTTCGATTTTGAACGCAGTAGCAATAATCTTCTCAATCAAGAATTTAGCCAAAATAAAATAGGTGATAAAAGTAAATAATTGAATGAACAGCATCCAATCCGATTTTGAAGCACGACCATAATAGCTCAAAAATAGTTGAAGAAAAAAAGAGAATGAAATGATTTGGACCACAAAAAGCGCTATGGTAAAACCACTCATTAAATGGCTACTATCGCGATACATTTTGATGTACTTGTCCGAATAAATTAATTTGGTAAAATCATTAAATCGATTTTCAAAGACCGATTTGGTCAAAGCAATTAATATTAAAGAAAGGACAAAAAGTGCTGTTGCCCAGTCTTTGTTCTCTATTATTCTCGGGTGAAGTACAGGATCCATCATAGCCAACAAAATTACTAATTTTTTGTTTGAATCTTTTTATTATAGATTTATTATGAATCAAATGCTATAAAAAGTTTACTTTTGCCTTGAAATTGCTACAAATATGAACGATAGTATTGTTATAATTCCAACCTATAACGAAATTGAGAATGTCGAAAAAATCATTCGAGCTACACTTTCTCAGCACAAATCTTTTCATATTCTAATTATAGATGATAATTCACCCGATCACACTGCTGACAAGGTGACTTTGCTTCAAGAAGAATATCCAGGAAGATTATTTTTAGAAAAAAGAAAAGAAAAATCAGGTCTTGGAACGGCATATGTTCACGGATTCAAGTGGGCGTTACAACACAAGTATCAGTTCATTTTTGAAATGGATGCTGATTTCTCTCATAATCCAAATGATTTAGAAAAATTATACGATGCTTGTCATTTTGGCGGAGCAGATTTAGCCATTGGTTCTCGATATGTAACGGGAGTGAATGTGGTCAACTGGCCTTTGAGTCGTGTTTTGATGTCGTATTTTGCTTCTGTTTACGTTAGAATGATCACTGGAATGAAAATTCACGATGCTACAGCGGGTTTTGTTTGTTACAAAAGAGAAGTTTTAGAAAGCATTGATATTGATAGAATAAAGTTTGTAGGCTATGCTTTTCAAATTGAAATGAAATACAGAACGTACTGCAATAAATTTGAAATCACCGAAGTTCCAATTATTTTTACGGATCGAACCAAAGGGGTTTCCAAAATGAGTAACTCCATTATTATAGAAGCTGTTTTTGGAGTAATTTCACTCCGACTCCGACAATTAATCAAAAGACTTTAAAAACATAAAAGATGAATAAGATTTTAATAAAGAATGCTAAGATTGTAAATGAGGGGACCATTTTTGAAGGCGATTTATTAATTGAAAATGATTTGATTGTAGAAATTGCAGAAACAATTAGTCCAAAGTCATCCGATTGTAAAATTATTGATGCCGAAGGAAACTATTTGATTCCTGGTGCTATCGATGATCAGGTGCACTTTAGAGAGCCAGGTCTTATCCACAAAGGCGATATTGAATCTGAATCTAGAGCAGCTGTAGCTGGTGGAATAACTTCATTCATAGAGCAACCCAACACTGTTCCAAATGCTGTAACTCAAGAATTATTAGAACAAAAATACCAAATTGCAGCGGAGTCTTCTTTTGCCAACTATTCATTTATGATGGGGGGAACCAACGATAATTTGGAGGAAATCTTAAAGACAAATCCGCGAAATGTTGCTGGACTTAAACTCTTTTTGGGTTCTTCAACTGGAGATATGTTGGTAGATAGTACCGCTTCATTAGAGAAAATCTTCTCAAGTACCAAATTGCTAATCGCTGTACATTGTGAAGATGAAAGTACTGTGAAATCGAATTTAGCCAAATATAAAGAACAATACGGTGATGATATTCCAGTGGAGTGCCATCCGTTAATTCGTACTGAAGAGGCTTGTTATTTATCGTCATCTCGAACTGTAGAATTGGCCAAGAAAACTGGAGCAAGATTACACGTTTTTCACATCTCTACTGCTAAGGAGTTAGATTTGTTTACCAATAAAATTCCATTGTCTGAGAAAATGATTACTGCTGAAGTATGTATTCACCACTTATGGTTTTCGGACGAAGATTATAAAACCAAAGGAAACTTTATCAAATGGAATCCAGCAGTTAAAACAGCCAATGACCGCGAAGCTTTATGGAAAGCGGTAAATGATGGAAGAATTGATGTAATTGCTACAGATCACGCTCCTCATACATTAGAGGAAAAAAGCCAAGTGTATACCAAAGCCCCTTCTGGCGGACCGTTGGTACAACACGCAGTAGTGGCTATGTTTGAAGCCTATCATCAAGGAAAAATCACTATCGAAAAAATTGTGGAGAAAATGTGCCACAATCCTGCATCCCTTTTCAAAATTGAGAAAAGAGGTTTTATTAAAGTGGGGTATTATGCCGATTTAGCCATTGTGAATGCAGGCTTGCCATGGAGTGTAAAAAAAGAAAATATTTTAGCTAAATGTGGTTGGTCTCCTTTTGAAGGTTATACCTTCAAATCTAGAATTACCCACACTTTTGTAAACGGTCAATTGGTGTACCAAGGATTTAAAGTAAGTCCAAAGAAAGCTGGTAAACGATTATTATTTGATAGATAAAATGAAAAAAGGAATCCTATTTTTTGCACTCTTAGTTTCATTCGTTGGATGTCGAAAAGAAGAAACAGTCAAAACTCCCAAAAAGTTGATTGACAAAGCGGTTATGGTCAATGTTTTTTATGATTTGGCCTTGCTGGAGGCTTCAAAATACCAAATGATGTCTAAAACGGAGTACCAAAAAATTTCGCCTAAAGAATTCATTTTTAAAAAATACAAAATCGATAGTGCTCAGTTTTCGCAGAGTAATATTTATTATGCCTCTTCTATTGAGGAGTATAAAGCTATGTTTGAGCAGGTGCAGAAACGACTGCAAGCCAATAGTGATAAAATGGACACCATTATAAAACGTAAGCAAGAAAAATTAAAGTTAAACTCCAAAACCCATTCAAAAAGTAGAGCCGAAAAATTAGCACAATAACTTAAAACGTAGGTGCAATCTCTTGAATGTAAGTTTTTATGTTCGTAAAAGTAGGCTCTAATTGGGAAACGATTTTCTGGTTGCTGTAAGGTATTGCAGAATGCGAAGCTTTGGCAGTTACACGACTAAAAGTACGTTTTTTGATGGATAAGAATGCTAAAAGCGCATCTATTTTCCAAGCAATAGTAGTAAGTAAAGGACTGGCATATCGTGTCGGTCTTTTTACTTTTAAGGCATCAGCGATAGTAAAAAAAACATCTTTGAAGACTAAATTTTCGGCAATCAAAGTGAATCTTTCGTTGCAACAATCGCTTTTCATTAAGCGGTACATAGTAGTTATGACATCTGGAATAGCGATGAAAGCCGTAGTTCCTAAAGTATGGTAAGACAATCCTTTTTTTATAGTAGTAAACAAAGTCCCACTTCCTTGCGATGGAAAGCCTGGACCTAAAATCACACCTGGATTTACAATAATCACCTTCAGTCCTTCTTGCTGACCGCGCCAAATTTCCATTTCGGCACCGTATTTTGAAATAGCATAATCGCTATGCGGTTTTTCTGGATTCCATTCGGTGGTTTCGGTGATTTCTGTTTCGTGAGGGGCTAAGTCGCCCAATGCGGCAATCGAACTCACAAAACATAATTTTTCAGTTTTTTTTGCCAAACAAAAATTGACAATATTGGCGGTTCCTTCGATATTCGTTTTTCGGATGGCGTCTTCGTCTTTGGGGTCAAAGGAAATCAAAGCAGCACAATGATACACTTGTTTTATGTTTTGGAATGCCATCTCAAGAGAAGGAATATCCAAAATATCTCCTGGTATCCATTCAATTGCACCAAACAAATGCTCTTTTTGGTAATGGCTAAATAGCGCTTTGGTTTTAGCACAATTTGCTTCTGTTCGATAGATTGCTCGAACTTGTTCTCCATTTTCTATCAAATGAAGTAATAAATGTGCGCCAACTAAGCCAGTTCCTCCTGTTACTAATATCATATGGGCAAATATACTATTTTGACTCATAACTCAAATTGTCATTGCCATCGAAATTGTTATCTTTGTCAAAATTGAAAAAAAATGAAGAATTTTATTGAAGAAGTGACTTGGAGAGGAATGCTCCACGATGTTATGCCAGGCACCGAAGAACATTTGTTGGAGCAAATGCGTGTGGCATATGTGGGTATTGACCCAACTGCCGATTCATTGCATATTGGTCATTTAGTAGGCGTGATGCTATTGAAACATTTTCAGTTAGCTGGACATAAACCATTGGCTTTGGTTGGTGGTGCCACTGGAATGATTGGAGACCCATCTGGGAAATCAAATGAGAGAAATTTATTAGACGAAGCCACTTTACGTCATAATCAAGAAGCGATAAAAGGTCAATTGGCTCGTTTCTTAGATTTTACTTCGAATGCTGACAATGCTGCCGAATTGGTGAACAACTATGACTGGATGAAAGAATTTTCGTTTCTGGATTTCATTCGCGATATCGGAAAGCACATTACAGTGAATTATATGATGGCGAAAGATTCGGTAAAAAAACGTTTGTCCTCAGAAGCAGCCGAGGGAATGTCTTTCACGGAGTTTACCTATCAGTTGGTGCAAGGCTATGATTTCTTGCATTTATACAAAGCCAAAGGTTGTACCCTACAAATGGGAGGAAGTGACCAATGGGGAAATATAACCACAGGAACCGAGTTGGTTCGAAGAAAAGAAGGAGGGAAAGCTTATGCTCTAACTTGTCCTTTGATTACTAAAGCTGATGGAACTAAGTTTGGAAAATCCGAAGGAGGAAATATCTGGTTGGATGCCGCTAGAACTTCTCCATATAAATTCTACCAATATTGGTTGAATACTTCTGATGTTGACGCCGAGAAATACATCAAGATTTTTACATTTTTGACTAAAGAAGCCATCGAGGAGTTGACGTTGCAACATAGAGAAGCACCGCATTTGCGTTTGTTACAAAAGAAATTAGCCGAGGAAATCACGATTATGGTGCATTCTAAGGAAGATTTAGAAAATGCGATTAAAGCTTCTGGAATTTTGTTTGGAAATGCCACGGCTGATGACTTAAAACAATTAGATGAAGCCACATTCTTAGAAGTTTTTGATGGTGTTCCTCAGGCAGAAATTGCAAAAAATGAAGTGGAAGTTGGCTTGGATATCATTACAGTTTTGAATGAAAAAACTGGTTTCTTTAAATCGAATGGTGAAGCGAGAAGAGCTTTGACGGCCAATTCTATTTCGGTTAATAGAGAAAAAGTAAAAGAAGATTTTGTCTTGACAGCCAATGATTTAATCAACGATAGATTCGTTTTGTTACAAAGTGGTAAGAAAAATTATTTTGTGATTAGAGTGGTGTAACACCCAAAATTTATACATTAAAAAGTCTGCAATTTTTATTGCGGACTTTTTTGTTTACACTACCATCAAATTACACCCACGAATATCCGAATTGTCAAAACGACCTAGCACTTCAAAAGTACCGTTAGCGTATTTTTTACCCAAATCTTGAGTAGCAATAAAAGAGCAGGAATTGCGATTGGCCAAATCAATTACGTTGATTCCTCCAGTCTTTCCGTTGGTTATATAGCTTAAAGCATCTTCGGTATCTCGAATAAGTATTTGCATCCAAGAAGGGCATTCAAATATGCCTTCTCCAAGCGAATATGCTTGTGAGAGTAATTCGGTCATCCCGTATTCTGAATGAATGCTAGAAACTCCAAAACCAGCGCATAATTGTTGGTGTAATTCTTCGCGTATCATTTCTTTGCGCTTGCCTTTCATACCGCCCGTTTCCATAATGATGGTGTTTTGGAGCTGGAATTTTCTTTTTTCAATCAAGTCCAATAAGGCATAGGTAACACCAATTAAAATCACATTTTGTCCCTGACTATCCAATTCGATTAACTTTTCTATTAGTTCTTCGTGATTGTTGAGGTAAAAGCCACTTTCGGGTTGATTGGATAACTGAATCAAATCTTCGACCATATAAATCAAAGAGGAGCCTTCGCGTTCTAAATAAGAAGGTAAAAGCGCTAAAACGACATAATTTTCAATATTGCCATAAAATTGAGAAAATCCTCTACGATAACTTTCTTCATAAAGGGAAACATCAGTAACAAGGTGTTGGCTGGTGGTCATACCTGTAGTTCCACTGCTTGTAAAAATAGCTTGAGGAGCTTCGTTATTGCTCACAACTGTATGGCTTTTGAAAAACTGAATGGGTAAAAACGGAATTTGTTGCAATGTTTTTACCTTTTGCACATTAGTATGTAGTAAATCACAAAATTCTTGATAAACCAAGTTGTTTTCGTATTGGTAACGAAACGTTTTTAAAGCGATTTTTTCAAATTGCTTTTGGTTGGAAATCGAAAAAAGATCAGAATTTGAGACCAATGCAGTATTTTTTTGGCAAAGGTATACTTTTTTGCTCTTTTATGAGTTTATAATCAAAGTGGAGTAGAC
>NZ_JBPTTO010000049.1:0-686 GCF_051547145.1 Flavobacterium sp. RSSB_23 | reverse complement strand
GTTGGACAACCTGAATCTACACTTACAGCAGCAACATCAATAATTACAAATAATAATAACTGTGTAGGTTGTAATAATGGTGCAATCGATATTACAGTGAATGGAGGAACAAAACCCTACCAATTTTTATGGTCAAATGGAGCTACTTCAGAGGATATAGATAAACTTGCCTCTGGAAACTATAGTGTAATAATTAGTGACAATAAAGGATGTAGCATTGAATACAATTATGTAATCAACGAATCTGGAATAGAAATCACAAAAGATGGCGTATACGTAGATAGTAATAATGATGGTATCACGAATGTAGGCGATGTTGTGGCTTACAGCTTTATAGTTAAAAACACAGGAAATGTAACTTTGACTAATGTAACGGTTCTTGATAACAATGCTACAATTGTTGGTGGTCCAATTGCATCGCTTGCTGTTGGCGCAACTGACACTACTACATTTACTGCCACCCATCAATTAACACAAAATGATATTGATAAAGGAATCGTTTATAACATTGCTCTTGTAAGAGGATACGATCCTGAGGAAAAAAGCGTAACAGATACGTCTATCGATTCTACGCCTTGTATAAAATGTCCAAGATCTTTAGAATGCCCTGATTGTACTATTACTGAATTGAATCAAAATCCAAGTATTGACATCACAAAAGATGGCGTGTATGTAGATAGCAACAA
>NZ_JBPTTO010000048.1:0-691 GCF_051547145.1 Flavobacterium sp. RSSB_23 | reverse complement strand
GGTGGCAAGCATATGAAAATCACGATGAAAAAACATTTAATATTTATATTTTTCTTGTCGCTTACAATAAAATGCTTTGGACAAGTAAATTGTAATTGCGGAGCTATAATTAACATAGATTTCAAAAATGACGTTTCAATTTTAGACAAACCAAATGGGAACATAATAAAAAAACTAAGACATAATTTTGAAGAAGAAGATTACTTGATTTTGACAATCAAAAAAGATACTGTTGGTTATTTTAAAGTAGAGATTTCTTACTCAATTAAGGAAAATAGCAACATTATTGGCTGGATTAAAAAAGACACTAATATTGGAACATTTGCTAAAAATTATTCGCAAAAAGAAAAACTAAATTTATATTCTAAACCTAACAAAAAGTCAAAAATAAATTCCAATGTGCCAAATTGGACAAATCAACTTTATGTAATTGAAAAATGCAGCGATAAATGGGTTTACGTAAAAATTAAATATAAAGGAACAATAAAAGAAGGTTGGTTAGAACCTGAAATGCAATGTGACAATCCATATACAACTTGCAACTAAAATGCCAGCCACCAACAGCTACTACAACGGATTTGGGCAATTGGCTTGATGGGAAGTTGGTTTTGTACTTGGCAGTTTAGTGACAACCGAAAAATAAATCTTAATTTCGAACCCAAACCCGCTGTAGTACCAGAACGTTGGGAGC
>NZ_JBPTTO010000047.1:0-709 GCF_051547145.1 Flavobacterium sp. RSSB_23 | reverse complement strand
GTCAGGACTAGCAGTAATTTTCAAATCAGAACCTGAAATACTAAAGGCAGCATTATCAGTATCTCCAGTTCCAGCAACAAGAGCATACGTAAACGAACTAGTATCAACATCTGTTGTAGAAAGCCCTCCAACAGTGGAGTTAGCCGATACATTTTCATCAATCGCAGCAGCAGACAGCGTAATATCTGTTGGCGCTTCGTTTAAATCATTAATGGAAATAGTAAAAGCTTTTTCAAAAGTAGAAGTACCATCGAAAGTGCTTACACGAACCGAGTAAGATGCTTTGGTTTCAAAATCAGGACTAGCAGTAATTTTCAAATCACTACCAGAAATTGTAAACGCAGCATTATCGGTGTCTCCAGTTCCAGCAACAAGAGCATACGTAAACGAGCTAGTATCAACATCGGTTGAAGACAAAGTTCCAACAGTTGAATTGGCCGCCACATTTTCATCAATAGCAGCAGCAGACAACGCAATATCCGTTGGCGCTTCATTGATATCATTAATGGAAATAGTAAAGGCTTTTTCAAAAGTGGAAGTTCCATCGAAAGTGCTTACACGAACGGAATAGGATGCTTTGGTTTCAAAATCAGGACTCGCAGTAATTTTCAAATCAGAACCTGAAATGCTAAACGAAGTATTATCGGTGTCTCCAGTTCCAGCAACAAGAGCATACGTAAACGAGCTAGTATCAACATCTGTTGAAGAC
>NZ_JBPTTO010000046.1:0-714 GCF_051547145.1 Flavobacterium sp. RSSB_23 | reverse complement strand
CTCTCATCAATCTTTCAAGGAACTTTCCGTATTTTGCGGGGTGCAAAGGTAAGTAACGTTTTTATTTCTCACAAGCTTTTTTTGATATTTTTTTTCGAAAATTTCTCTTCTTTTATCTCAATCACTTGTCAGTATTTAAATGAACGTTGCCGTTGTTGCGGGTGCAAAAGTAGACCCTTTTTTCGTTTAAACAATACCTTTTTCAAACTTTTTTTGATTTATTTTTTAATGCATTAATAAAACATTGATAATCATTATTTAACACAAATATTAGCATCGTAAAAAAAATGACTTACCACAGACACTCTAGCCTTAAAGCCCAATTAACACATATTACACCCTGTTCTTACTCTATTTATCGGACGTATTATAGACGTTCTAAAGCTAATTAATCCTTATATATAGTAAAATTAATTAATTCATTTATTGTATACATACTATATACGCAGTGTCTTCATACTCTATCTATACTCCATCTATACATTACATATGTAGCAATAAACAACAATACATTAAATATAAAAAGAAATACAGAAAACCTTTCTACAACAAACACACCAGCATCGTCTTTATGGGCGGTCTCGAGGATTACCGGACGCAGCAAGATACATTAGGAATAAGCAGAAATACAATCTAAAAAACCACACTATTTAATTGCACTATTATGACTCCTCCTTTGTCGGAATGAAAAATAGCACCTTAAACTTTATTGTG
>NZ_JBPTTO010000045.1:0-739 GCF_051547145.1 Flavobacterium sp. RSSB_23 | reverse complement strand
TTGGAAAAATGCTTCGAATACTGTTGTAGGCACCACCGCTTCTGTATCCAATTTACCTGCTGGTATTTATACTGTAACGGTTAGTGACTCTTGTTCTTCTGAGTCCAATTCAGTAACTGTTGGACAACCTGAAGCAGCTTTGGCTTTGGGTGTTTCTTCTAAAACCGATGCTTCTTGCTTTGGTGCTAGCACTGGGTCTGTAACGGCAGGCGCTGTAACAGGCGCTGTAGGAACAGTTACTTATTCTTGGAAAAATGCTTCGAATACTGTAGTGGGTACCACTGCAACAGTTGATAACCTTCCTGCTGGAACCTATACTGTAACTGTTAGTGACTCTTGTTCTTCTGAATCCAATTCAGTGACTGTTGGACAACCTGAAGCAGCTTTGGCTTTGGGTGCTTCTTCTAAAACTGATGCTTCTTGCTTTGGAGCTAGTACCGGTTCTGTAACTGCAGGCGCTGTAACTGGAGCTGTGGGCACAGTAACTTATTCTTGGAAAAATGCTTCGAATACTGTTGTAGGCACTACCGCTTCTGTATCCAATTTACCTGCTGGAACCTATACTGTAACGGTATCTGACTCTTGCTCATCTGAATCCAATTCAGTAACTATTGGACAACCTGAAGCGGCTTTGGCTTTGGGTGCTTCTTCTAAAACCGATGCTTCTTGCTTTGGAGCCAGCACTGGTTCTGTAACTGCAGGAGCTGTAACTGGAGCAGTGGGAACAGTAACCTATTCT
>NZ_JBPTTO010000044.1:0-760 GCF_051547145.1 Flavobacterium sp. RSSB_23 | reverse complement strand
ACCTCTAGAGCCTTCAGGGCCTCCCACTACGGTTTCAAGTTGTTCTTTAGTAAGGGGAGTGATTGTTTTTAGTTTTGTGGTTTTAGCAGTGTTTGCGGTTTGTGTGATTTTGTTTTTCATAATTTTTTGTTTTTGAAATTTAAAAATAGCTCCATTTTTTTTTGAATCACTTGGGGGTTATGACTGTATGGGCACGGATTGCAAATCCGCGCTATCGGGTTCATAGAGCTAGAATATTATTTGCTTAATGATTAAGGTAATGTCGTTGATGTCCCTCTAGAGCCTTCAGGTCCTCCCGCTATTTTTTCTAGTTGTTCTTTAGTAAGGGGAGTGATTGTTTTTAGTTTTGCAATTTTAGCAGTGTTTGCGGTTTGTGTGATTTTGTTTTTCATAATTTTTTGTTTTTAAATAAAAATAGCCCCAATTTTTTTGAGTCACTTTGGGGGGGTATGACTGTATTTTATACTCAGCGTGTGTCACGAAGTTGGGAGACTTCGTAGCGCTGGTTTTTCAATAAAGTTTATTATTAATGTCCCACCCCTGTCACAGTCCCTCTAGAGGTCTCAGGGCCTCCCACTACGGTTTCAAGTTGTTCTTTAGTAAGAGGAGTGATTGTTTTTAGTTTTGCGGTTTTAGCCGTGTTTGCGGTTTGTGTGATTTTGTTTTTCATAATTTTTTG
Source organism: Flavobacterium sp. RSSB_23 (assembly GCF_051547145.1). Lineage (NCBI taxonomy): Bacteria > Pseudomonadati > Bacteroidota > Flavobacteriia > Flavobacteriales > Flavobacteriaceae > Flavobacterium > Flavobacterium sp. RSSB_23. The sequence continues at coordinate 81 of NZ_JBPTTO010000044.1, read as the reverse complement.
TTTTTGAAATTTAAAAATAGCTCCATTTTTTTTTGAATCACTTGAGGGTTATGACTGTGTGTGCAGGGATTGCAAATCCGG
>NZ_JBPTTO010000043.1:0-861 GCF_051547145.1 Flavobacterium sp. RSSB_23 | reverse complement strand
GCTGTTTTAGCAGTGTTTGTGGTTTGTGTGATTTTGTTTTTCATGATTTTTTGTTTTTGAAATTTAAGAAAAGCCCCAATTTTTTTGAGTCACTTGGGGGTTATGACTGTGTGGGCGCGGATTGCAAATCCGCGCTATCGGGAAAAACAATATTTTTTTATTGTAAATTCATTTTAGGGAACCATTAATGTTGTACCTCTAGAGCCTTCAGGTCCTCCCACTACTGTTTCAAGTTGTTCTTTAGTAAGAGGAGTGATTGTTTTTAGTTTTGCGGTTTTAGCAGTGTTTGGGGTTTGTGTGATTTTGTTTTTCATAATTTTTTGTTTTTTAAAATAAAAATAGCACCATTTTTTTTGAGTCATTTGGGGTTATGACTGTATGGGCACGGATTGCAAATCCGCGCTATCGGGAGACTTCGTAGTGCTGGTTTTTCAATAAAGTTTATTGTTAACGTATCACTACTGTCTCAGTCCCTCTAGAGGTCTCAGGGCCTCCCACTACGGTTTCAAGTTGTTCTTTAGTAAGGGGAGTGATTGTTTTTAGTTTTGTGATTTTAGCAGTGTTTGTGGTTTGTGTGATTTTGTTTTTCATAATTTTTTGTTTTTGAAATTTAAAAATAGCTCCATTTTTTTTTGAATCACTTGAGGGTTATGACTGTGTGAGCACGGATTGCAAATCCGGGCTATCGGGTGTGACGAAGTTGGGAGATTTCGTAGCGCTGGTTTTTCAATAAAGTTTATTGTTAATTTTTTTTAAGGCACATGTGTTGTAGTACCTCTAGAGCCTTCAGGTCCTCCCGCTACTTTTTCAAGTTGTTCTTTAGTAAGGGGAGTGATTGTTTTTAGTTTTGCGGTTTTAGCA
>NZ_JBPTTO010000042.1:0-991 GCF_051547145.1 Flavobacterium sp. RSSB_23 | reverse complement strand
AACGTTGGCGGTAATTTTACGACCGAAAATCGAAATCAAACATATTCAATGAAGCAAATTTCTAAATATATCTTTTTACTCTTCTTTGCGATAAATTTGAATGCACAGAAAACAGATGTGATTAAAAATGACCGCTTGAAATACAAATCGGTCGAATTGTTTAGAAAAGTTTTTTGGGATAACTTACCAAAGCCAGTAAGTTGGACAAACGATTATGAAAATTTATATTCTGATGCCGAACAAACTAAACTTGACAGCATAATAACCAGATTCGAAAAAGAAACGACTTTTGAAATTGGAATTGTAACTATTGACACAATAAAAACTTCAAAAGAAAACTTTGACAACTTATCACTTCATATTGCGCAAACTTGGGGAATTGGGAAAAAAGATAAAGACAATGGAATTTTAATTGCGATTTCGAAAGGCTATCGAAGAATAAGAATTGAAAATGGAAACGGAACAGAAAAGATAATTACAGAAAAAGAAACTTCTGAAATTATCGAAAATTATTTTATTCCAGAATTTAGAAAAGGAGAATTTTATAATGGCACTTTAAATGGATTAAGTGAAATTATTAAACTTTTAAAATCAAAAATATAAAACAATATCAAATGAAATTATCAAAAAAAAATTATCTATACTTAATGCTGTTAGTTTATTTTTTTCTTTTTATAGTATGAATTTGACAATTTGGATTGTTTCAGAATTAATAGAATCTCCAAAGAATAGTATAATAATTACTCCATCTTTTTTGTTAGGCAAATCTATATTCCCTTTGTTTTTATGGATATACATTATACTAGGTGGAAAATTAACATCCCAAATTAACAAAAATTACGCTAATTAAAAACTACCGCCAACACACGCTACAAGCAAGCTGGGCAATTGGCTTAATTTGAAGATGGTTTGTGTTTGATACATTTGTTTTTATCCGAAAGATTACGCATCTTTAATCCCAGCCTGCGTGTAGCGCGGGAACGTTGGGAGC
>NZ_JBPTTO010000041.1:0-1012 GCF_051547145.1 Flavobacterium sp. RSSB_23 | reverse complement strand
ACGTTACCAGCCATTATAAAACACCGCTTAATATGAAGAACATACTTTTAACTATTTTTTTCCTCTCAACATTAAATTGTTTTTCGCAAGACAAATTGATTTTTAACACAAAATTTGTTCAAAGTGAAGATAAATGGGTTGCCTTTGAAGCTGACTCTATTGGTTCTCATAATTTTGGTTTTATATACATAGATTCACAGGCTGGATTAACTCTAGATTACGCTGGAACATTTAAGACTGATAATAATGGAAAGTTCATTATCAAAAAGAAAGAATTAGATGGTTCAATGAAAGTTAGATTACAACCAAATAATAGATTAGTTGCTATAATTCCTGAATCACATTTTTCTGAATTAGGCATTTCAAAGTTTCCAGGATGGCTAAAATATTATAAAGAAAATGAAAACTCAATCGAACGATTATACAAATGGGGTTTTATGTATAATGGTTGGGGAGAATGTGCAAAGGCTTTGGAGTTCTTAGAAAAAGCAAATAAAATCAATCCCGATTATAAAGGACTACGTGTTGAGTTAGGATATTCTTATAACTGCTTAAATCAATCTGAAAAAGCTATTATTGTATTGAATGAGGCAATCAAGCACGAACCAAAAGACGCTTACATATATAAAGAACTTTTATATTCACAAATACATAACAATCAGCTTAAAGAGGCTATTGATACTTATGAAAAAGTTTTGAAAGATGTTGAGGATAAAACTTATAATACTGAAAATGCTTATAATATTTTAGGTGAATATTTTCGCCAAAAAAATATTGTGAAATTCAACGAATGGATAACAAAAACAGAAATTGATAAAGACAAGCGTTTTGGTCCATACGTTGAAAAATTAAAAATCGCATTAAATAAATAAAAAAACGGCTGATAACACACGCTACAAGCAAGCTGGGCAATTGGTTTAATTTGAAAATAGTTTGTGTTTGATGCATTTGTTTTTAACCGAAAGAATACGCATCTTTAATCCCAGCCTGCGTGTAGCGCGGGAACGTTGGC
>NZ_JBPTTO010000040.1:0-1038 GCF_051547145.1 Flavobacterium sp. RSSB_23 | reverse complement strand
TTTGAAACTAAATCTTCTTACTCGGTTCGTGTAAGCACTTTCGATGGTACTTCTACTTTTGAAAAAGCTTTTACTATTTCCATTAATGATTTAAACGAAGCGCCAACGGATATAACGTTGTCTGCTGCTGCCATTGATGAGAATGTAGCGGCCAATTCAACTGTTGGAACTTTGTCTTCAACAGATGTTGATACTAGCTCGTTTACGTATGCTCTTGTTGCTGGAACTGGAGACACCGATAATGCTGCGTTTACCATTTCAGGTTCTGATTTGAAAATTACTGCGAGTCCTGATTTTGAAACCAAAGCATCCTATTCCGTTCGCGTTCGAACTTTCGATGGTACTTCTACTTTCGAAAAAGCCTTTACCATTACCATTAATGATATCAATGAAGCGCCAACGGATATTGCGTTGTCTGCTGCTGCCATTGATGAGAATGTAGCGGCTAACTCCACTGTTGGAGCGCTTTCTACAACCGATTTAGATACTAGTTCGTTTACGTATTCTCTTGTCGCTGGAACTGGAGACACTGATAATACTTCGTTTAGCATTTCAGGTTCTGATTTGAAAATTACTGCTAGTCCTGATTTTGAAACTAAATCTTCTTACTCGGTTCGTGTAAGCACTTTCGATGGTACTTCTACTTTCGAAAAAGCCTTTACTATTTCTATTAATGATATCAATGAAGCGCCAACGGATATTGCGTTGTCTGCTGCTGCGATTGATGAAAATGTAGCGGCTAACTCCACTGTCGGAGCACTTTCTACAACCGATGTGGATACTAGCTCGTTTACGTATGCTCTTGTCGCTGGAACTGGAGACACCGATAATGCTGCCTTTAGTATTTCAGGTTCTGATTTGAAAATTACTGCTAGTCCTGATTTTGAAACAAAAGCTTCTTACTCGGTTCGTGTAAGCACTTTCGATGGTACTTCTACTTTTGAAAAAGCCTTTACTATTTCAATTAATGATATCAATGAAGCGCCAACGGATATAACGTTATCTGCTGCTGCCATTGATGAAAATGTAGCGGCCAAT
>NZ_JBPTTO010000004.1:0-296299 GCF_051547145.1 Flavobacterium sp. RSSB_23 | reverse complement strand
CTATCATCACGGAAATATATCGACTAAAGTTCCTTTTTTTTAAATTTCTTGATAATATCAATTAAATTTGTTGAAAATATTTATTTATGAAAAAAGTTTTTGCATTATCGTTTTTGTTTGTTTTCTTATTTTCTTTTGGCCAGCAAAGGCCAAAACTTGTCATTGGAATAGTTGTAGATCAAATGAAAGCTGAATATCTTGATAGATTCTATGATGATTATTCTCAAGATGGTTTTAAACGATTGATGAATAATGGGTACTCATTTTATAATATGAATTATAATTATGTGCCTACTTATACAGCTCCTGGACATGCTTCAATTTATACAGGAACCACTCCTGCAACTCACGGTATTATTGGGAATGATTGGTATATTCGTGAAACTGGTAAAAACAGGTATTGTACAGACGATGCTTCTGTAAAAACATTGGTTATAGGAAGTGAAAAAGAAGGAATGATGTCTCCAAAAAATCTTTTCGCAACTACTGTGACTGACGAGCTAAGAATGGCAACAAATTTTAGAGGAAAAGTTATCGGTCTTAGTATAAAAGATAGAGGAGCGATTTTACCAGCTGGTCATTTTGCCAATTGGGCTTTTTGGTTTAGTAAGTCTGGAGACTTTATTTCAAGTTCTTTTTACGGTGATAAAATGCCTGATTGGGTAACGAAATTCAATAGTGAAAAGCACTATATGGATTATATCCAAAAAGGATGGAGTTTGTTAAAGCCTGCAACCGATTATAATGAAAGCCTTCCAGATGACAATCCTTATGAGGGTAAAATAGATAAATCTAAAGGGCCAATTTTTCCTTATGATTTGAATAAATTGTACAAAGAAACTGGTGCTGATATCCTTAGAACTACCCCATTTGGTAATGATTTGTTAGCCGATATTGCTTTACAAGCTATAGAAAGTGAAAGTTTAGGTAAGGATAATGATACCGACTTTTTAACGGTTAGTTTTTCATCAACGGATTATATTGGACATACTTTTGGTCCTAGATCGATGGAAATTCAGGATACTTATTTGCGATTAGATTTGACTTTGGCTAGGATATTTGATTACCTTGATAAGAAAGTTGGTAAAGATAATTATCTACTTTTTTTAACTGCTGATCATGCTGCTGCTGAGAACCCTATTTTTTTAAGAGATCGTAAATATGATGTTACGAATGTGCCATCAAAAGAAACTTTTAAATCTCTTGAAAAGTTTTCAATCGCAACTTATGGAGTTAACTTAGTATCGAATTATTCTAATTATAATATTTATTTGAATAGAGATTTAGTTAAAACCAAAGGATTAGAATTAAGCGCTGTAAAACAGGCTTTCAAAACTTTCATTTTGGAACTACCTCACATAAAAAGAGTATATACCGATGAAGAAATTTTGGCATCATCAGGAGGTGATTATTATTTAAATTTTATTTTTAAAGGATTTGATCCTAAACAGAATGGAGATTTAGTTTTAGTTCAAAAAACGGGTTATATGGAATATAACGAAACAGGTACAACACACGGAACACCTAATAGTTATGATACTAATGTGCCATTATTGTTTTATGGTTGGCACGTTCCTAAAGGCGAATCATATAAAAAAGTTTATATCACTTCAATTGCACCAACTTTGTCTAAAATACTTAAAATCACTTTTCCAAACGGAACTGAAGCTGAAGTTTTGGAAGAACTCTTGATTTCTAAATAAATAATTTTATTTATGAAATAAAAAAAACTCCTGAATTTCAGGAGTTTTTTTGGTTAAAATTTATTTTCTATTTCTGCAGCTTGAAGCATCAAATAATGAAGGTCAGTATTTTTTATAAATGGAGATAAAAGTTGACTTCCTGGTCCAAACATAGCTAGTTCAGTATAATCAGCTGAATGGTCTGTACTAATCCAGCCTACTGAGTTGCGCTTTTTCTGAATATCTCCTAACACTTTAAGAGGTAAGTGCCTTGGATTGTAAAGTCCATCTTCAAGTTTTATATTAGTATAGTAGCTTAAAATTTCCTTAGCTTCCTCTTCTTTTAAAATTATCTTATTTGCATACTCAATTCTTTCTATTACTTGCGCTACACTAGTTTCTTTTCCTATGCCATTTAAAATCCAATCATTGGTTTGAGTGTATTTTTGAATGCTATCAAAGTTATCATTGGCTTCTTTTCCGTATACTATACCTGGGTTGGCATTTCCATGATCAGAAGTTATAATAACTAAAGTATTTTGATCTTTTTCGGCAAAATCTATCGCTATTTTTATAGCTTCATCATGTGCGACTTGATCATAAATTAACCCAGCTACATCATTTCCATGAGCTGCCCAGTCTACCTTTCCAGCTTCGACTTGTAAAACGAATCCTTTTGGATGGTTTTTCATTTTGTCAATAGCTCTTTGGGTCATTTCTGCAAGTGTAGGGATGCTATTGGTTAGTTCCTTGCTGCTTTCTCTGTCTTTTGAATAGGGAAGTCCCTCTTTGTCAAAAATACCTAATATGGGTTTGCTGTTGTCACTTGACCACATTTCAGTTTTGTTTTTGACTACAGTAAAGCCTTTATCTTTAAATTCTTTATAAAGATCTCTTTTATCTTTTCGGATATCAGATGAAAAGTAGTTATCTCCACCACCCAACATGACATCAAATTTTAAGTCCAAATAAAGTTCTGCTATTCCTTCTTGACTATTTCTACTTTTAGAAGAAATACAAAATCCTGCTGGTGTTGCATGAGTAACGGGAACAGTAGTGACACAGCCAGCCATTTTTCCGGCTTTTTTGAACTTTTGCCAAATTGGTAAATATTCTTCGCCATTAGTACCTATGTTTAAGGATCCATTTTTAACACGAAAGCCACAACCCCACGATGAGCTTGCAGCTGCAGAATCTGTAACAATTGAAGATGCAGAGGCCATATCCATTAGTGCACGACTAACTTTTTTGTCTTTATACAATTGCATCCAGTTACTTCCTTTACCAGTTTTTCTAGTTAGATAAAGATCAGCCATGTTAAGAGTACCAATACTCATTCCATCACTTACGATAACTATGATGTTTTTTGCTTTTTTATTTTTGTGAAAATTGGATAAATCTAATTCGTTTGCGGGGCTTTCGAAAGGATTGAGTAGTGTAGTTCCAAGTGCGAAAAGGGAACCGTTTTTGAAGAAATTCCGTCTGTTCATATATTGTTTTTATTATAAATCAAATATAAGTAAGCTTACATTTGATTGAGGTTAAGATTTTTTTAAATATATAAAACATAAATGAAAAAATCCCATTTTTTCAAATGGGATTTAAATATTATACTGTTGCTTCTATTTGTAGAGGAATCTGATTTTGAAGTAAATCCTCAAATTTTTCATGAGCTCGAATCAAATGCCCTTTGCCATTTAACCACAAAACTTCAGCTGGTTTATATCTGGAGTTATAGTTTGAAGACATAGAGAAGCAATAAGCTCCAGCGTTGTGGAAAGAAAGAATATCTCCCTCTTTTATTTCAGCGATTCTCCTATTGTTTGCAAAAGTATCTGTTTCACAGATGTAACCTACAACAGAATAGAAACGTTCTTTTCCTTTTGGATTAGAAATATTTTCGATATGGTGTTGAGAACCATAAAGCATTGGTCGAATTAAATGGTTAAAACCGCTATCAATTCCAGCAAAAACAGTTGATGTAGTTTGTTTTACCACATTTACTTTTGTTAAAAAGTAACCAGCTTCACTGACTAAGAATTTTCCAGGTTCAAAAATCAATGTTAAGTCTTTTCCGTACTCAACACAGAAAGCATTAAAACGTTTTGATAATTTTTTACCTAATTCTTCGATGTCTGTTTGTACATCGTCTTTTTTATAAGGTACTTTGAAACCACTACCAAAATCTAAGAATTCAAGATTTTTGAAGTTTCTAGCAGCATCAAAAAGAATTTCTGCGGCGTATAAAAATACTTCAATATCTAAGATATCAGAACCTGTATGCATATGGATTCCGACAATGTTCATTTTAGTATTTTCTACTATTCGAACCAAATGTGGTAATTGGTGTATGGATATTCCAAATTTGCTATCAATATGGCCTACAGAAATGTTAGTGTTTCCACCAGCCATTACGTGAGGATTGATACGAATACATACAGGAACATTTGGGTGTTTGGTGCCGAATTGTTCTAGTATGGATAAATTATCAATGTTTATTTGAACTCCTAAAGCATTTACTTCTTCTATTTCTTCTAGTGAAACACCATTTGGAGTGTAAAAAATCTTTTCTGGTGCATAACCCGCATGCAAACCGAGAAGCACTTCTTGAATAGAAACAGTGTCTAAACCAGACCCCATATCTTTTAAAAGTTGAAGGATTGAAATATTTGACAATGCTTTCATCGCATAATTAATGCGAAGTTTTTCAACCTTAGAAAAAGCTTTTGTTAATCTGTTGAATTGAGATTGAATTTTTTCAGCATCATACACATATAAAGGTGTGCCAAATTGTTCTGCTAATTGAAGTAAGTCTTTTCCTTGCATTGTGATTTAATTTTTTACAAATTTATTACAGTTTCTACCTTCGACCAAATAAAAAACAAAATATAACAAAATATAACAAAATGTTATTAATTGAACATTTTGTTTGTGGATTTTGTTTTTTATAACAATAAAAAATCCCTTGACTTAAAAATTTATAGCCAAGGGATTTAAAAAAAATGGTTCTTTTATAAGCTAGGTAAATCGCCATTGCCTTTTGTAGGCAAATTGGTGTATCCCATTAAAAATAAATCAACTTCTCTCGCGGCTTCACGACCTTCTGAGATAGCCCAAACAATCAATGATTGCCCTCTTCTCATATCACCTGCTGTAAAAATATGAGGAACATTAGTTTGGTAGTTATTGGCTTTGAAGTTACTTCTCATATCCAATTCAAGACCAAGTTGTTCTGCTAAAGTTTTTTCGGGTCCTGTAAATCCTAAAGCGAGTAGTGCTAAATCGCATGGCCATATTTTTTCTGAACCTTCCTTTTCTATTAATTCAGGACGCTGTCCAGGAACAATTTTCCAAGTAACTTCTACTGTTTTTAGAGCTGTTAGTTCTCCTTTTTCATTAGCAATAAATTCTTTGGTATTGATTAACCAATTTCTACTACAACCTTCTTCGTGTGAAGAAGAAGTTTTTAGTTGTAGTGGCCAAAAAGGCCAAGGTGTAGATTCGCTTCGACCCACTGGAGGTTTTGGCATAATCTCAAAATTGGTAACTGATTTTGCGCCTTGTCTATTTGAAGTTCCAATACAGTCAGATCCTGTATCTCCTCCACCTATTACGATAACATCTTTTCCTGTAGCTTTGATTTGATTAGGAACTTCTTCACCGTATAAAACTTTAGTTTGTTGTGTTAAGAAATCCATAGCTTGAACTACGCCTTTGCTATCGGCTCCTTTGGTAGGTAAACCTCTTCTTTCTGTGGCTCCACCACAAAGAACGATTGAATCAAATTCATTTAATTCCTCTACTGAAAAGTTTACACCAACATTTACATTGGTTTTAAAAACGATACCTTCAGCTTCTAAAATTGCAACACGACGATCTATTATTCCTTTCTCTAATTTGAAATTTGGAATTCCGTAGCGTAACAATCCGCCAATAGCATTATCTCTTTCAAAAACAGTTACAGTATGTCCAGCACGATTGAGTTGTTGCGCAGCCGCTAAACCAGCTGGTCCAGAACCTACAACAGCAACTTTTTTACCAGTTCGAACTGCAGGCGGTTGTGGTTTAATCCATCCTTCCGCAAAACCTCTTTCTATAATGTTTTTCTCGATATTTTCGATGGCAACAGGTTCTTTAATAATACCAAGAACACATGATTTTTCACATGGTGCAGGGCATAATCTTCCTGTAAATTCAGGGAAATTATTCGTTGATTGCAATATTTCTAAGGCACTTTGCCATTCTTCTTGATGTACCATATCATTGAAATCTGGAATTAAATTCCCCAATGGACATGAGCTATGGCAAAACGGGATACCACAATCCATACATCTTGAACCTTGTTCTTTTATTTTATCTTTTGGTAATGCAATTGTGAATTCATTATAATTGGCAACGCGTTCAACAACAGCTATGTTACCTTCGTCGGCTCTATTAAATTCTTTAAATCCTCCTATTTTTCCCATGACTATTGTGCTATTAATTCTTCAACTTCCTTTTCTGCTGCAATACGTTGTAATGCTTTTTTGTAATCTGTAGGCATTACTTTTACAAAATGCTTGACTTGGTTGTCCCAATCTGCTAAAATTCTCTTAGCTAATGGGCTACTTGTGTATAAGGAATGATTTTTTATCAAACGTTTCATTTTTGCGATATCTTCTGCTTCTAATGGGTCAAAAGCTACCATTTCCATATTGCAAAGGGTTTGGTCGAATTTCTTATTTGGGTCATAAACATAAGCGATACCTCCACTCATACCTGCAGCAAAGTTTCGTCCGGTTTTGCCTAGTACAACTACAGTCCCTCCAGTCATGTATTCACAACCATGGTCTCCAATACCTTCAACCACTGCAGTTGCTCCTGAGTTTCTAACACAGAAACGTTCTCCAGCCATACCATTAATATATGCTTCACCAGTAATAGCTCCATAAAGTGCTACGTTTCCAATAATTATATTTTCCTCTGGTTTGAAAGTTGCTGTTGGTGGCACTTTAATAATTAATTTACCTCCAGAAAGTCCTTTACCTAGATAATCGTTACAGTTTCCGTGGATTTTAAATGATAATCCATTGGTAGCAAAAGCTCCGAAACTTTGTCCAGCAGAACCCGTAAAGTCAACTAAAATCGTATCTTCTGGTAGTCCTTGTGCACCGTATATTTTTGAAATTTCGTTACTCAAAATTGCTCCAACTGAACGATCCGTATTTTTGATGTCAAAGGTTACTCTTGTTCTTTCTTTTCTATAAATAGATGGAATCGCAGCTTTGATAATATCAAAATCTAATACATGCTCTAATTCATGATCTTGAGGCATTGTATTGTGGTTAGGAACTGTTTTTGCTTTTTCTGGTTTATAAAGAATAGTTGACAAGTCTAATCCCATCGCTTTGTAATGTTGAATCGCTTTATTTACGTTCAATTTTTGAGATTGTCCTACCATTTCTTTTAAAGTTCTAAAGCCAAGTTGTGCCATAATTTGTCTTAATTCCTCTGCAATGAAGTACATAAAATTAATAACATGTTCTGGAGTACCTTTGAAGTTTTTACGTAGTTCAGGATCTTGAGTTGCAATACCTACAGGACAAGTATTCAAGTGACAAGCACGCATCATAATACAACCTGAAGCTACTAATGGAGCAGTGGCAAAGCCAAACTCTTCAGCTCCAAGTAAAGCGGCAATAGCAACGTCGCGACCAGTTTTTAACTGTCCATCACACTCTAAAACAACACGGCTTCTTAAATCATTTAGGATTAAAGTTTGTTGGGCTTCAGCCAAACCTAATTCCCACGGGATTCCAGTATGAGTTAATGACGTTAATGGTGCAGCTCCTGTTCCTCCATCATAACCTGATATTAAAATCACATCAGCTTTTGCCTTAGCAACACCCGCAGCTATAGTTCCAACTCCAACTTCTGATACTAATTTTACATTTACTCTAGCTTCACGGTTGGCATTTTTTAAATCGAAAATTAATTGTGATAAATCTTCAATAGAATAAATATCGTGATGTGGAGGTGGAGAAATTAGTCCAACATAAGGTGTAGAATTTCTGGTTGCAGCAATCCAAGGCACTACTTTTTCACCTGGTAATTGTCCACCTTCACCTGGTTTAGCTCCTTGAGCCATTTTTATTTGAATCTCTTTGGCATTGGTCAAATAATTAATAGACACTCCGAATCGACCTGAAGCAACTTGCTTGATAGCACTATTTCTTGAGTCGCCATTCAATTCTTTTTGGAAACGTCTTGAATCTTCACCACCTTCTCCAGAATTACTTTTACCACCAATTCTGTTCATAGCAATCGCTAGATTTTCGTGTGCTTCTTGACTTATAGAACCATATGACATGGCACCTGTTTTGAATTTTTTTACAATTTCAGTCCAAGGCTCTACTTCGTCAATTGAAATTGGATCCAAATTATTGAATTCAAATAATCCACGAATAGTCATCAAATTAGCGCTTTGCTCATTGACCATTTTAGAATATTCAGCATAACTTTCAGGGCTATTCAAACGAACGGCTTGTTGTAGTTTTGAAATGGTTGTTGGATTAAACATGTGTTTTTCACCATTTCGTCTCCATCTATAGATACCACCAATTTCGAGCGGTAGCAAGTTGGCTACTTTTGAATTTGGGAATGCTTTTTGGAAACGCTTTTTCACTTCTTTTTCTACTTCCATTAATCCAATACCTTCAATTCTAGATGGAGTGTATGGGAAATATTTGGTTGAGAATGATTTGTTTAAACCTAAAATTTCAAAAATTTGAGCAGCTCTATACGAGTGTAGCGTAGAGATTCCGATTTTATTCATAATTTTCAAAATCCCTTTTCCGATGGCTTTGTTGTAGTTTTTAATTGCATATTCTGCAGTTATTCCAGCGATGTGGCCTTCTTTAACTTGATTATGAATTATTTCATTTACCATATAAGGATTAATTGCGCTAGCACCATATCCAAATAAAAGAGCAAAATGATGAGGCTCACGAGGTTCAGCAGATTCAATAACAATTCCAAACTTAGAGCGTACTTTAAGTTGGTTTAAAGTGTGGTGAATATAAGAACAAGCCAAAAGCATCGGGATAGGGGCTAGGGTTTCGCTTACTCCACGATCTGAGAGGATGACAATATTGCTTCCTTCAGAAACAGCTTTGAAAGTGGCTTGTACGCATTTCTCTAAGGCACGCTCTAAACCATTAGCTCCTTTTTCTATTTTGTACAACGTAGAAATAGTAACTGATTTGAAATCCTCGTGCTGAATGTTTCTTATTTTATCCAAATCTTCATTAGAAATGATAGGGTTTTGGATTTTTAATTTTTTGCATTGTTTTGCTTCAATGTCAAATATATTGTAATCTCCACCAATAGCTAAACTAATATCTGTGATGATTTCTTCACGAATTCCATCCAAAGGAGGATTGGTAACTTGAGCAAATAATTGTTTGAAATAGTTATACAATAATTGTGGTTGATCTGATAAAACTGCTAATGGAGTATCATTACCCATAGAGCTAATAGCCTCATTTCCGCTACCACCCATTGGGTTGATTATGGTTTTTAAATCTTCGATTGTATAGCCAAACATGCGTTGTCTGGTTTCAAAATCAAGATTCTCAACTGGAATAGGGTTGTCTGTGTAAGGAATACAAGCTAATTGTAAAAGATTTTCATCCAACCATTTTTGGTAAGGACGTTTAGTAACAATGGAATGTTTTACTTCGTCATCCTCGATTATTCTTCCTTCGTTCATATCGACCAAGAACATTTTTCCTGGTTCTAAACGACCATGTTGAATTACATCTTCTGGGTTGATGTCAAGTACACCAATTTCTGAAGACATAATTACAAAACCACTCTTAGTCAAAGTGTATCTTGAAGGGCGCAGACCATTTCTATCCAATAACGCTCCAATAACGTTTCCGTCAGTAAATGGTATAGAAGCTGGGCCATCCCAAGGTTCCATAATACAAGAATTGTACTCATAGAATGCTTTTTTCTCAGCACTCATCGTTTGATGTTTTTCCCATGCTTCTGGAACTACCATCATCATAACTTCAGGAAGTGTTCTTCCCGTCATTAGCAGTAACTCAACAACCATATCCATAGAGGCAGAATCGGATTTTCCTTCTAAAATGATTGGGAATAATTTTTTTAAATCCTCACCAAAAACATCACTTTTCATCAGTTCTTCACGAGCTCTCATTCGGCTAACGTTTCCTCTTAATGTGTTAATTTCACCATTGTGACACATATAGCGGAAAGGTTGTGCTAAATCCCATGAAGGGAAAGTATTTGTAGAGAATCGCTGGTGCACTAATGCCAATCGAGTAACTAAATCGCTGTCTAATAAGTCGGTGTAATAACGGCTAATGTCTTCTGGCATTAGCAGTCCTTTATATATAATAGTTGTTGTAGAAAAACTTGAGAAATAAAACATATGACTCTCAGAAGTTTTTGAGCCTCTAACTGCATGTTCTGCTATCTTTCTAGCGGCAAACATTTTGGCGTTGAATTGTTGTTCTGTTAAGTCCAAACCATTTTTACCAACAAAAACTTGTTTTACCGTAGGTTCTTTTTCGGCAGCGATTTGTCCTAGATTGCTAACATCAACAGGAACATCTCTCCATCCGAGGATTTCTAATTTTTGATCTAAAATTGCTTTTTCAAAAGTAGTTTTGCAAAAATCAACTTGATTACTACTTTTAGGCATGAATACCATACCAACAGCATATTCTCTAGGCTCAGGAATAGAAAATTCACATACTTTCTTAAAAAATGTGTGCGGAATATCAAAAAGGATTCCTGCTCCGTCACCAGTTCTACCATCAGAGCTAACAGCGCCACGATGCTCTAATTTAATTAAAATGTCTAATGCCTTGTGAATAATATCGTTAGATTTTATTCCATTCAAATTACAAATGAATCCTGCGCCACAATTGTCGTGTTCAAATTCGGGCAAGTAAAGGCCTTGTTCTTTAACTTTCATGCTTGCTTTTTTTTTACAAAATTATGTAATTCATGAGATAATCTGTCTAAATACATGTTTTAGCTATTATTTTTGCTATAAAATCAAATTCAGCTTGCAAAAATGACAATTGCAAAATTTTGCACCGCCTCTGTTAACATTTTCATAATATTTGAAATTGAAAACGTCTTATTTACCTACAAAAACTGACTTTTTTAGTGATTTTAGCCTGTCCAAAAAAAAATATCACAAATTTTTGAATAACCTTTAATTTTTTTAATAAAGTACGTTTTTATGTAAGGTTATTTTTAAGTTAAACCTATCTTTTTTTAAGAAAAAAAAATAATTCTATTTGAGTTTAATTTTCTATTTTTGTCGCACTTTATTCTGGAACGTTTTCAGAGTCCGGTCAAATTTTATATACTTATGAACATACACGAATATCAAGGAAAAGAAATTTTAGCAAGCTACGGCGTACGAATTCAACGCGGAATTGTAGCGAATAGCCCTGTAGAAGCTGTTGCTGCTGCAAAACAATTAACTGCCGAAACAGGTACAAGTTGGTATGTTGTTAAAGCTCAAATTCACGCCGGTGGACGTGGAAAAGGTGGTGGTGTAAAACTTGCCAAAGGCTTAGACAAAGTAGAAGGAATTGCTAGCGAAATCATCGGGATGCAATTGATTACGCCTCAAACTTCTGCCGAAGGTAAAAAAGTACACAAAGTGTTAATCGCTGAAGATGTATATTATCCAGGTGAAAGCGAAACTTCTGAGTTTTATGTTTCTGTTTTATTGAACAGAGCTACTGGCCGTAATATGATTATGTATTCTACTGAAGGTGGAATGGATATCGAAGAAGTGGCTGAGCATACTCCTCATTTAATTTTTACTGAAGAAGTAGATCCAGCTGTTGGTTTGCAAGGTTTTCAAGCAAGAAGAATTGCTTTTAACTTAGGGCTTTCTGGAAATGCTTTCAAAGAAATGGTGAAATTCATCGATTCTTTATATAATGCTTACATTGGTTCAGATGCTTCGATGTTCGAAATTAACCCTGTGTTAAAAACATCTGACAACAAAATTATGGCTGTTGATGCTAAAGTAAATATCGATGATAATGCTTTATACAGACAAGCTAAATATGCTGATATGCGTGACATTCGTGAGGAGAACCCAATCGAAGTTGAAGCAAAAGAAGTAGGTTTGAATTATGTAGACCTTGACGGAACTGTTGGATGTATGGTAAACGGAGCTGGTTTGGCTATGGCAACTATGGATTTGATTAAGTATGCTGGTTTTGAGCCTGCAAACTTCTTAGACGTAGGAGGAACAGCTGATGCAAAACGTGTAGAAACTGCGTTCCGTATCATCTTAAAAGACCCAAACGTAAAAGCAATTTTAATCAATATTTTTGGTGGAATTGTTCGTTGTGACCGTGTAGCACAAGGTGTTGTAGATGCTTACAAAAATATGGGTGACGCTATTAAAGTGCCAATCATTGTACGTTTACAAGGAACTAATGCTGCTATTGCAAAAGAATTAATTGATAATTCTGGAATGCCAATTCTTTCTGCAGTTGAGTTTCAAGAAGCTGCTGACCAAGTTAAAGCTGCATTGTCTTAATTTACAATCTAGTTATATATTGAAAAGCCTGTTCATTATGAACAGGCTTTTTTATTTTCCGATGTTTTGAAGTTCATCCGATTCGTAAATGGTGTAGCCTTTTACGTTGGACTGTGCTAAACGATACAAGGCTCTTGCAACTGTACAGCTTTCTATTGGTCGGTATTTTTTTAAGCTTCCTAGGAGTAGGAAAGAAAATCCTTTAGAGAAAAAAGCGCCTATTTTTTCTCCTAATCTAAATTCTGAGCGATGACCTAATAATAAGGAAGGTCTAACAATAACAGTGGTTTCAAAATTAGCTTTGGCTAATGCTGCTTCCATTTCTCCTTTTGTTTTTAAATAGAAGTTGTTCGAGTCTTTGTTGGCACCCAAAGAAGAAACAATCAGGAATTGTTTTATGTTGTTAGTTTTTGCAATGTTTGAAAATGCAATAGGATATTCAAAATCAACTTTACGAAAGGCGGATTGACTTCCCGCTTTTTTGATGGTGGTACCAATGGTGCAAAATACATCATCGCCTTTCACTAAATGTTGATAGGTCTCGGGTGCATCGAAATTGATGATGTGTTGCTCTAGTTTGGGATGTGATTTTCCAGATTCTCGTTTTACAAAAATGATGACTTTTTGATAGTGTTCACTTTCTAAAAGTACATCTACTAGTTGCGAACCAATAAGTCCCGTACTGCCAATGACTAGCGCCGTTTTCATTATGATTTTTTATTCTTTCCGTTGTTGAATTTTACTTTTTCAACCACTTGAATTTTTGGAGCAGCCGCTTTATTGCTTTTCTTGAAAGGTTTTTTGCTTGCTGGCTTTTTGTCTCCGCGGCTTTGTTCGGCATCTTTTGGTTTGGCTTTGAACTCTGGACGTTTTGCAGCTCCGTCTTTTGCAGGGATTTCAGCTCTGTGTTTGGCTAAAACTTCAGTAGGTATTTTTGGGTTTTCTTTGGTGCCACGTAAGTGAATTACTAATCCGTTAAGGAAATTGCGCAATACTTGGTCGCCACATTCCATATAGTTGGGATGTTTTTCATCACGGAAAAAAGCACCCAATTCTGATTTTGATATTCTGAAATCTACTAATTCTAGGATTTCAACGATTTGGTCGTCACGCAACATTAAGGCTACGCGTAATTTTTTGAAAATATCGTTGTTGGTCATATTCTTTTAATTTTTTACAAAGGTACAGTTTAAAAATAGAGCGACGATATATTCGAGTCTGAATTTGATGTTTACAAGAAGGCAATATGTTCCCTTTTAGCCCCGGTAGTAGCGGCATCCTTTGCTTTTTTTCTTTAAAAAAGCAAAGATATAGCGGATGACGGGTTCTATGATGGCATAAAAGCCTTTTTTTTCTGCTCCTAAAACCTATGAAAAGGAATTTAAAACTTTAATTAGTTGGTCAAGGTCTTCTTTTTGATGATTGGCCGAAATGACGATTCGGTTCAAGGTTTTTTGGTCTGAGGGATAATCAAAATGGGTGATTACGATTTTGTTTTGCAACAATATATCGTAGCTCTTGTTCCAATCTAAGTAAATGGAAGGGTAGTTTGCGGTGAAATTGATTTTGGGATTGGGTTGTAAATGTTGAGCGAGATAGTTCAAATTGTCCTGTAATTTTTGAAGTTGCTGTTGCACTAAATGCCCAGTTTCTGCAATAGTTTGTACATAGGCAGGATTCATTCCAGCAGCTGCGACGAAGGTGTCGTAATTTTTGATTTGCTGAATAAAATTGGAGTCACTAGCAATTACCCCGCCTGTTAATCCAAAGGCTTTGCCAAGTGAGGCGACTAAAATTTTGCGTTTGATGTTAGGATTCGTAATACTAGAGTAAATTCCTGAGCCGTTTTTGCCAAGGATTCCGATAGAATGGGATTCGTCTATGACCAAAGTGATTTCTTTGTGAGAGGGAATGCTCTCGAGAATTTTTAGGTTTATGGGTTGGGTTTCAAATGAGGGTACGGCATCTGTGAGTAGGGTGATTTTTTCTTTTTTTGTATCTAAAACTCTAGGGTTTAATTGGTTGTTTGTAAATAGAGGTAGGCTGTCTTTTCTTTGAATGGCAGGATGCGAATTTGGGAAATGGTAAAAAACATCTGTACTTGTGCTTAAAAAATCTATAGTTATTTTGCCTGCTAGCATTCCAGATGACACAGTAACTGCGGCATCAGTCTGAATGAATTGCGCAAGGTGAGTTTCGCCAGTGTCGTAGGCGCTCAATTGGACGTTTGCGTTTCTTGAACTTCCGTATGCGGTGCCCCAACGCTGGATATTTTTGAAGATAATTTCTTGAAATTCGGGTAAAGTTGGCAAACCAAGATAAGCCGTTCCACCAAAATAAAGGAAGGTTTCTTGGTTGATTTCGATTGTACGATTGGGGAATTGATGGACTTTCATACCAATTATAAAAGTGTCACCCCAGTTCCGTTTCCGTCTGGGTAATCAATTTTGCCGTAAGTAATGGTTACTCCTGTGGCAATATCTTTATCTAATAGTAGCGCTCCGTCCATATCTACATAATCTAGTAGTGGTAATAGATGAGCAATGGCCGAGATGCCTACTGTAGATTCGGTCATACAACCTACCATAGTTTTTAGCCCCAGTTTTTTGGCTTCTTCTAGCATACGTTTGCCAGGAGTAAGGCCACCACATTTTACCAATTTGACATTTACGCCGTGAAAATGATTGTGGCATTTGGCAACATCGGATTCGATAATACAGCTTTCGTCGGCAATGATGGGCAAAGCGGAGTGTTTGTACACTTCTTTATGTGCTTCCCAATTATCGGCTTTCATTGGTTGTTCCAAGAATTCGACGCCGAGTTTTTTTAAAGCTATGGAATTAGAAATGGTTTCTTCAACGCCCCAACCGCAGTTGGCATCGATTCTGAAGATGGCGTCTGTGTGTTTTCGTAATTCAGTTACGATTTCGATGTCTTCTTGGGTACCTAATTTAATTTTATAGATGGGCCAAGGGAGTTCTTTCATTTTGGCAACCATTTTTTCAATAGAAGCAATACCGATGGTATAATCTGTTAATGGATTTTTATCGGTAGTAAAATTCCACAAATCATATAGTTTTTTGCCTTTTTTGCGAGCGTATAAATCATTATAAGCCAAGTCTAAAGCGCAAAGTGCAAACATATCGTCTTTTAAATAAGGATGCACTTTATCCCAAAATTCTTCGGGAGTTTCTGTTGTTGTGTTTTCTATCAGAGGTCTAATTTTTTCCAAATCCGCGCGCATCATCGGTACCGTGGTGTGGTAATAGGGATTGGAAGTTGCTTCGCCAAAACCCGAAAGGCCATCACTTTGGAGTTCTACAATTAACGAAGGTTGAAAATCGATAGATTCTCTAGAAATGGTGAAGGTGTGTTTTAGTTTGAGGTTGTATTCGCGAAGGATTAGTTGCATAACATAAATTTTTTATTGTTCTAAAAAAGGATTAGTAGCCCAACCAAAGTAAGGCTTTTACAAAACCATCTCGCCATAATTTTTCGTTGTGTTGGCCACCTTTTATGATGGTCTTTGTGTTCAAATGTTTACAGGAACAACGCTTGGTGTTGATGATGTTTTCCATTGTATTCAAGTCTTTGACCATACTGTCATCGTCACCTTCTTTATCTCCACAAAGGAAATAGTATTTTGCTTTTATCTTTTGAGTTTGTTCTGTTAATGCGATAATATCCTTTCTGTTAATCCAAAACGCAGGAGAGAAAACGCCTGCTTTGCCAAAAACTTCTGGATACTTTAGCGTAGCGTAAAAAGCAGTCAATCCACCCAAGGAGCTGCCAATTATTAGTGTGTGCGTTTTGTCGGTTTTGGTACGGTATTTTTTGTCGATGCTTGGTTTT
The DNA here is from genome assembly GCF_051547145.1 of Flavobacterium sp. RSSB_23. Taxonomy (NCBI): domain Bacteria; kingdom Pseudomonadati; phylum Bacteroidota; class Flavobacteriia; order Flavobacteriales; family Flavobacteriaceae; genus Flavobacterium; species Flavobacterium sp. RSSB_23. Next base: position 280,180 of record NZ_JBPTTO010000004.1, on the reverse strand, counting down.
AGGGTGTTGACAATAAAATCTAAATATTGATTTGCTTTTCCGCCGCCGTATTTTTCGTGCGGATAGGGTGTGAGTTCTTCCAGCCGTTTTTCGTTTCCGTGTTCAATTCCCACAACTATTACTTGTGCGTTCAGACTGTCTAATTTTTCATCAATATTCCATTCGCCACTGTAGGCTGTTTTGGCATCAAATAAATTTTGAGCATCGGTCATATAAATCACGGAATATTTCTTCTTGGAAGCACTATAGTTTTTGGGTAAGTAGAGCCAGATTTTTTTTGTCGTTTGTAACTCAGGTGATGCAATACTAAAAGTACTGACTTGAGCAGAAGCAGTGGTTTCTTGTGTCCATCCTTTCGCCAGAAGAAAAAAGAAGCAAAAAAATAGGATTGTTTTTTTAGACATAATTGAATTTTGTGGATACATTTAAAAACAATAATTTAGCTAAAAATAAGAAATTGATGAATAGTTTTGAAGAAAAAAGAAGTTTACTTTTAGAAATGATAAGTTTTTCTATTGTAGACGGAAAATTACATCAACGCGAGTTGGATTTTATTTGGATTGTAGCCAAAGAATTGGGTTTTACCAGAGCAGAATATTCTGATTTGTTTCATCAAGAGTTACCTCATTTGCCTATTAAATCAGAATTTCAGCGTATTCAGCAGTTCTATCGTTTGGCGCTGATTATGCATTGTGATGGTGTTTTGCACGAAAAAGAGTCCGTTGCGATTCGTCAAATAGCCATCGATATGGGATTAAATCCTGGAGCTACCAAACGAGTTTTGCAAATGATGCAGGAATCTCCTAATGCTATGATTGATGCCAAAGCATTGTTAGGAATGTTTCAAGAACAACACAATTAAGAGAGTTTTCCCTGTAGTGCTTTAATTTCATCTCGGAACTTGGCAGCTTGCATAAAATCTAAATCTTTTGCGGCTTTTTCCATCGCTTTTCGTTTTTCACGAATTAATTTTTCCAATTCTGGTTTTGATAAATAAGCGGTTTCAGGCTCAGCTGCTTTTGCAATAGTGTGTCCTAATTCGTATTCCACCAAAGGATTTTTAGTAAAAGCACTGTCTATTTTTTTATCTAAAGCTTGCGGAACTTTATTGTGTTGGGTGTTGTAGTTGATTTGTTTGGTACGGCGATAATTGGTTTCATCAATTGTTTTTTGCATACTCGCTGTGATTTTATCGGCATACATAATTGCTTTTCCGTTTAAGTTTCTTGCTGCACGACCAATAGTTTGGGTGAGTGAACGATGGCTTCTAAGAAACCCTTCTTTGTCGGCATCCAAAATGGCAACCAAAGACACTTCAGGCAAATCCAATCCTTCTCTCAATAAATTGACTCCAATCAATACGTCAAATAAGCCTTTTCTCAAATCCTGCATAATTTCGATACGCTCCAATGTATCCACATCTGAGTGAATGTAGCGACAACGAATGGAAACTTTAGTCAAGTATTTAGCCAATTCTTCGGCCATTCTTTTGGTTAAAGTAGTGACCAAAACACGCTCATCTAACTCACAGCGTACTTGTATTTCTTCGATTAAATCATCAATTTGATTCAAACTTGGACGAATTTCGATAATGGGGTCTAGTAAACCTGTTGGACGAATGATTTGCTCTACATAAACACCATCGCATTTTTGCAATTCATAATCCGCAGGTGTTGCTGAAACATAAATGACTTGATTTTGCATAGCTTCAAACTCTTCGAATTTCAAAGGTCTGTTGTCCATTGCCGCGGGAAGTCGGAAGCCATATTCTACCAAGTTTTCTTTTCTAGAACGGTCACCACCATACATAGCTTGTACTTGCGACAAAGTCACGTGGCTTTCATCGACTACCAATAAAAAATCATTGGGGAAATAATCCAATAAACAGAAAGGTCTTGAGCCCGCTTCTCTTCCGTCAAGGTAACGAGAATAATTTTCAATTCCAGAACAATAGCCCAATTCTCGAATCATTTCTAAGTCGAAGTTGGTGCGTTCTTCAAGTCGTTTGGCTTCTAAATGTTTGCCTATTTCTTTAAAATAATCCACTTGCTTGACTAAATCTTGCTGGATTTCCCAAATGGCATTTTGTAGCACATCAGGCGAAGTCACGAACATATTGGCGGGATAAATCGTCAATTTTTCAAAGCGTTCAATAACTTGAGCCGTTTTGGTATCAAAGCTTTCTATTTCTTCGATTTCATCACCAAAAAAATGAATTCTGAAGGCGTCATCCGCATAACTTGGATAGACTTCAACTGTATCACCTTTAATTCTGAAATTTCCTGGGGTAAATTCGGCTTCGGTTCTAGAATACAAACTTTGTACTAAGCTGTGTAGCAATTTAGTTCTTGAAATCATTTGGTTGACTTCGATGGCAATTACGTTCTTTTGAAATTCTACTGGGTTTCCAATACCATAAATGCAAGAAACCGAAGCGACCACTATAATATCTCTTCGTCCAGACAATAAAGAAGAAGTCGTGCTCAAACGCATTTTTTCTAACTCTTCATTGATAGACAAATCTTTTTCTATAAAAACTCCCGTTACAGGCATAAACGCCTCGGGTTGGTAATAATCGTAATACGACACAAAATATTCCACCGCATTGTTTGGGAAAAACTGTTTGAATTCCGAGTACAACTGCGCGGCCAACGTTTTGTTGTGCGCCAATATCAGCGTAGGTTTTTGAACTTCTTGAATGACGTTGGCAACCGTAAATGTTTTTCCAGACCCCGTAACTCCAAGCAGCGTTTGAAATGGTTCACCTGCAAGAATACCTTGCGCTAATTTTTCTATCGCTTGAGGTTGGTCACCCGTGGGTTGGTAATCTGATACAATTTGTAGTTTCATTAGTTGAAGATTCTAAAGTGCTGTACGATTGAATTCAAAGATACTATGTTTTTTAACGAAATGAGACTGCTGCTTTTGGATTCGTCTAATTTAGTTAAGTGTTTATTTGTTGAAAAAATCTAAATTGTATGCAAATAGTTTATTCAAACTTCCATTCTTTTTGTTGCTTTTCGGTTAAAAAAGTCCATGCCAAGATGCGGCTCGTTTTTTGGCCTTGTGCCATATCTATAGTGGTGATGTTGGCAGCATTTACTTTGTTTAAGGTTTTGTACAAACTATTTAGATGCGCTTGTTTGGAGACCAAAGTAGTATACCAAAGACAGTGCATAGGATATTTAGCGCTTTCGTAAATCATTTGAGTGATAAAACCCAATTCACCGCCCGGACACCATAACTCAGCGTTTTGTCCACCAAAATTTAATACTGGTGAAGTTGCTTTGTCGTTATTTAAATTATTGACTTTTCGTAAAGCTACTTTTGTAGCCTCTTCTTTTGAATTATGAAAGGGAGGATTGCAAATGGTAAATGCGAATTTATCTTCAGATTCCATAATGTTCTTGAAAATAAAACGAGGCTCTGTTTGTAATTGTAAGCTAATAGCGTCGATTAGTTGTGGATTTTTCTCGATAATTTTTTTGCAATTTTGAATCGCTTTTTCATCGATATCTGTGCCTACAAAACTCCAACCGTAAACCGCATTTCCTAAAATAGGATAAATACAATTCGCACCTACACCAATGTCTAAGCCTTGCACACTTTCTCCTTTTGGGATAATGCCATTATTGCTTTGGGCTAACAAATCGGCTAAGTAATGAATGTAATCTACTCTACCTGGAATGGGAGGGCAAAGAAAAGTAGAAGGAATCTCCCAAAATTGAATATCGTAGTACGCTAGTAATAATGCTTTGTTCAATGCTTTTACGGCATCAGGATTACTAAAATCTAGCGTTTGGATTTGATGTTCGTTGATGCCTACAAAATTTTTGAGTTCAGGCAATATCTGAATTAAGGAATCGAAGTCGTATCCTAAACGGTGCTGATTTCTTGGATGTAGGTTTTTTTTCTCGGGCTGCTTTGTACGTTTCATTTTCTAAATTTCGGTGCAAAGATAGGCATTCCTTTTTTGGAAATTAATCCATGCATTCCATCAACAATAAATCTCCTTCAGAATGTTCAATAGTGACCAGTCCATCGGAAGCGACAGCATTGCTACTACCGGTTCTGTATCCAATAGTCAAAGTGTCATTTGCTAAAGGATACACTAAGTTTTGCGAATGAATGCCTTTTACCACGCCAATTGGGATTAGCGAAATAGGTGTGCCTGCCGTGTACCATTTTTCGAATTTGTTGGGTAAAAGAAATATTTTGGAATGGTCGTCCAAAATCACAATTTTGATTAAATCGCGGTAGCGTACGATATTTGTGAGATTGGTTATGGTGTGGTCGGCTCTTTTTCCAGTAGCCCAAACAATATTGACAGCAGGCATTTTTCGCTCGATTAAATAGTCTAATGCCTTTTCTAAATCGGTTTTGTTTTGATCGGGAGTGTGCACAATTTCCAGAGGATATTGTTTGGTTTTGTATACCTCTGGGTCGAAATCACGATCAAAGTCGCCTAAAAGCACATCTACTTTTATGTCTAACGAAATCACACGTTCTATGGCAGAATCTAGTACTACAACCAAAGGTGACCATTCTAATAATTGACCCAATAATTCGGGCTGACAAGAAGCTCCATTGGCGATAATTAAAGCAGGTTCTTGGTCGTCGCGAACGATGTGATGTGAGGACATTTTTTGGAATTAAATTTAAGATTATTCGAAGCAAATGTACAAAAGTTATTGAGCTAGTTCATTTCTTTATGCATTAAGTAGTCTGCGATGGTAACTAATTTGTCCCAAATGATAGGCTAGATGTGAAGCAAGATGCACCAAGAAGAAACCATAAGGGGTCTTTTTGTCCAAAACCAATAATGGATATTCTGTTTCTAAATCATCTTCTGATAATTGGTCAAGTGCTTGATGAACAACTGCTATGGTTTCATCGATTTTTTGAATCAATTCTGATTTGGAGATGTTTTTCGCAGAAAATTCTAAGTCTCTATTTCTAACATAATTTGTTTTTCCTATTTCAGCCCCAATATAAGTATTGAGATTGCCAATAAGATGCAAGCACAAATTACCAGCCGAATTGTTGATTTGTTGTTCAATAGACCAGACTATAGCTTCGTTTTGATAGGCATTTATTTCTCTTTTTAAGGAGGTCAAATCCCTTTTGAAAAGTGTTTGTAAGGTCTGAATAAGCATAAAAAGATACTTGAAATGAATGTTATTGAATAGTATAACTTCTAAAGTCGATTTCACTTAAGGAAAAATAGCCCAACGGATAATTGGCTTTGTCTGTAGTGTTGATGATATTACCACGAACCGTAGCAGGAGGAGATTGAAAAGGACCTCCGCCATTATTACCAGCAATACTAACCAAAATACTCATGTAGTTATAGTAGGCTTTTGAGATGCCGTAGTGGGTGATTTCGATTTTATCTCCTTTTTTCAGTTCGTCATTTTGCGAAATACTAAAAAATTCATTGCCATCAAAAAACTCATCTCTGTCTACATAAAGATTTGATTTTACTTGATTGGAATAGGTGTATTTGTATAAATAGTAATTAGGTATGCCAGCAGGATCATTATAAAAAGTTTTCACTTCAATTTCGTCACCTGTAATACCGCCATCATTTTTTTGTTCTAGTTTGGTAATTGGAGCAACAGGTTGTAAAGTTTCTGTAGCGGTATAAGTTTGTCCTTTGCTAACTACAGTCAATGTGTACGTTTCATTGATTACAGGGACAAAATTCGAGCAGAAATATTCGCCTGTATTTGGTACTTCCACAAAATTAAAAACAGTATTGGTGCTATTGGTAATGGTTACGATTGCTCCCGAAACTTTTGGGATGTTAGTACTGAAATAATCCGTTGTTGTAGTCAATTTGATGCGTTGTTGATTTCCTGAAGTTCCTTTTTGCCAATTGATGGAGGCTTCAATTACTAATTTTGGAGGAGCAGTGTTTAGGTCTACATCCACTACATCTTCACATCCTACGAATAAGGTTGCTAGTATAAAAACGAAAAAGAAAGTGATCTTTTGCATAATGCTTAAAATTTAAAATTATAACTCACAGCTGGAACAATACCAAATATTGAAGTTCTTACTGCTTCATTATTACCTGTGTCAATGTTTTGTCTGAAGTTGATTGACGCAGCATTTCTTCTGTTGTACAGATTGTAAATACTAAAAACCCATTCGGTTTTGTAGTTACGATTGTTGTTTTTTCTTGGAGTTAACGTAGCAGCAATATCTAAATGATGATAAGCTGGTAAACGATTTTCGTTGCGCAAACCATAGCTTGGAACAGTAATTCCTAAATACTCATATTGTCCTTCAGGGTAGGTTACGGGTTGACCGCTTTGTAAAGCAAAATTAGCTCCAAAGCTCCATTTGTCGTTCAATGTATACGAACTAGTCACTGCTAAATTATGCAATTTGTCGTAAACAGATTTATACCATTGACCATTATTAATTCCTGTCTCTAGTGGCGTTCTGCCTGGGGTTTGTTGTTCAGATCTTGATAAAGTATAAGAAATCCAACCGTTGAGTTTGCCTTCGTTTTTCTTTAGCAAAATTTCTAATCCGTAGGCTCTCATTTGGCCATTCAAAATGACTTGTTCCAAAGCTTTGTTCGCAATTAATTCGGCACCATCTATATAATCGATACGATTTTTGATTTTTTTATAATAGGTTTCTACTTCTAACGAGTACATTCCGTCACTGAAGTTTTTGAAATACCCTAGCGCCACTTGGTCTGCAATTTGAGGTTTAATGAAATTATCACTTGGCGTCCAAACATCGAGTGGAGTAGGTGATGAGGTATTTGAAATTAACTGTAAATACTGTACCATACGGTTATAACTCGCTTTTACCGATTGGGTGTCATTGAATTGATAAGCCGCAGAAAAGCGAGGTTCTAAATTGTCAAAACTTTGAATCACATCGTTTTTGCCATAAAATTTTGTATCAATTGGTGTTGCTTTTTCATACAATTTTAAGTCATTATTGAAAAGAACAGGATTGTCATTCGCATAAATATTTACGGTAGATTGTCCTAAGCGATAAAATAAACTGTAACGTAATCCATAAGAAATACTCACTTTTTTGCTTAAATCGTGATCGGCACTGATATAGACTGCAGGTTCAAAAGCATATTTCTTATCCAATTGATCGGAATTGATTCCAGAGGTGCTATTTGAAGGGACAATTGTGCCCGGATTGAAGTCGTAATAAATTGCGTTCAGTCCGTAGTTTAATTTGAACGAGTCCGTTAAGTAATTTTTAAAATCGTATTTGATATTGTAGTTTTTGATACCCGAATCCCATTTGAATCCTACAAAATCAAGATCTAAGCCATAATAGTAATCGCTATAAATCAAGGAAAGATTAGAAAACAATTTATCAGAATACAAATGATTCCAACGCAAGTTTAGGGTTGAATTACCATAAGTATTGGTAAAACTTTTGTTTAGGCTAAAAACGTCTCGGCCAAAATATCCAGAAAGATATAAATTGTCATTTTCGGTTAATTTATAACTGAATTTTGCATTTAGATCATAAAAATATGCGGCATTATCTTTTTGTTCTGGAGATAATTTCAAAAACAAATGGGCATAGGACCCACGACCACCAATCAAGAAGGAACCTTTGTCTTTAACCAATGGGCCTTCTACTAAAAGCCTACTTGAGATTAGGCCAATACCTCCATTCATATGGAATTTTTTGCTGCTTCCATCTTTTTGATAAATATCTAAAACCGAGGAAGCTCTTCCTCCAAAGCGAGAAGGAATTCCGCCTTTGTAGAGTCGAATATCTTTGATCGCATCGGGATTAAAAACAGAGAAAAAACCAAAAACGTGTGATGAGTTAAAAATAGTAGCTTCGTCCAACAGAATCAAGTTTTGATCTGCTCCACCACCACGTACATTAAATCCAGAAGCACCTTCTCCAGCATTGGTCACTCCAGGGAGTAATAAAATAGATTTAAGCACATCTACTTCTCCAAGAACGACAGGCATTTTTTTAATAGCTGAAATGGAAAGTTTATTTACGCTCATTTCGGGCTTTCTAATGTCGGTTTTGGTTCTGTCGTCTGTGATGATGACTTCTTTGAGCACGTTGTCTTCATTGGACAAAGGCCAGTTGTATTTGGTATTTTGCGTCAATTCGATGGTTTCATTTACCGTTTTGTAGCCCAAATAAGAAATTTGAACTTGGTGTTTTCCTTTGGGAAGCGTAATGGAATAAAAACCATATTCGTTGGTAGTTACGCCTGTTTTTAATTCAGGAAAAACAATATTGACACCAATTAAAGTTTCATTACTGTTTTGGTCAGTAATGGTTCCGCTTAGCGTAAATTTTTCTTTAGTAAGATTAGCATTGGTGTTTTCTTGAGCATACAAAAATGGAGCAACAAATATTAAAAAGAATGTATAAACTGTAAAAGGGAGATTTTTCATAGATTGATTTTAATACTACAAAGTAGACGATTTTTTGAGTTAAATACTAGTGTACAAGTGTTAATGTATGGTTAACAAAAAAAGACAACCGTTTCCAGTTGTCTTTTTATTATTTACTTATTGTATGACTATGCAATTTTTGCCAAAATCGTATTGAAAGTGGTGCTTGGTCGCATCGCTTTACTCGTCAACTCTGGATTCGGTTGGTAGTAGCCGCCGATAGTTTGCGGTTTTCCTTGAGCACCAATTAGTTCACTGTTGATTTGTGCTTCGTTAGCGATGAATTCAGTCGCAATAGGCGAGAAAATTGCTTTTAAATCAGCATCTTTATCTTGAGCGGCTAAAGCTTCTGCCCAGTACATCGCTAGGTAGAAATGGGAACCTCTATTGTCAATTCCACCAACTTTTCTTGAAGGAGATTTGTCATTTGCTAAGAATTTTTCAGTAGCTACATCCAAGGCTTCTGCTAAAACAATCGCTTTTGAATTGTTTAATGTTTGTCCTAAATGTTCTAATGAAGCGCCCAAAGCCAAAAATTCACCTAAGGAATCCCAACGTAAGTAGCCTTCTTCGATAAATTGCTCAACGTGTTTTGGAGCAGAACCTCCAGCGCCAGTTTCAAATAAACCACCACCATTCATTAAGGGAACGATAGAAAGCATTTTAGCTGAAGTCCCTACTTCTAAGATTGGGAATAAATCGGTTAAGTAATCACGCAATACATTTCCAGTCACAGAGATAGTGTCTAATCCTTTAATGATGCGCTCTAGAGTGAAATTAGTCGCTTCGATAGGGCTTAAAATGCGAATGTCTAATCCTGTTGTATCGTGGTCTTTTAGATATTTTTCAACTTTTACAATCAATTCTCTATCGTGCGCTCTGTTGTTGTCCAACCAGAAAACCGCTGGAGTAGCTGATAGACGTGCTCTGTTTACCGCTAGTTTTACCCAGTCTTGAATTGGAGCGTCTTTGGCTTGACACATTCTGAAAATATCATTTTTAGCCACTTTTTGTTCCATTAATACGTTACCTTCTGTGTTTACAACACGAACAACGCCTTCACCTTGAATTTGGAAAGTTTTATCGTGTGAACCATATTCTTCAGCTTTTTGCGCCATAAGACCTACGTTAGGTACACTTCCCATTGTAGTTGGAACAAAAGCGCCGTGTTTTTTACAAAAATCTATGGTTGCAGTATATACACCAGCATAACAACGGTCTGGAATGATGGCTACAGTATCTTGTGCTTTTCCTTCTTTATTCCACATTTGACCAGAAGTACGAATCATTGCAGGCATAGAAGCGTCTACAATTACATCTGATGGTACGTGAAGGTTAGTGATTCCTTTATCAGAATTCACCATTGCTAAAGCAGGTCCATTAGCAATTGCAGCATCAATAGCTGCTTCTACTTCTGCTTGTTGAGGGTGTCCGGCTATTTTAGCATAAACATCTCCTAAGCCGTTACGAGTATCAATATTTAATTCATTGAATAACGTTGCATATTTTTCAAAAACAGCGGCAAAATATACTTCAACGATAGCTCCAAAAATGATAGGGTCAGACACCTTCATCATAGTAGCTTTTAGGTGAACAGATAATAAGATATTTTGTGCTTTTGCTTCTTCAATCGTTTTGGCTACAAAACTTTTTAAGGCTGCGATATTCATTACAGAACTGTCGATGATTTCGCCTGCTTTCAACGGTGTACTTGCTTTAAGAACTGTTGTGGTTCCGTCTGCTCCTACGAATTCAATTTTCACATCAGTACCTTCGCTAACGGTAACAGATTGTTCGCTTCCGTAAAAGTCACCTTGTTCCATTGAAGCCACGTGTGTTTTAGACTCAGAAGACCAAGCTCCCATAGAATGTGGATTGGCTTTGGCGTAATTCTTAACAGCTTTTGGTGCTCTACGATCAGAGTTCCCTTCACGCAAAACAGGATTCACAGCAGAACCTAATACTTTTGCGTATTTTGCTTTGTTATTTTTCTCTTCTTCAGTTTGTGGGTCTTCTGGAAAATCAGGTACGGCGTAACCGTGTGCTTGAAGTTCTGCAATAGCCGCTTTTAATTGTGGAACAGATGCAGAAACGTTTGGTAATTTAATAATGTTAGCCTCTGGAGTAGTGGCTAGTTTTCCTAATTCTAATAAGGCATCACTCGTCTTTTGATCTTCTTTTAAAAATTCTGGAAAATTGGCTAAAATTCTTCCAGCCAGCGAAATATCTCTTGTTTCAATTTCTATATCCGATGTGGCAGTAAATGCTTGAACAATTGGTAAAAAAGAGTAAGTAGCCAACAATGGCGCTTCATCTGTAAGGGTGTAAAAAATTTTTGATTTTTGTGTCATTTTTCTATTTTTTTAATCGAAATCACTTGGATGTGTGTCTTACTTTGCGAAAAGTGCAAAAAAATAAGGCGGACAAATATATGGAAATCGGATGTAAATACTCCCTGATTTTGCTATAAAAATATCATAATTCTTGCGCATCTTGTGATATTACGAAATCGTTATTTTTGAAGGGGGTAAATCTTTAAAATGATAAAAATTTTGGCGATATACTACCAAAAAAAAGTCCCGACAGGTCGGGACTTTTATATTTGAAAGAAAAAAGATTATCTTCTTTTGTCTTTGATTTTTGCTTTCTTACCAGTAAGTTCTCTAAAGTAGAAAATTCTAGCTCTACGAACTGCACCTTTTTTGTTGATTTCAACTTTTTGTAAAGCAGGTAAGTTAACTGGGAAGATACGCTCTACTCCAATAGCTCCTGACATTTTACGAATAGTAAAAGTTTCAGTGTTTCCTGAACCTCTTCTTTGAATCACTACTCCTTTAAAAAACTGAGTTCTTGTTTTTTCACCCTCTTTAATTTCGTAGTAAACTGTGATAGTATCTCCAGCTCCGAATTCAGGAAAATCTTTTCTTGTAACAAACTCGTCTTGAACGAATTTCAATAAATCTGCCATGATAAATGTTTAATTATGGTTTAAAATAGAGCAACATTCACGGTTCTCGCCAGAGGTTGGTCTAATGTGGGTGCAAATGTAAACAAAAAAACAATATTTAAAATCCTAATTCCAATTTTTTTTATGGGTAAATAAAATTGTTTTTTATTTTTGGGATTTGGAATTTAAATGTTGATTATTAGAGTTTTAATCCTCCAACAAATCGGGTCTTCTGTTTTTAGTGTGCTCATAAGCCATGTCTTCTCTCCATTTGTCAATCTTGGCAAAATGCCCACTCAACAAAACATCAGGAACTTTCCAGCCTTTGTAATCGGCAGGTCTCGTATAAATTGGACCCGATAATAAGCCGTCTTGAAAACTATCGGTCAAAGCTGAGGTTTCGTCACTCAAAACCCCTGGAATCAATCGAATCAAGGCATCGCACAAAACCAAAGCACCCAATTCACCTCCAGATAACACATAATCGCCAATAGAAATTTCTTTGGTAATAAAATGGTCTCTCACTCGCTGATCGACACCTTTATAATGCCCGCACAAAATGATAATGTTTTCATACATCGACATCGTATTGGCCATTTTTTGGTTCAGCGTGTCTCCGTCGGGTGACATATAAATAATCTCGTCGTAGGTTCTCTCGCTCTTCAAATGCGTGATACAAGCATCAATGGGTTGTACCGTCATCACCATACCCGCGCCTCCGCCAAAAGGATAATCGTCTACACTTTTTTGTTTGTTGGTCGTATAATCTCTCAAATTGTGAAAATGCACTTCCACTAACCCCTTGTCGATAGCACGTTTCATAATCGAAGCCTCAAAAGGACTTCTCAATAATTCAGGTAAAACGGTAATAATATCAATTCTCATTGTAGTATTTTATATCGTGCAAAGGTACAAATTAAATGATAGGACACGAATCAAGTGACGCATCCTAATAGTTATTTGGGCGTGACCCCGAGGCACACGACTTTGCATAACCAAAAGTCCCTGCTCCTCGGGGTCGGGCTATCCGCTATATCTCTTGGGGCGAACCCCGCCCCAAGAGGATGCCGCTGCTATCCCTCACGCAATCCCTGCAAATCAAGACACTTTTCAGTTACACCCCAAACTGTCTCAAATGATGGTCCAAATGTCTCCACATCAGTTTGTCCCAATCCTCAAAACTCATCTTTCCCCAAAACGGATGATGCATTACCGTAATGACCGAAGTTCCTTTCGCAAATTCTTGAACACAAGCTATAAGTTGGTCTCGGCTTTTTTCAAAATCAGAATGGGCAGTGATACGGAATTCTTTTGCCGTGGGACTATTTTTTCCAAAGTCACTGTTAAAGGCTTTATTTTTTAATAACCGTCCCAACAAACGCATAGGAAAACTAATTGTTAAATCTTGTTTTCCAAAAGCTACATTTATAGCAGCAATACAGTGTTCACACATTTGGTCCACGCTCATCTTGCCCCAAAGTGGAGTAGAGGAGGTGTTTAATTTCTGAATCCTATTGATTAACTGAGTGTTGTCTGAAGTGTCGTAAATAGAAGCCATAATGTATTCATTTTTAGATAGTATCAAAAGTAATGTTTTCGCTTAAAATTCTGGTTGTTTTATTGCTATTCAATTGTTTTATTAAACATCTTTAATTACTGTTGTTGTTTTCTTAATAAAAGGAACTTTTGTCTGCAATACTGTTTTTTTTAGTACTTTTAAAACCTAATAATTTGTAAATTTTTCAATATGAATTCTTTTTCAAAAATAGCTAGCGCAGGCTGTCTTTTGTTGTTCAGTACGCTGCTAGTAGAGAACGTTAATGCCCAAAATACTACTGCTCCTATGAACAATCCTCTTTTGCAACGCAGTACTTTACAGTACCAAACGCCACCTTTTGATAAAATTAAAGATGAACATTTTAAGCCAGCTTTTGATTATGGTTTAAAAGTACACGACGAAGAAATCGATAAAATCACGAATAATACGGCAAAACCGACATTCGAGAATACCGTTTTGGCGCTAGAAACTTGTGGCGTAGATTTAAGCAGAGCAACTGGAGTTTTTTATAATCTTTCAGGTTCTAATACTAATCCAACACTTCAGGCAATTGAAGCAGAATATGCACCAATTTTTTCGGCGCATAACGACAAAATTTACTTGAATAGTAAATTGTATAACCGCATCAAAAGCATTCCATTGTCGAGTTTAAAAGGAGAAGATAAAAAACTAACCGAATACTACTTGCAACAATTCGAATTAGCAGGAGCTAATCTTTCGGAGGCCGATAAAGAAAAAATGAAAAAAATCAACGAAGAGTTGGCTACCTTGAGTACTTTATACAGCAATAAATTATTAACCGCGCGCAAAAACGCTGCTGTATTTTTTGACTCAGCTTCAGATTTGGCAGGTTTAACGCCTGATGAAATTGCAGCTGCCAAAGCCAATGCAACTGCGGCTGGACAAGACGGAAAATACATGATTGCGATTATCAATACCACACAGCAACCTGTTTTGATGAGTTTGACAAATCGTGTGTCTAGAGAGAAAGTTTTCAAAGCTTCTTGGTATCGTGCAGAAAAAGGAGATGAAGGTGATACTCGCGAAACCCTTGAAAAAATGGCCAAATTGCGTTTGCAAAAAGCAAAATTGATGGGTAAAAAGAGCTTTGCCGAGTGGAAATTGCAAGACCAAATGGCACAAACTCCTGCTCCTGCAATGGATTTGTTAGCCAAAATCGCAAAACCAGCAGTAGCCAAAGCTAACGAAGAAGCTAAAGACATTCAAGCCTTAATCGATGCGCAAAATGGTGGTTTTAAATTAGAGCCTTGGGATTGGGATTTCTATTCTGAGCAAGTGCGTAAAGCCAAATACGATTTGGACGAAAGTCAAATCAAACCGTATTTTGAAATTGGTTCAGTGCTAGAAAAAGGAGTCTTTTTTGCAGCAAAACAGATGTACGGGCTTACTTTTAAAGAAAGAAACGATTTGCCAGTGTACAATCCTGACGTAAAAGTGTATGAGGTTTTCAATGATAAAGGAACTTCAATCGCGATTTATTACTTGGATTTTTATGCAAGAGACAATAAAAACGGAGGCGCTTGGATGAGTAATTTGGTGAATCAATCGCATTATTTAAACCAAAAACCAGTCATTGTCAATGTGTACAATTTTGCAAAACCAGTTAATGGTAATCCATCTTTAATCAGTTTTGATGATGTAACGACATTATTTCACGAGTTTGGACACACCTTACACGGATTGTTTGCGAACCAAAAATATGTAACACTTTCTGGAACTGCTGTTCCAAGAGATTACGTAGAGTTTCCCTCGCAAATCAACGAGCATGCTGCTTTAGACCCAACGGTTTTGAAAAATTACGCAGTACATTACCAAACCAAACAAGCTATTCCACAAGAGTTGATTGATAAAATCAAAAATGCAGACACCTTCAACAAGGGGTATGTGGTAACTGAATTGTTGGCTGCTGCAACGCTAGATATGGCTTGGCATAGTGTAGAAAAAGAATCGGATTTTAAACCTACTTTAGATTTTGAAAAAGAGGCTTTACAAAAATATGGTTTGTTAGTGAATGAAGTACCTACTCGTTATCATTCTCCTTACTTTGCTCACATTTGGGGAGGCGGTTACTCTGCAGGATATTACGCTTACACTTGGTCTAAAACCTTAGATTATAACGCTTACGATTGGTTTGAAGCCAATGGCGGAATGACCCGAAAAAATTGTGATCGTTTTGTGAAATACATTTTGTCTGTTGGGAACAGTGTAGATTTGAATAAAGCTTTCAAAGAATTCATCGGTCACGATATGAAGATTGAACCGTATTTAAAAAATGCAGGATTGACTAAATAATTGACTGATAATATATTACTAAGACTTAAAAATGACATTCGAAAGGATGTCATTTTTTTTATTACTTGCAGAATTCTTTTGTTTACGCTTTTTGAAATAGCTATATTGTCAAACAATATTTTTAATGCATTACTACGAATTGTCATATGAACGAAAGTAACAAAAGAAAAAGTCAGGCTAAAACATTGAGAGTATTTAGAAAAGTGCACCGAACCACGGGCGCTTTTTTATTTATTTTCTTTTTCATTATATCCATCTCGGGATTACTTTTAGGATGGAAAAAAAACAGCGGTGGTTTACTATTGGCCGATTCGCGCAAAGGAACCACTACCGATTTGAGACTATGGCTCCCCGTGGATAGTTTACAACAAAAAGCCTGTTATTATTTGCAAAAAGAAGTTTCACCTAATGTTTCTTTAGCTTTGAATAGAATTGATATTCGTCCCGATAAAGGAATGGTGAAGTTTGTTTTTGAGGAAGACTATTGGGGCGTTCAATTGGATGGTGCCACTGGAGAACTTTTGCATCTAGAACGTAGAAACGCTGATTTTGTCGAAAACATTCACGATGGTTCGTACTTAGATGCGTATTTTGAAACTGGTAACGGTGTCTTTAAATTGGTTTATACCACTGTAATGGGACTAGCTCTTTTGGTTTTTACTATAACTGGTTTTTGGCTTTGGTATGGGCCTAAGCGAATGCGTGTTGCCTAGCTGTAATTTGAAACTACTTTTAGTTATCCAATTCAATTTTGTTTTGTAGATTTGTTAAGTTGTTGTTTTTTAAAGGGTTGTGTTTTGTTTGTAAAAGCGAATAACACATTCTAAGACCTTATTGATTAACTATAATTTTAACAAATAAGAATATGAAAAAAGGATGGGTAGTTTTTGTTTTACTCTTTTTGTCACAAATTACTTTCGCGCAAAAAGAATGGTTTTCCACTTTTACTGATTCGACCGCTTTGGTCAAACAAGCCAATCAGATTTCATCAACGTTCATCAAAGACATAGCCAAAATCAAACCAACATTGGTGCTAACCTTAAAAACTAGATTGAATACCACGCCTTATCTTATTTATTATGATGATGATGGTAAACAAAAAACAGCCAATTTGCCATTATGGGAGCAAGTAATTCCCGAACAAAAAGCTTTTTTCTATGAAGTGGCTGGGGGAGAAGTAGAGGGTAAGGAGGTTTTTGGATTGTTTTTTAACGGATTTTATTTGCCGCATGAGCTTGGACATGCCCTACAACAAATGATCGAAGGGAATGTGTTCGGCTCATATGAAAGTGAGTATTTAGCAAATGTTGTTGCGATGCTTTGGTGGAAAAAACAAGGCAAACAAAAAGAATTGGAACAATGTTACAACTATGCCAAAAAAATGTGGGCAAAACTACCTAATCCAGTACCGGAAGGAATGACTATAGAGGCTTATTTTAAGGCTAATTACCAGCAAGCTTCTCAAAATCCGTATACTTATGGTTATATGCAATTCAAGCAATTTATTTTGGTTTATGAAGATAAAAACTTGCCCAATTTTGAAGTGTTTGTCAAGAATTACCTAGCCTCAAAAGGAAAATTATAATAGAGTTTCACAAGAATTTTTAATCTAAAATTATAATGCTATGAGAACAGTAAATGCAGTAACTTGGTTCGAAATCTATGTTGACGATATGGATAGAGCTAGAAAATTTTATGAAACTGTTTTAGGAGAAGTGATGATACCAATGCCAATGCCTGAAGGGTTTTCCGGTCAAATGGTTGCTTTTCCTTGGGTAGAAGGTGCTACTAATTCGTCAGGAGCGCTTGTGCAAGATGAAACAAGGAATCCAAGTGCAGCAGGAACTTTAGTCTATTTTGCTTGCAGAGATTGTGCAGAAGAATTAAGCAGAGTAGAAGCAGCTGGAGGCAAAGTCGTTGCGCCAAAGTTTGCTATAGGCGAACATGGTTTTTGTGGATTAGCTTCTGACACCGAAGGCAATACAATCGGTTTTCACTCGATACATTAATGTATAGTTCCAATAGAATACTTTAAATGACTCCATTATTCAAAAAATTAAATTTTAAAAACCAAGAGGCTATTTTGGTTCTCAATGCCCCAGCATCTTTTGTTTCAGAAAAAGAGGCGATGGCAAACGAAACTGTTTTTTACGACAACGAAAATGAAATAACAACTATTGATTTTGTTATGGTTTTTGTCACGCAATTGCAAGAAATAGAAACAGCAATTACATCACTTTTTCCAAAAATTAACGGTGATGCTATCGTTTGGTTTTGTTATCCAAAAGGAACTTCCAAAAAATATAAATGCGAATTCAATAGAGATAATGGTTGGGCGGTTTTAGGAAATTTCGGTTTTGAACCCGTTCGTATGGTTGCTGTTGATGAAGATTGGAGTGCTCTACGATTCAGAAAAACGACCTATATTAAAACGCTTACTCGCAGTTCTAGTTTTGCTATTTCTGCCGATGGAAAAGCCAGAACTCAAAAGTGAAATATTCTAAATTAAAAATGTAGCAGTCAAAAACTAATGTCAAGTTTTTTTAGCCAAAGAATAAGAATGATAGGACTTAGGAGTGGGAATTCAACGTCAGATTATGGTTCTAGTGTGAGGATTTTGTGAGCTAATAAAATAATAATAAGCAAAAATTGATATCGCATTTATTTTCGTAAATTTGCGCCTCAATAAAAATAATTTATCATGGAAAACGGAATATACGCTAAATTCAATACCTCTAAAGGATCGATTTTGGTAAAATTGACGCACGATTTGACTCCAGGAACTGTTGGGAATTTCGTGGCTTTGGCAGAAGGAAATATGGAAAACAAGGTTAAGCCTCAAGGTGTAAAATACTATGATGGTTTATCTTTTCACAGAGTAATTCCTGATTTTATGATTCAAGGGGGATGTCCTAAAGGTACAGGAACTGGAGATCCAGGATACAAATTTGATGATGAGTTTCATCCTTCTCTAAAACACGATCGCCCAGGGGTATTGTCTATGGCTAATGCTGGACCTGGAACCAATGGATCACAGTTTTTTATCACTCACGTTCCGACAAGCTGGTTGGATAACAAACACACTGTTTTCGGACATGTAATCGAAGGACAAGAGGTTGTAGATGCTGTAGCACAAGGAGACCAATTGGAGACTTTAGAAATTATTCGTGTTGGTGAAGAAGCGCAAAACTGGAATGCTATCGAAGCTTTTATCGGTTTAAGAGGTGCTAGAATGAAAAGAGAAGCAGCTTTGAAAGCAGAAGCAGAAGCAAAAATGGAACAATTGGCTGCTGGTTTTGAAAAAACAGAAAGCGGATTGCGTTACCAATTCATTCAAAGAGGTTCTGGTAAAAAAGCAGAAAACGGAAAAACTGTTGCTGTACATTATGAAGGTTCTCTTGAAAACGGAAAAGTATTTGATTCTTCTTACCCAAGAAAAAAACCAATCGAATTTCGTTTAGGACAAGGTCAAGTGATTGAAGGTTGGGACGAAGGAATTGCTTTGTTGCAAGTGGGTGATAAAGCCCGTTTTGTAATCCCATCAGATTTGGCTTATGGTCCAAGTGGAGCAGGAGGAGTAATTCCACCACACGCCACTTTGATTTTTGATGTTGAATTAATGGACGTAAAATAAAAAAAGCGTTACTCAATAAATAGATCCCAAAACAGACTAATTGACTGTTTTGGGATTTTTTTATGTAATTATAAATCATGCTGGTACGCTCCTGCTCCATAATGCAATTCATAAGAATGGGAATATATTTCAATGATGTTGCCAAAAGGATCTTCCATATAGACCATTCTATAAGGCTTTTCTCCAGGATAGTACTCTCGTACTGGCATCCTTTGTTTTCCTCCAGCTTCTACAATGCGTTTTGCTAGGCCTTCAACATCGGGATCTTGAACACAAAAATGGAAAATTCCTGTTTTGTAGGGTTCAAAGTCTGCTTTTGGCTTCGTATTTTGAGGAAATTCAAACAACTCAATTCCGATTCGGTCGCCTGTAGACAAATGGGCAATCTTGAAAGTTCCCCATCCAGAACCAAAAACGTCTATGCACATTTGTCCAATTGCTGTATCTTTTTCTTCTTGTACTATGGTCGGTTCCATAATAACATACCAACCCATAACATATTTGTAGAAAACTACGGCTGCTTCTATATCTGGTACTGAAATACCGATATGTGAAAAAACTCTCGGATAATTATTTAAGTTACTCATAATTAGTGTTTTAAATTTAAATAAAATTACATTTTTTTTTGATAAAAGCTGTAATTTGTATTCCTAAAACCACCAGTAAATAAAATGGAATATGCAATGTAAAACGTTAAGTTGGGAAGAATTTGAAAGAGTATAGATGCGAGTAGGAACCATTTTACAAGTAAATGATTTTCCTGAAGCTAGAAAACCAGCTTATCAACTCACTATTGATTTTGGTACTATTATAGGTATTCGTAAATCTTCGGCTCAGATAGCTTCGCATTATACGAAAGAGGAATTAGTAGACCGACAAATCGTAGCGGTAGTTAATTTTCCTAAAAAGCAAATAGGCAAATTTATGAGCGAATGCTTGGTGCTTGGCGCTGTTGGCAAGAAGGGTGATGTGGTTTTGTTGTCTCCCGATTTTAAAATAGAAAACGGATTACGAATAGCTTAGTTAATTTTTTGGATTAATAGCTTCAAAATCTCTTGTCCTTCTTCCCAAAGACCTAGTTTCATTTCGGAATTGATGTGTCCTTTTCTTCCAATGTTTATAAAATCACTTCCCCAGCTTTTGGCTAATTCTTGAGCTCTTTCCAAAGTCATGTAAGGGTCGTTTTCACTTCCAACCACGATGGAAGGAAAAGGCAGTGGTTGCAATGGAATTGGTGAAAAATTCCAAGTACACTCTGGTGTGTGTTCAGGGGAATCAACATCAGCGGGTGCTACTAATAATGCTCCTTTAATGAAAGGGTTTTCAAATGTATTTGCCCAATGCGCGACCAAAATAGTGGCCAAACTATGCGCTACCAAAATAGTAGGTTCTTGAATGGATTGAATGGTTTCGTCTAAACGGTCGAGCCAATCGTTGAGTAAAGGTTCATCCCAGTTTTCTTGGGTCACTTTAGTAGTATTTGGAAAATGATCTAACCAAAAGTTTTGCCAATGACCCACGCCTGAGTCACCTAATCCAGGAATAATGAGGAGTTTTGGTGTCATTATGATTTCTTTTTTAATGCTATTATTTTTTTTACTTCTTTGATCACTAGCGGAAGTGCGGGTTCTACCATTCCGTGATCAAATCCTTCTAATTCATAAAGTGTGGTCGATGTGTGGCCTTTGATTTTCATCATGCGCATCAAATAGGCATTTTCTTCGTAGCGTCCCAAAAGTTCGAGTTCGCGATCTCCAGTGATTAATAGTAAAGGTGGTGCATCAGCTCGAACGTGAAACAAAGGTGCGAATTCGTCAATTATGGGTTGTGTGTCTGGAATGCCTCTTTCTTTTCTGATTTCAAAATGAGTAATGGCTTGTCCGCTTAAAGGGATGAGTCCTGCAATGGTATTGGCATCGATAGCATAAGGCTGTAACCATTTTTTATCGAGTCCAATCATCATTCCGAGATAGCCCCCAGCAGAATGTCCAGACACAAATAGTAAAGAGGAATCGCCTCCATATTTTGCGATGTTCTTGAAAGTCCATGCTACTGCGGCAGCGACATCTTCGATACAGTTTTTCACTTTTACTTTGGGAGAAAGTCGGTAGTTTACTCCAATAATGGCGAAACCTTTTTCTTTTAATCCAGATAAAATTTCTTTGTTTCCTCCTGATAATCCTCCTCCGTGAAACCAAATTATAGTGGCAAATCCTTTGCTGTTTTTGGGGTAGTAAATATCTAATACGCAACGTTCTTTGGTGTAAGGGTCGGTTGATGCAACAGCTTCGTTGTAATAAGGAATGTTGTTTTCTTGAACATATTCTATTTTTTGTCCCCAAAGAATAGGACTTATGAGCAATAGTAGAAGGGCGAAATAGGTGGTTTTCATGGATTTTTTTTTACTCCATAAATATATTGATTTTGGAGGATGTTATGAAAAAGAGACGTGATTTTTAGCCCTGATGGAAGCGGTATCCTTGCTGGGGCTCTTTTTTTCAAGAGCCCCAGCAAGATATAGCGTACAGCAGGACGAGGCGTGAAGGATAAAAAGGACTTTTGCTCCAAAAAAAAGCCCAAAAATCAGTTGACTTTTGGGCTTAGGTAAGTGTTAAGTGTTTTTAGATGTCATCAAAATCGATATCTGTAAAACTAGATACTTTTGGGGTATTTTCGTCTTCTACTGTTTCGTTTGAAAACTCTCTTTTGAAATCTTTTTGGTGTCTTTCCGAAATTACTTCTTCTCCTTTGTGGTTTAAAATGTAAGAAGTCATGTCGCCTAAAATTTCTTCGAAAGCTGCAAAATCCTCTTTATACAAGTAAATCTTGTGTTTTTTAAAGTGGAAAGAGCCATCTTCTTCGGTAAATTTTTTGCTTTCGGTAATGGTAATGTAGTAATCGTCAGCCTTTGTGGCTCTAACATCAAAGAAATACGTTCTTCTTCCAGCGCGAAGCACTTTAGAGTAAATTTCTTCTTTTTCTAGCATGTCATTTTCTCTCATAATTCTTTCGATCCTTTTATAAATAGCAATCAAAAATCATAAAAAATTATTGATAAAACAACATTTATAGTAATTCTTTTTCCGAAAGTTGTTTTAAATAAAGAGCGGAATAATAACCGTTTTCGTTTATTAATTGATTATGAGAGCCTTGCTGGATTATTTGTCCATTTTCAAGGATTATGATTTTGTCAGCATTTTTTGCAGAGGAAACTCTATGGCTTACAATGATGGTGGTTTTGTCTTTACAAATTTCAAATAAATTATTCAAAATTGCCTCCTCAGTTTCGGTGTCTACAGCTGATAAACAGTCGTCAAAAAGTAAAATTTCAGGTTTTTTGATGATGGCTCTAGCAATAGAAACACGCTGTTTTTGTCCTCCAGACAAAGTGATACCACGTTCGCCTAAGATGGTGTCGTAACCTTTGTTGAATCCTTCAATATTGTCATGAACTACAGCGCTTTTGGCAGCGGCGATAACCTCGTCATCGGTGGCGTTTTCTTTGCCAAACTTGATATTGTTTTTGATACTATCCGAGAAAAGGAAGGCGTCCTGAGGTACAATTCCGATGCTGTTTCTTAAGTCAAATAAGTTCAACTGACTGATTTCTTTTCCATCAATTTTTACTTGGCCTTCGGTTACATCGTACATTCTAGAAATGAGTGATAAAAGCGTTGATTTTCCTGAGCCCGTTTTACCAAGAATAGCCAATGTTTCTCCTTTTTTTACAGTGAACGAAATGTTTTTAAGTGCTTCGATATTGGTGTCTTCGTAAGTGTAGCTTACGTTTTCGAAACTAATGGTTCCATCTACAGTGCTTGATGATGGATTGTTGTTTTGGATGTCTGGTACAATTTTTAGGAATTCGTTCAAGCGTTTTTGAGAGGCTTCTGCTTCTTGTACCATTGACGAAACCCAGCCTAAAGAGGCTACTGGCCAAGTTAACATATTGACATACAAAATAAATTCTGCGATGGTACCAATGCTTTTTATGGTGCCGTTGATGTATAACATTCCACCAAAATAGATAACCACTAAGTTGCTAATTCCAATTAACGCAAGCATCAACGGGCCAAATAATGACTGAACTCTGGCAAGACTTAGGCTTTTGCTTTTGCTTTCTTCTGCGAGTGAGATGAGGTTGTTTTGTTGTTGATTCTCTAATGAATACGCTTTTATAACACGAATTCCAGAGAAAATTTCCTGTGTAAAACTAGAAACTTTGGATAAATATTGTTGGAAAACCGTACTGCGAATATTGATTTCTGAACTCAATTTGAAAATTGCATACGACAAAATTGGTAGAGGCAGTAACGTGTAAAGGGTTAATCTTGGCGAGACATTGTACATATATGCAATGACAATGGCAAAACGAATAAAGGTGTTGATGGTATACATCACGGCGGGTCCTACGTACATTCGTACTTTGGAAACATCCTCGCTAATACGGTTCATTAAGTCTCCAGTGCGGTTTTGTTTGTAGAAGTTTTGTGAAAGATTTTCGTATTGACGAAACACTTCATTTTTCAAATCAAATTCGATATGACGTGACATTACAATCAGTGTTTGTCGCATCAAAAAAGTTAAAAATCCAGCAATAATTGTTGTAGCAATAATCAATAAAACGTTGTGAATGAGTTCTTCTCGGTATTGACCAATGACCATTGTAGATGATTTTTCTACACTAGAAAGTTTGTCGAATTTTTCGATAGCTTCAAGTGAACTACTAATTAATTTTGGAGTAAATAAGGAAAATATTTGTGCGATAATTGTGATTAAAATACCAAGAGAGAAACTGAATTTGTATTTTATAAAGTATTTATCTAAATAACGTAATTCTTTCATTTTTTTTTGAGATTCGGACTTGTTTCTTTTTCTATTATTACTTTTTTGTTAAAAAAAGTAAGGTGTGTTTTCTTTTGAGCGTAATAAAATTTTATGATATTGTCAAAATAACGATTTAAAATTAGGTTATGTTTGATTATTTTATATTTTTGACTTGAAATTTTATCAATTTTGTAAAATAATAAAAACAACACGCTCATGAATGCAACAATAGCAACCGCTAAGGAAATTCAAAAAATGGATCCTGTTTTTGGTCAAATGTCGTTTGACGACCACGAACAAATTGTATTTTGCAACGACAAAGATACAGGATTAAAAGCAATAATTGGTATTCATAATTCTGTAATGGGACCTGCTTTAGGTGGTACAAGAATGTTCAATTATAGCAATGAATGGGAGGCTTTGAATGATGTTTTGCGTTTGTCACGCGGAATGACTTTTAAATCAGCTATTACCGGTTTGAATATTGGTGGTGGAAAAGCAGTAATTATTGGTGATGCTAAAACACAAAAAACACCAGAATTGATGCGTAAGTTCGGTGAATTTGTTCATTCATTAAGTGGAAGATATATTACAGCTGAAGATGTTGGAATGGAAACTGCCGATATGGACATCGTGAGAGATGTTACTCCTTATGTAACTGGAATTTCAGAAGAAAGAGGTGGCGCTGGTAACCCTTCTCCTGTAACTGCTTTTGGAGTTTATATGGGAATGAAAGCAGCGGCTAAACAACAATTTGGTTCAGATGTTTTAACTGGTAAAAAAGTTTTAGTACAAGGAATTGGTCACGTTGGTGAAGCTTTGGTTGAGTATTTGACTAAAGAAGGTGCTTTGGTGACTATTTCTGATATCAACGAAGAACGTTTGTATGAAGTTGGTCAAAAATACAATGCGACTGTTTATACTGGAACAGATGTATATGCAGAAGAAGTAGATATCTATGCGCCTTGTGCAATGGGAGCTACTATAAATGATGCAACTATTCATAAAATTAAAGCGAAAGTAATTGCAGGAGCAGCAAATAATCAGTTGGCTAATGAAGTGGTTCACGGAGCAATTTTGCAAGAAAGAGGCATTTTGTATGCGCCAGATTTCTTGATTAATGCTGGTGGAATCATTAATGTATATGCGGAATTAGCGCATTACGGAAAAGCTGAAATTATGGCTAAAACCGAAAATATCTATAATACTACTTTAGAGATTTTTGATTTTGCAATTGCTAACAAAATGACCACACACCAAGCAGCTTTGACTATTGCACAACAACGTATTGCTGAAAGAAAATTAGCAAATAGCAAATAATATTTTTTATAAATTTTTTAGTGTTCCAATTATAGAAAGGTTTTTCGAATCTTTTATTAATTGGAACACTTTTTTATTTATTAAATAAATTACTGTTCAAATTTTCATTTAAAGGATGAAATCCTTAATTTTGCAGACTAATTTTTAAAAGTTCTTACAAGGTGGTAAACAGAAGACACATCCGCGTTAAAGTCATGCAATCCATTTATGCTATGCATCAAAATGGTGCTGATAATCTAGAAAAAGAAGAAAAATTTCTTTTTTACAGTATCGATAACATTCTAGATTTATACCTTACAATGGTGTCATCATTATTAGAAATTTGTAAAAAAGAACAAATCTTTTTGCATTTATCAAGTCAAAAACACCTTGCAACTCCTCAAGAACGTAAACCCAACGAAAAGTTTATTAAGAATGCTGTTTTTCAGATTTTGGCTGAAAACAATTCTTTGAGTATCGCGATGGAAAATCGTAAAATCAATAATTGGTCATTGAACGATGATTACATTATTATTTTGCTTAATGCGATAAAAGAAAGCAAATTGTATGCTAAATACATGAGCAATACAGTTAATACTTTTGAAGAAGATAAAGAATTTATTGCAGCTATCTTTGAAGAAATTATTGTTCCTAATGAAAAGTTATACGAATATCTTGAGGACGATAAATTGACTTGGATTGATGATATCCCGATGGTAAATACTCAAATTTTGAAACAGTTAAAAGCATTGAAGCCTCTGGAGGAAGATAATTTTAGAGTGCCAAAATTATATAAGGATACCGAAGATAAAGATTTTGTCCGCGATTTGTTTCGCAAGACGGTTTTGAATGAAAAAGAATTGGCTAAAACGTATGACGATAAAACGCCAAATTGGGACAGTGACCGTATTGCCGAGGTTGATACCATTATATTAAAGATGGCTATCTGTGAGTTTTTGAAATTCCCATCAATTCCTGTGAAGGTAACTTTGAATGAATATTTAGAAATTGCAAAAGAATATTCTACGCCTAAAAGTAGTATTTTTATCAACGGAATTTTAGATAACCTTGTAAAAGAATTAACTGAAAGCAAGAAGTTGGTAAAAGTTGGTCGCGGTTTGATGTAGTCAATTGCGAGTAATATTTAAATTTAACAAAACAAAAAATAACAAATTAAGATTTTTATTATGGGACAATTACAACAGTTTTTACCGTTTTTATTGATGTTTGTGGTGATTTATTTCTTCATGATTAGACCACAACAAAAACGTGCTAAAAACGAAAAAGAATTTGAAAGCAGTTTAAAAGTAGGAGATAAAATTGTAACTAAAAGTGGATTGCATGGTAAAGTTGCTGAGTTAGCTGAAACGACAGTTATTATCGAAACTATGTCAGGCAAATTGAAAATGGAGCGTTCTGCTATCTCAATGGAAATGAGTGCGGCTTTGGCTAAGAAATAGTAGGTTTGCTAATCAAATAAAAAAATCCCAAATTCCAAATTAATTGGAGTTTGGGATTTTTTAGTTTGGAACAATCGGTTTATTTCTTTTTGTTCTTTTTGTTTTTCTTGGCTTTTTTTGCCTTTGCTTTTGCTTTTTTCTCTTTAGCCTTAGCTTTTATTTTTGCCTTTTTGGCTTTGTCTTTTTTAGCCTTTTTTGCTTTCTTGGCTTTTGCTTTAGCTTTCTCTTTAGCTTTAGCTTTTTTGGCTTTTTCCTTTTCCTTTTCGCTCATTTTTACTTTGTTTTTTTTCTTTTTTTTGTCTTTTGACTTTTTATCAGGGATTAGGTCAAGTGCCGTGATTTCTGTTTTTTCTATAGTTACAGTTTCTTCAGTTGCTGGGCTGATGGTTTCTTCAGGAGCAGTAGAGGTCGTGTCTGTTTTTGTGCTACGTCTTCTTGTTTTTGGTGCAACAACGTTTGTTTTTGTAGTTTCTGTTGCGACCTTTTTTGTGGCAGCTGTTGCTGTTTTTGCGGTTCTCGTTCTTCTTACAACTGGCTTTTCAGCTTTTGGTTGCTCTGTAGTTGGAGGTGTAGCCTCTGGAGTGATATTGTCTTCTGTTTTTTCTATCATGGTTTGGGCTGTTGATTATAATTTTCTATTATTTGTCTTGTGTTAATGAATTGTTTATTCAATATTAACAAATGTAGTGAAGATTAATCAAATACAATGTTAAGTTTTTAATGGGCGGTGGGGTGGAAAAAGGAATAGAAATAAAAAAACCTCCAAAAAGTTCAAAGACTTTTTGGAGGTAGTATTTTTTACAACAATTTTAATCTGGAATCAGATATGTTGTTATTTATCTTTTGCGTCTTGATTTAGGCGCGGGATTTTCAAAATCGGTACTTGCGGTAAGTTGAGCAATTTTTACAATAACATCTATTGCCTTTTGCATGCTTTCTACAGGTACATATTCGTATTTACCGTGAAAGTTGTGACCACCGGCAAAAATATTTGGGCAAGGCAATCCTTTGTAGGATAATTGACAGCCATCGGTTCCTCCACGAATAGGTTTGATTATCGGTTTTACTCCGACTTGTTTCATCGCTTCTTCTGCAATATCTACGATGTGTTTAACTGGTAACACTTTTTCCTTCATATTGTAGTATTGGTCTTTAATCTCAGCTGTAGCAATAGACTCACCAAATTGTTTGGCGAACTTTTTATTGATTTTTTGGACCATTTTTTCAATCAATTCTTTTCTCTTTTCAAACTTTTTCTTAGAATGGTCTCTAATGATAAGTTCTAAAACTGTTTCTTCAATACTGCCTTTCAAGTGATGAACGTGAAAAAAGCCTTCGTAACCCTTAGTTTCTTGCGGTGTTTCTCCTTTTGGTAAATCACTAATAAAATCATTAGCAATGAGCATCGAATTAATCATTTTCCCTTTTGCATAACCGGGATGTACACTTTTTCCTTTGAAGGTGATTTTAGCTCCCGCAGCATTAAAATTTTCATATTCTAATTCGCCTACTTGACTACCATCCATAGTGTAAGCCCAATCCGCTCCAAATTTTTCCACATCAAAATGATGAGCGCCACGGCCAATTTCTTCATCGGGAGTAAAACCAACTTTAATGGTTCCGTGTTGAATATCTGGATTTTGAATCAAAAATTCCATTGCCGAAACAATCTCAGTGATTCCGGCTTTATCATCAGCACCAAGAAGCGTAGTTCCATCGGTGGTGATTAAGGTTTGTCCTTTGTATTGTAATAAATCTTTGAAATATTTTGGCGAAAGAACGATGTTTTGTGCTTCGTTGAGTACGATATCTTTTCCATCGTAATTGGGTACAATTTGAGGTTTTACATTGGCACCAGTAAAATCTGGAGTAGTGTCAAAATGAGCAATAAAACCAATGGTTGGCACTTTTTTGTCAACGTTACTTGGTAATGTAGCCATAATGTAGGCTTTGTCATCAATTGTCACATCTTGTAGTCCAATTTTTTGGAGCTCCTCTACTAGTTTATGGGCAAGATCCCATTGTTTGGCACTACTAGGGGTGGTTTCAGAATTTGGGTCGGATTCAGTATCAACAGTTACGTAGCTTATAAAACGATCAATAATGTGTTGCATGGTGATTATTTTTTTAGCAAAGGTAAACATTTTGGGCTGTTTTTTTTAAACTAAAAGCTAGGCTTCGGGTTCACTTTTTTGCTGGTTTTTGAAATCAATTCTTTACTTTTGTGCCACACAACTACACTACTTATGTATAAATTATTGATTCGTCCGATACTTTTTTGTTTTGACCCTGAAAAAGTACATTATTTCACCTTTTCGTTAATTAGAATAGTGTCTAAAATCCCAGGATTTACGGCAATTTTCAGATCGCTTTATGTGGTTAATGACAAACGTTTAGAGACCGAAGTTTTTGGTTTAACGTTCAAAAATCCTGTAGGTTTGGCGGCTGGTTTTGATAAAGATGCTACTCTTTATAAAGAACTTTCTAATTTTGGTTTTGGATTTATTGAAATAGGTACGTTAACACCAAAAGGACAAGAAGGAAATCCTAAAAAACGTTTGTTCCGATTGAAGGCAGATCAAGCCATTATCAATCGTATGGGATTTAATAACGGAGGTGTTTTAGAAGCAGTTGAGCGTTTAAAGTCGAATACCGATGTGCTTATTGGGGGTAATATTGGTAAAAATAAATTGACGCCCAACGAAGAAGCTACTTCGGATTATGAAATTTGTTTTGATGCTTTATACGATTATGTGGATTATTTTGTGGTTAATGTAAGTTCACCTAATACTCCAAATTTAAGAGCGTTACAGGATAAAGAACCACTGACTCAGTTGCTGCAAACACTTCAAAATAAAAATATAACTAAAGTTAGCCCTAAACCGATTTTGCTAAAAATTGCACCAGACTTAACAGATGAGCAATTATTAGATATCATTGATATTATGGCAGAAACTAAAATCGCGGGTTTAATTGCAACGAATACTACACTTTCCCGCGAAGGCCTTTTATCTGAAACCAAAGGAGAAGCAGGAGGATTGTCAGGCAAACCGTTAAAGAATCGTTCAACTGAAGTGATTCGATTTTTGGCAGAAAAAAGCAATCGTGCTTTCCCAATTATTGGCGTGGGTGGTATTCATTCTGCCGAAGATGCTATTGAAAAATTAGAAGCTGGTGCTAGTCTAATTCAATTGTATACTGGTTTTATTTATGAAGGTCCTGCTTTGGTAAAAGCAATCAATAAAGCTATTTTGAAGCAAAAGAGATAGTGGTTTTTCTGAATTTAAAAACATCTAATCCTAAGAACTAAGAGCTAGTAACTAAGGACTAGTTACTTTCTTACTTTTCGATTTTGAACTTTAATTCCTTTTGCTATCTTTGAAAGCTATGGAGCCAATAAAAATTATCGAATGCCCACGTGATGCGATGCAAGGAATAAAAACATTTATTCCTACCGCTAGAAAAGTATCGTATATTCAAGCATTATTGCGAGTGGGTTTTGATAGTATTGATTTTGGGAGTTTTGTTTCTCCAAAGGCAATTCCTCAAATGCAAGATACGGCAGCGGTGTTAGATCAATTGGATTTATCGAAAACGGATAGTAAATTATTGGCTATAATTGCCAATGTCCAAGGGGCAAAAGATGCTGCTTCTCACCAACCAATTCAGTATTTGGGTTTTCCCTTCTCAATATCTGAGAACTTTCAAATGCGAAATACGCACAAAACCATTGCAGAATCTTTGGTTACCTTACAAGAAATTCTCGAAATTGCCGACCAGCACAATAAAGAAGTGATTGCTTATCTTTCAATGGGATTTGGAAATCCATATGGAGATCCTTGGAATGAGGAAATTGTGGGCGAATGGACAGAACGATTGGCACAAATGGGAGTGAAGATTCTGTCGTTGTCCGATACGGTTGGAAGTTCCACCCCCGAAGTTATCACGCATTTGTTCTCTAATTTGATTCCGAAATACCCCGCGATAGAATTTGGGGCTCATTTGCATACTACTCCAGATAAATGGTTTGAAAAAATAGATGCAGCTTATAATGCTGGTTGCAGACGATTTGATGGAGCGATTCAGGGTTTTGGTGGTTGTCCTATGGCTACTGATCGTTTGACGGGAAATATGCCAACCGAAAAACTACTCTCTTATTTTACCGCGAAAAAAGAAAACACCAATTTGAGTGCGATGAGCTTTGAAAGCGCTTATAACGAAGCTTCAAAATTGTTTGGGGAGTTTCATTAAAACAATGTACTAAACTAATAATCTATTCGTTTGGAATAGTAGTAATAAATATGAAAGGATGAAAGTAACCCAAACCCTACTCGGATTTTTTGTATTTTTCTTTGCGATGTCGTGTAGTAGCGACCTCGATTTTGATCAAGTAAATGACCTTCAGTTGCAACCCGTGGTTGTGGCTAATTTATCAAGTTTTGATGTGGCAGCGGGTCAGTTTGTAAATAATGGCACAGAACAAGCTGTTTCTATAGACACTCCAGACGTTGGAGTTTTTAATGACTCTTTTTTTAGAGATAATTTAAGCAAAGCCGATTTGTTTTTCGAAGTCAATAATACCATCAACAGAGCTTTTATTTTGAGATTGGTGTTTCTTGATGCTGCTAATACGCCACTTACAACGATTCAAATGGATATTCCTGCTTATGCCGGAACGACTAATCAAACCACTTTAACGCAAACATTCCAAGGCACTAATCTTGATTTATTAAAGCAAACCAAAAAGATTGCTTTTGTGGTTACCTTATTGCCTGGGCCACCATTAACTTCAACTAGTGTTGGGAATTTGAAATTACGTTCTAGTGTAACCGCCTATTTTGATATTCAATGAGACAATTTACTACGTGTGTGCTACTACTTTTAGGAAGTGTACTTTTAGCTCAAAATAAAGCCGTTTTGTATAATTTTACGGCAATTCCACAATCTTTATCTTTAAATCCAGGGGCTGATGTAACCTATAGATGGTACGTTGGCGTTCCTTTATTGTCTGGGATTTCGGCTAATGTCGGCTCGACCGGTTTTTCAGCTTATGACTTATTTGCAGATAATGGTGTGAATTTTAATACCAAATTGCGTAATGTTATTTTTTCAACTTCAAGAAATGATAAAGTAAGTTTGAATCAGCAATTGGAGGTTTTTCAAGGAGGATTTAAAGTAGGTGATTGGAATAATAACGCGTATATTTCTTTTGGAATGTATGAAGAATTTGATGTATTGAGTTATGTTCCAAAGGATTTAGCTATTTTAGCTTTAGATGGAAATCAAAATTATTTAGGGAAGTATTTTAATTTGAGTGATTTGAATGCTCGTGCCGAAATGTTAAGTGTTTTTCACGTAGGCTATAATAAGAGAGAAAATGAAAAATTGATTTGGGGAGTAAGAGGAAAGATTTATTCTAGTATTTTCGATGCTCGTTCTACCAAAAACTCAGGTTATTTGTATACCATTCCTTCTAATGGCAACACTATGTACGAACAAGTCATCTCGGCCGATATGTTGTTGAATACTTCCGGAATTGCAAAATATGACGACAAAGATGACGACTCTGATGTGGCCAAAGACATACAAAAAAGAGCGCTTTTAGGAGGGAATCTAGGTTTGGGTTTTGATGCTGGAATCACCTATTATCCCAAAAAAGATATTCAAATTACAGCTAGCGTGCTTGATGTAGGTTTTATTCGTCATACAAAAGAAGTAGAAAGCTATCGTGCGAAAGGGACCTATAAATATGAAGGTATTCTCCCAGATTTTTTCAACGGTACTGGAGGTAATAACATAACCGAAGAGTTTAATGATGCTTTTCCTAGAGATACCTTAAAAGGAAGTTACACGTCGTGGAGGCCGGTTAAATTTAATGCTTCGGCACAATATTCTTTCGGACAAACCGAAGAAGAAGATTGTAATTGTAAATCCAGTGATGGTACTGCAAAATATAATAACTCCGTTGGATTGCAATATTTTGCTATGTCAACACCACGAGCTCCAATGATGGCTTTGACGGCTTTTTATAGAAAGAAAATTTTCACTGGGTTAGAAGCCAAAGCCACGTATACTGTAGATTCTTTTTCGAGTAAGAATATTGGTTTGGGTTTGTCAACACAAATAGGTCCTGTCAATTTTTATTTGATGGCAGATAATTTATTAGAGCTCAGAGATGTTGCCAAGGCGCAAAGTGCCTCTTTTCAATTAGGACTTAATCTGATTTTTGCGGAGAAAAAAGAGGGAGAATATTAAATAGTTCAAATCCCAAATCCCAAATCCCAAATCTCAAATCCTGAATCCTAAATAGTAAATCCCAAATTCCAAAGACATAGTTGGAATTTGGGATTTTTTATTCTTGAAATTTGTATTTTTTAGCTTTTTCTTCTTTTGAAAAATTTATAAATTTCAATCCAAAAGACTGCAATTACAGCTACCAGAGTACACCATCCTATTTGAAGTAAAGTGATTTTTTCGAATAAGAAAAATTTAGATAATGGTGGAATAAAAAGTAGTAAAGCTGTAATGAAAAGCGTGATTCCGATGATGAGCACTACAAGATTATTTTTGTATTTCCAAGTTGTTAGCACCGAATAATAAAAAGAGCGATTAGCTAATGTCAAGAACACATTCGAGAAAATCAAGGTCAAAAACACCATAGTTCGAGTGCCACTTTCACTATACTGATTGGCTATGGCAAATTGGTAAATAAACAACAATCCTGAGGTTATCCATAGTCCTTGAATTAAGCTAATGGTGATTTCTTTCCAACTGAAAAAAGTGGTACTCAATGGTCTTGGTTTTTGTGTCATCAAATTGTCTTCCATAGGTTCATTTTCATAAATGATAGAGCAGGTGGGACCCATAATCATTTCTAAGAAAATGATGTGGACTGGTGAAAATATGTTGGGATACATCCATCCCAAAGCTAATGGAATAAGCACGATTAAAATGATGGGAATATGGATAGAGATAATGTAGCGAATGGCTTTTTTGAGATTCATATAGATTTTTCTTCCCATAGCAATGGCGTCTGTCATTTTAGAAAAATCATCGTCAACCAAAATTAAATTCGCGGCTTGTTTGGCAATTTCTGTCCCTTTTTTGCCCATAGCAATTCCGATGTGTGCTGATTTTAGCGCAGGTCCATCGTTTACGCCATCTCCGGTCATGGCTACAATTTGATTATTGTCTTTTAGCGCTTGAATGATTTTGAGTTTAGCCTCTGGAAACATTCTAGTAAAAATAGTAGTTTCCATTACTTTTTCTTTCAATGTAGCAAGACTCATTTGCATTAGTTCGTCTCCGTTGAGTATTTTTTCAGGGTTTTTAAAACCAATTTGTTGAGCAATCGTAGCGGTGGTTTCGGCATTATCACCTGTAATTATTTTAACGGCAATTCCGGCTTTATAAAAAGTTTCTAAAACTGCTTTGATGTTCTTTTTTGGAGGGTCATAAAAAGCAACAAGACCTTTAAAATCTAGTTCAAATTCTTGTTGTGTTTTAGGGAAATTGGTTCCGTTAAAAAGGGCTGTCCCAACGCCCAATACTCGAAATCCTTTTTTGGTCATAGCGAGAAAAGCCGTGTTGATTTTTTCTTTCTCAGTTTCAGATAGTTTAGAACAGGCAATAATGGCTTCTGGTGCTCCTTTTGTTGCAATAATTCGATGTCCTTCTTTATTTTCGAATACATGCGTCATCATGGGTGGTTTTCCACTCAAAGGATATTCGTGTATCATTTTATATTGAGGACGTTCATCTGTTGCAATGGAATTGGTGTAGGCGTCATGCAATGCCATTTCCATAGCATCAAACGGAATGGGTTCACTCGCCCACATCGCAGAGGTAATTAGTTCTTGTTCTTTGGGGTTTAAATTGGAATGACTTGCTGTAACAGTTGTGGCATCAAGAGTGAACCATTCGGCAAGACTCATTTTGTTTTCGGTTATGGTGCCTGTTTTATCGGTACAAATAACGGTGGCACTTCCTAAAGTTTCAACTGTTTTAGTTTGTTTTACAATAATTCCCATTCGCAGTAATCGCCAAGCACCAAGCGCCATAAAAGTGGTAAAAGCTACAGGAATTTCTTCTGGGATGATACTCATGGCGAGCGTTAGCGCTTTAAGTAAACTGTCTAAAATTAGTTTAGAATTCCAATAATTAATTCCCCAGACAATGATAAAAGCAACCAAACCAATCAAAGAAATATAGGTGACAAAATTGCTAATTTGAATTTGTAATGGCGTTTTTTCTTCGACGATGTTGTCTAGACTTTTTCCAATTTTCCCTAACTGTGTTTGACTTCCAATGGCAGTAACTTGGCAAATAGCCAATCCGCTTGCGACTATGGTTCCTTGATACACTTGTTTGTTTTCGGATTGTTCATTTTTTGAAACCGATAAAGATTCTCCAGTTAATATGGATTCATTGACCGAAAAGTCATTGGATTGGATGATGATTCCATCGGCGGGAACAAAAGTTCCTTCTTCTGTTTGTATAAAGTCGCCTAAAACAATTTCTTCACTCGGAATCTCAATAACAATTCCATTCCGAATGACTTTACTTTTGGGTTGTGTTAACTTAGATAGTGCTTCAATGGCATTTCTACTTTTCGATTCTTGGTACAAGGAAATGGATACGACCAAAATAATAGCCAAAAGCATGAATATGCCATTATTGTAATCCGCAGTTATGAAATAAACACTGGAAGCCGTGAGTAATAATAAGAACATAGGTTCCTTTATCAATTCGAAGAGCGAGTGCAAAAAGTTGTTTTTTTGTTGATGTTCGGTTGAATTGGCACCGTTTTTTGTTCTAGAGGCAATAACTTCTTCTGAAGAAAGCCCTTGGATAGAGGTAGTATTGGATTCAGACATAATGATTGTAGTTTCTATTGGATTTTTGTCTGTTGAAGTAATAGTGGCAAATGTTCCAATTCCTGCAATTTAGTCAATTAATGTAAAATTTAGGTGTTTTTTTGCTTAAGATTGTCTATATTTGCACGCAATTCAACTAGAAATTGCACCATGAAAGCACACAATTCCAAGATTATCGGCGAAGGTTTAACTTACGATGATGTATTATTAGTTCCAAATTACTCTAGCGTTCTTCCTCGCGAAGTGAGTATTCAATCAAAATTTTCAAGAAACATAACTTTAAATGTACCTATTGTATCTGCAGCTATGGATACAGTGACTGAAAGCGCGATGGCTATTGCTATGGCTCAAGAAGGAGGTATTGGAGTGTTGCACAAAAACATGACGATTGAGCAACAAGCAGCCAAAGTAAGAAAAGTAAAAAGAGCTGAGTCAGGAATGATTATCGACCCTGTTACTTTGCCTTTGACTTCTACGGTTGCCGATGCTAAAATGGCAATGAAAGAATATGGTATTGGAGGAATTCCAATCGTTGATGAAAATAAAATTCTAAAAGGAATTGTTACCAACAGAGATTTGCGTTTTGAGAAAAATACATCAAGAGCTATCGTTGAGGTAATGACTAAAGATAATTTGATTACGGTTGCAGAAGGAACTTCTTTAGAACAAGCTGAGGTAGTTTTGCAAGGTCATAAAATCGAGAAATTGCCTGTTGTAAATGATAAATACGAATTGGTTGGTTTGATTACCTTTAGAGATATTACTAAATTGACTCAAAAACCAATTGCCAATAAAGATGTTTATGGTCGTTTACGAGTAGCAGCAGCCATTGGTGTTACAGGCGATGCAGTGCAAAGAGCTGAAGCTTTAGTTCACGCAGGAGTAGACGCTATTATTATTGATACGGCTCACGGTCATACACAAGGTGTGGTTAATGTATTAAAAGAAGTAAAATCTAAATTCCCACAAATTGATGTTATTGTTGGTAATATCGCAACACCAGAAGCAGCACAGTACTTAGTTGAAAGTGGAGCTGATGGGGTAAAAGTAGGAATTGGTCCTGGGTCAATTTGTACGACTCGTATCGTTGCGGGAGTAGGTTTTCCTCAGTTTTCTGCTGTGCTTGAAGTAGCAGCTGCTATCAAAGGTTCTGGTGTACCAGTAATTGCTGATGGAGGAATTCGATATACAGGAGATATTCCTAAAGCTATTGCCGCTGGAGCTGACTGTGTAATGTTAGGGTCATTATTGGCTGGAACAAAAGAATCACCAGGTGAAACCATCATTTTTGAAGGAAGAAAATTCAAATCATACAGAGGAATGGGTTCAGTTGAAGCCATGCAAGAAGGGTCGAAAGACCGTTATTTCCAAGACGTAGAAGACGATGTGAAGAAATTAGTTCCAGAAGGAATTGTTGGACGTGTACCGTACAAAGGAGAGTTGAACGAAAGCATGCAACAATTCATCGGTGGACTTCGTGCAGGTATGGGATATTGCGGTGCAAAAGATGTTCCGACTTTAAAAGAAACGGGTAGATTTGTTAGAATCACAGCTAGTGGAATTAACGAAAGCCATCCACATAATGTTACGATTACTAAAGAAGCGCCTAATTATTCTAGGTAGTTTTAATTTTGTCAATAAATTTTTAAAAAGTGCAAAATTTCGATTTTGCACTTTTTTTATGGTCTCAAATTTCAGTTAAAACTATGTACTTTGGTGCATTTTCCTTTCAGGTTCTAAATATGTTTACCGCAAATTCACAAATTATAGTTTGTAATTTGTGAATTTGCGGTTTTTATGTTTTCAAACGGGCACACTTAAGTCTGTCAACCAATAAGTTCATAGTTGTTTATTCATGCACCAAATCAGCTAATAATTTCTTATCGCCTACTATCCACAAAATATCATCTTTTTCTAGCAAGATGGTCGATTCAGGATTCATAAATCGTTGTCCTCTTTTTTCAATTCCCACTACGAGGCCTTTTGTTTTTTCCCGAAGTTTAGAATCTTTGATGCTTTTACCAATAAAGGCATGGTTTTTCAACTCTATTTGTCGGAGGACAATGTCAGGTTCTCTGATTTCTGGAGTAGCTTCAATTTCGTGTTGGTCCAAATATTTTTTGAATTCCTGTACTTGGGCATCAGTGCCAATTATGAATACTTCATCACCAGGGAAAATACGCTCATTGGCGTCTGGAATATGAATGGTAATTTCTCCCCTTTTGATGGAAGCCACATTGATTCCTAGTTGTTCTCGAAGTTGTAATTTTTTTAAAGTTTCACCTGCAATATTCGATTCGGCTGCAATGTCAAAAACTGCCATGTGACCGTCCCAAGGCGATAAATCACTGCGACTTCTTTTAGCCTTGCTAATTTCTCTGTCATTTAAATTGGATAAAAAATGATTCTCTATTTTATGGTACTGATGGTTTAATCTCTTTTGGAACAAAAAGTAAAGAATAATCGCTACTACAAACGCAACGAAAGCTGTTTTTGGTGAAAAGAAAATATTCAGCAATAAGCCAATATAGACTACAGCAAGTAGGATTCTGAATAAAAATAACATGGCCATAGGACCTCTAGATTTTCGTTCTTCTAAAAGAATAGAAACTTCTTCGACCGCTACTCTTCTTAAGGATAATGCCCAAAGAAAAGGCGCTAAAAAAGCCAATGTAATTAAGGCTCCAATGGCTGTTCCAAAAGGATATTCTTTTACTAACGGTAGAATGAATCTTGACGAAAGTAAAATAACGGCAACAATTATTATAGAGTGAATAACAATCTGTGTCAAGTAAGCATTAATAACGGTTTTCCAATGGTTAACTGTTTTTATTGCTTGGGTACTAGCACTGTAGCGTTCAATTCTTTTAAGCCATTTTCTGGGTAGTTTTCTACTTAAAAAATCAGAAAAGGGCCCTGAAAATTTAATCATATAGGGCGTACTAAAAGTGGTCATCGCAGAAACGGCAACAACTATTGGATACAAGAAGGAACTAGTCACTTGGAGCGTAATTCCTAAAGTAGCAATGATAAATGAAAA
Organism: Flavobacterium sp. RSSB_23; assembly: GCF_051547145.1. Lineage (NCBI taxonomy): Bacteria > Pseudomonadati > Bacteroidota > Flavobacteriia > Flavobacteriales > Flavobacteriaceae > Flavobacterium > Flavobacterium sp. RSSB_23. The sequence goes on along the minus strand of NZ_JBPTTO010000004.1, from coordinate 241,809 downwards.
CTCTCCAATTTGTGATAAACTCATTCCTGTCTGCACAGATTCCTTTAAGGGTTGTCCAGAGAGAAGGCATCCAATGGTTGAACTAATAGATTGACCAAATATTGTAACTAGGGATAAAATTAGAACTGGAATTGCGTGTTCTACTAGTGTATGTGGGTCTATTAACATTCCTACAGAAACAAAAAATACTGCGCCAAATAAATCTTTTACGGGCTTTACTAAATGTTCAATATGTTCGGCTTGAGTAGTTTCGGCAATGATAGAACCCATAATAAAGGCACCAAGAGCGGGTGAGAAACCAACATTGGCAGCCAAAATTACCATTAGCAAACAAAGCGCTATAGAAATGATGAGCAACATTTCATCCGTTAATAAATGCTTAGCTTTTTTTAACACAGTTGGAATGATAAAAATACCACTCAAAAACCAAAGCACTAAAAAGAAAACCAATTTCAAAATCGATTGAATCAACTCACCACCCGAGAAATTTTCACTAACGGCTATTGTAGACAAAAGAACCATTAGTAAAATGGCAATAATATCTTGTACGATTAACGCACCAATTACATTCCCTACAAATCGTTGCACTTTTATCCCTAATTCATCAAAACTTTTCAAAATAATAGTTGTTGACGAAATAGATAAAATTACACCTAAAAAAAGGCTATCCATTTTAGACCAATCTAGCAACTGTCCCACAAAATAGCCCAAAAAAATCATAAAGCTAATTTGGGTTATGGCTGTTATCGATGCCGTTCCGCCTACTTTGATTAGTTTTTTAAAACTAAATTCCAAACCCAAACTAAAGAGTAGAAAGATGATGCCAATCTCTGCCCAAACTTCAACACTTTTGGTGTCACGAATCGTCGGGAAAAAGTCAAAATTATTCCCAGCCAAAAATCCTGCAATTAAATAGCCTAAGACTAAAGGTTGCTTTAATTTTTTGAACAGCAATACGGCAATTCCTGCGGTCATAAGTATTAACCCCAAATCAGTAATTAGTGGTTCTAGATGGGTTGATGCTTCTGCAACTGCACTCATTGTTTTTTATTTTGAAAATTATAAAATTTCGATTTTGGCTAATTTACAAAAATCGTTTTTGAATTTATGTTTTTGGGCTACAACTAAAAGTTAAAACCAAAAAAAAGCTATCGGTTAGGATAGCTTTTCATTGAATAATATTTTTGAGAATCTAGATTCCAATAAAATTACTTGGTGTGATTTGTAGTAATTCAGCTTTTATAGCATCAGAAACATCTAACGTAGCGATAAAACTATGAATCGAATCTTTAGTAATTGCTTCGTTTGTTCTGGTCAAACCTTTTAGCGCTTCGTAAGGATTTGGATAGGCTTCGCGACGTAAAATCGTTTGAATAGCTTCAGCAACTACTGCCCAATTGTTTTCTAAATCTTCGTGGAATTTGCTTTCGTTCAATAACAATTTGTTCAAACCTTTCAAAGTCGCTTCAAAAGCAATAAGTGTATGCCCCATTGGTACACCAATATTTCTCAAAACGGTACTGTCGGTCAAATCGCGTTGTAGTCTTGAAATCGGTAATTTGGCAGACAAATGTTCAAAAATCGCATTGGCAATACCTAAATTTCCTTCAGAGTTTTCAAAATCGATAGGGTTTACTTTATGTGGCATAGCCGATGAACCAATTTCGCCTGCTTTGATTTTTTGTTTGAAATATTCCATCGAAACATACGTCCAAATATCACGGTCCAAATCGATGATGATGGTGTTGATTCTTTTTAAAGCATCAAAAAATGCAGCAAAATGGTCGTAATGTTCAATCTGAGTCGTAGGAAAAGAGTGGTGTAATCCCAAAATATCTTCCACGAATTTTTTACCAAATTGTCTCCAGTCAATTTGTGGATACGCTACGTGATGTGCGTTGTAATTTCCAGTAGCACCACCAAATTTAGCCGCAAATGGAATGTTGAACAACAAACGCATTTGCTCCTCTAAACGCTCCACGAAAACCCCAAGCTCTTTTCCTAAGCGAGTAGGAGAGGCAGGCTGTCCGTGCGTACGTGCCAACATAGGAACGTGAGCCCATTCTTGACTTAACTCTTTCAATTTAGCAATTAAACCAATCAAAGATGGCATATATACTTTTTCAAACGCTTCTTTTGTCGAAAGCGGAATAGCCGTATTGTTGATGTCCTGAGAAGTCAATCCAAAATGAATAAACTCTTTGTGAGCCGAAAGACCCAATTTTTCAAAAGCGTCTTTTATAAAATATTCAACCGCTTTTACGTCGTGATTGGTAACTTTTTCAGTTTCCTTAATCCAAAGCGCATCTTCGGTACTAAAGTTTTTGTAGATGTTGCGTAAACTCTCAAATACACTTGGGTTTACTCCAGTTAATTGTGGTAAAGGTTGTTCGCATAAGGCAATGAAATACTCGATTTCAACCAAAACGCGGTATTTAATCAACGCTTCTTCTGAGAAAAAAGGCGCTAATGCAATTGTTTTATTTCTATATCTTCCATCAATAGGAGAAATGGCATTCAATTCGTTTAAAGTAGTCATTGTTGTGTTTTTTGTTCGAAAGGCACAAAAATAAGCATAAGTGTTCAGTATTCAGTTTTCAAGACTTAGTTTTTTTCTCTAAATCCAATAACTTTTGTTGCAATACAAGAATTCCTTCAGTAGCCTTCATAGCAATACAAGTCAGCGGATTTTTTACATTCGAAATCTTGGTCGTTTTTGGGTCAATATAAAAAATAGGAACATTTTTTGGCGCAAAATCTGTCAGTCCCGCCGCAGGATACACTTGCAACGAAGTCCCAATAATCGCGATATAATCCGCTTGTTCTACCAAATCAATCGCAGCTTCTAGCGCAGGAACCGCTTCGCCAAACCACACAATATGCGGACGCAATTGGTTGCCACTCGCATCACAATCTCCAAGTTGCAAGTCACCTGTCCAATCCAAAACATAGGACTCATTTCGTGTACTTCGTACTTTTAGCAACTCACCATGCAAGTGTAATACGTTTTGACTTCCCGCACGTTCATGCAAATCATCTACATTTTGTGTGACAATATGAACCTCAAAATCCTGTTCCAAATCCACCAAAACCTGATGTGCCAAATTAGGTTGAACTTCCAATAATTGCTTTCTACGTTGATTGTAGAAATCCAAAACCAAGGTCGGATTTTTTCGCCATCCTTCTGGAGTTGCTACCTCCATTACATCGTGTCCTTCCCACAATCCATCGCTATCTCTAAAGGTTTTTATGCCGCTTTCAGCACTTATTCCGGCTCCTGTTAATACCACTAATTTCTTTTTCATATAAGTTATTCTTTAATTTTTATTTGGGCGTGACCCCATCTCCCCAAAGGGGCATATAGCAACTGTGTTAGACGCCCCTTTGTGTAGCTGCGGTCGGGCTATCCGCGCTACTTCGGTAGCTAGCTACTATCCCTCACGCAAAAACAACAACTCAAATAAAATCATTTTTTCATTCAATTCCCAATTCCAAAAATCAAAAATCAAAACTCAAAACTCAAAACCCAAAAATCAAAACCCAAAAATCAAAACTCAAAAATCAAAACTCAAAACCCAAAACTCAAAACCCAAAACTCAAAACTCAAAATCCAAATCACTAACTACTAATCACTAATTACTAATTACTAATTACTAATCACTAATTACTAAGGACTAATTACTTTTCTTATTTTTGCCAAAAAAAAATCAGGCATGATAGATTTGGATTACCTAGAATATTTAGAAGGATTTTTAACCGATAATAGAAAAGAGAATTTCTTAAAAGTACTCAAAAACAGAACCAATCACTTTACAGTAGTAGTCGAGGACGTGTTTCAAATGCATAATGCTAGTGCGGTAATGCGTAGTTGCGAAGTTTTTGGTGTACAAAACATGAATGTAGTTGAGCAGCGTTTTGGTAAACGAATCGACAAACAAATTGCCATGGGCGCTCAAAAGTGGGTCGATATTACCCCGTTTGATTCGGTAAGCAATTGTATCGATGCACTAAAAAGTAAAGGCTATCAAATCATAGCCACCACACCTCATACAGATGATTGTAATTTAGAAGATTTTGATTTTTCTAAACCCAGTGCTTTGTGTTTTGGTACCGAAAAAGAAGGCTTATCCGAAGAGATTATGCAAAAAGCCGATGGATTTCTCAAAATCCCTATGGTTGGTTTCACCGAAAGTTTGAATATTTCAGTATCCGCAGCAATTATTTTGCAAAATCTAACCAATCGATTGCGCAATTCCGATATTCCTTGGCAATTAACCGAAGCACAAATTCTCGAAAAACGACTCGATTGGGCACGAAAATCCATCAAAGACATCAAACGCATCGAGGCACGTTATTTCGAGGAAAAAAAATAGCATTTGGCTTTTAGCTGTTAGCCTTGGAATTTGGTCCCGATAGCAATCGGGATAGAATTTGACTTTTTACCTTTACCAAAATAACAAAGGCTACCTTTCGGGTAGCCTTTGTTTTGTTATATAAAATTGGGTTTAGCTTACTAAAACCCAAGTTCCAGCTGCTAATAAGCTTTCAGCTTTTTTGTATTTCATCGTTTCTGTTTTACCAGTAGCTACTTCTTGAATAGTTACCGTGTCATTACGATTAATTTTAGGCTGGTCGCGAACAATAGTTTCAGTCACTTGACGGGCTTGTGTTTGCCCTGCCTCACGATTGATACTTTCGCTGTTCTCGATTTCGTCTTTATTCAATTGGTAATCGTCTTTTGGACGTTCTACTTCTTTAGCTTCTTGAATTCTTTGGTTTTCTTGAGCAGGTAAGTCACCTTTAAACAAGAATGAAATCACTTCTTTATTCACATTATCTAACATAGAACGGAATAAGTTGAAGGCTTCTAATTTGTAGATAAGCAATGGGTCTTTTTGTTCGTGAACTGCCAATTGTACCGATTGTTTCAACTCGTCCATTTTACGTAAATGTTTTTTCCAAGCTTCGTCTACAATAGCTAAAGTGATGTTTTTCTCAAAATCAGCTACCAATTGTGCTCCTTCAGTATCGTAAGCTTTTTTCAAATCGGTCACTACATTCAAGGATTTGATTCCGTCTGAGAAAGGAACTACAATACGTTCGAATTGATTGTTTTGGTCCTCATATACACTTTTGATAATAGGGAAGGCCTCTCTAGCGCTTCTTGCTGTTTTTTCAGTGTAAAAATCCAAAGTAGCTTTGTATACTTTTCCAGTTAATTCCATTTCATTCAGTTTAGCAAAATCACTTTCGCTAACTGGTGATGTAATAGAGAAATAACGAATCAATTCAAATTCGAAGTTTTTGAAATCGTTGCTTAGTTTATTGTTGGTAACAATTAATTCGCAAGTGTCATACAACATATTGGCAATGTCTAATTTCAAACGCTCACCAAATAAAGCATGACGACGACGTTTGTACACCACTTCACGTTGTGCGTTCATTACGTCATCATATTCTAACAAACGTTTACGAACACCAAAGTTGTTTTCTTCTACTTTTTTCTGTGCGCGTTCAATAGATTTGGTCATCATAGAATGTTGAATCACTTCACCTTCTTGTAAGCCCATTCTATCCATTACTTTGGCTACTCTTTCAGAACCAAACAAACGCATTAAGTTGTCTTCTAACGAAACATAGAATTGAGAACTTCCTGGGTCTCCTTGACGACCTGCACGACCACGTAACTGACGGTCCACACGACGTGAATCGTGACGTTCCGTACCAATGATGGCCAATCCACCGGCTGCTTTTACTTCTGGGGTCAATTTGATATCCGTTCCACGACCCGCCATGTTGGTAGCAATAGTCACCACACCTGGTTTTCCTGCTTCTTCAACAATTTGAGCCTCTTGTTTGTGCATTTTTGCATTCAATACGTTGTGCGTTACACCACGCATTTTAAGCATTCTACTCAATAACTCTGAAATCTCTACGGATGTTGTTCCAATTAATACCGGTCTTCCAGCTTTAGATAATTCGGTAACATCTTCGATAACGGCATTGAATTTTTCACGAGTCGTTTTGTAAATCAAATCGTCTTTGTCAATTCTAGCCATTCCTCTATTGGTAGGAATTTCAACTACATCTAGTTTGTAGATTTGCCATAACTCGCCTGCCTCTGTTACAGCTGTTCCAGTCATACCACCTAGTTTGTTGTACATTCTAAAGTAGTTTTGTAAAGTAACAGTAGCAAAAGTTTGAGTGGCTGCTTCAATTTTTACATTTTCTTTGGCTTCAATGGCTTGGTGTAATCCGTCAGAATAACGACGTCCGTCCATTATACGTCCTGTTTGCTCATCAACAATAAGAATTTTATTGTCCATGATTACATACTCAACATCTTTTTCAAAAAGAGTATAAGCTTTTAATAATTGTGTCAAAGTATGAATGCGCTCGCTTTTTACTCCAAAATCTTGGAATAATCTTTCTTTAGCTTCCGCTTCAGCATCTTTGTCTAGTTTTTGTTTTTCGATGGCGGCAATTTCAGTTCCAATGTCTGGAAGGACGAAAAAGTCTGCATCTGTATCACCAGAAAGGAATTTAATTCCATTATCCGTCAATTCTACTTGATTGTTTTTTTCTTCAATTACAAAATATAAAGCTTCGTCAACAATATGCATTTCGCGATTGTTGTCTTGCATGTATTGATTTTCGGTTTTTTGAAGTAATTGTTTGATACCTTCTTCACTCAAAAACTTAATCAATGCTTTATTTTTTGGTAAACTTCTGTAAGCTCTCAATAAATTGAAACCACCGTCTTTGGTGTTACCTTCTTTGATTAGTTTTTTAGCTTCTGCCAAAAATCCATTAGCCAATTGACGTTGTAAACTTACAAGGTTTTCAATTTTTGGTTTCAATTCATTAAACTCATGACGGTCTCCTTGTGGAACTGGACCAGAAATAATCAACGGTGTTCTAGCGTCATCAATCAAAACAGAATCCACCTCATCGACTATGGCGTAATTGTGTTTGCGTTGTACCAAGTCTTCTGGCGAATGGGCCATATTATCCCTTAGGTAATCAAAACCAAATTCATTATTGGTTCCATAAGTGATGTCTGCATCGTAGGCTTTTTTTCTACCTTCAGAATTTGGTTCGTGGTTGTCAATACAATCCACAGTCAAACCATGAAATTCGAACAAAGGTGCTTTCCATGTGCTATCACGTTTGGCTAAGTAATCATTCACAGTTACCAAGTGTACTCCATTTCCTGTCAAAGCATTCAAATACAATGGAAGTGTTGCCACCAACGTTTTTCCTTCACCCGTTTGCATTTCAGAAATTTTACCTTGGTGCAATACCATTCCGCCAATCAACTGTACATCATAGTGAATCATGTCCCAAGTGATTTCTTTACCAGCGGCATTCCATGAATTAGCCCAATTAGCCGTATCGCCAACAATGTTGATATAGCTTTTAGTAGCTGATAATTCTCTGTCTTTTGGAGTAGCAGTAACGCTAATAGTAGTGTTTTCTTTGAATCGTCTAGCTGTTTCTTTTACTACTGCAAAAGCTTCAGGAAGAATTTCCATTAAGGTTTTTTCAGAAATATCATAAGCTTCCTTTTCTAAAGCATCTATAGCGATATAAATATCTTCTCTTTTATCTATATCCGAAATAGTTTCTACTTCTTGTTGTAGAGCAGCTATTTTACTGTCTTTTTCAGCTCTAGCTTGTTTTATTTTTTCTTTAAAAAAGAGGGTTTTAGCTCTTAACTCGTCGTGAGACAACGCTTGTAAAGGTGCTTCAAAAGTTTTTATCTTATTTAGATAAGGTTGTAATGCTTTAACGTCTTTTTGAGATTTATCGCCTACAAATACTTTTAGTATGCTGTTTATGAAACTCATAATTTAGTTGTATTTCTGTTTTATATTTTGTGTTAGTACTAACAAAAAAAAAGCCTCTTTTTTGAGACTTTTTCTTGGGTTACTTTTTAATACTCATCCTCGTTCCAAAGATAATCTTCGTCAGTTGGATAATCTGGCCAAATTTCTTCCATTGATTCATATATCTCGCCCTCATCTTCAATAGATTGAAGGTTTTCTACTACTTCTAATGGAGCACCAGCTCTAATAGCGTAGTCAATAAGTTCGTCTTTGTTAGCAGGCCATGGTGCATCACTTAAATAAGATGCTAATTCTAATGTCCAATACATATTTTGTCGATTTAATTTGTGCAAAAATAATTTTTTTACGGAAAAAAACAAGTAAAAAGTGATTTATTTTTGCGTAAAGTTAAGAACGTTATTTTTTAAAATTCTAAAGAAGAAAATCCAAATTCCAAGAAAGAAAATCCAAATTCCAAGAAACAAATTCCTATTTCTAAATTTATACTTTGAAGGATTGGAATTTGGGATTTAAAATTTGAATTTTAAGAAAGTTTTTACTTTCTCGGAATCCATTTTACTTCCTCAGCGTTTAAGTCCAAGGTCAACTTTCGTGCCAATACAAAAAGATAGTCAGAAAGTCGGTTTAAGTACTGAATTGCTATTGGAGCTACTGGCTCGTTATGACTTAAATGTACCGCTAATCGCTCTGCACGTCGGCATACACAACGCGCTATATGACAATATGACACTGTGGTATGCCCGCCTGGAAGTACAAAATGCGTCATTGGAGGCAATAAAGCTTCCATAGTGTCAATTTCTATTTCAAGGAATTCAATATCTTGATCAGTAATGCCTAAGTTTTTTAGTCGCAACTCACCGTTTTTTAGTACTTCTTTTTCTGGTGGAGTGGCAAGAATGGCGCCGATGGTAAATAAGCGATCTTGCACTTCTATAAGTGTGTTTTTGTAATGGTTGTCCATTTCTTGATCACGAATCAAGCCAATGTAGGAGTTCAGCTCATCAACTGTGCCGTAGCTTTCAATTCGAGCGTGATCTTTTGGTACTCGCGTTCCTCCAAATAGGGATGTGGTTCCTGAGTCACCAGTTTTAGTATATACTTTCATTAGGGTAAGTGTTCTAAGTTTATTTTATCAATGGTTGTTGATGGCTGTAAATATAAAAAAAGACCGCTAAAAGCAGTCTTTCTTTAGTGGATAAAAAAATTAGAATCCGAAAATTTCTTCTAAAGATACTTTCTTTATTTCTCCTAGTTTTTTCATTTCATTCATATCAATCTTATTTTCAGAAGCTACAATGGCATAACTGTATGGTTTGTTGGCTATGAAGCTGTTGTGAAAAGTTTTGAGGTCAGTCATAGAAATTTGATCTACGGTTGAGAATATTTTTTTTCTTGCATCTTCTTTTAGTCCAAGTTCTTTGGCGGCTAAGTAATTAAAGATGATATTGTCTTGGGTGATTCTTTCGGTTTGAATGTCTTTTTTAACTTGACCTTTGGCTAAATTTAAATTTTCGCTTAATTCAGGTAAGTTGTTCAAAAGTTCATTCATCGCTATAGAAGCTTCTTTGAATTTGTCAGCTTGACTTCCAACATAGTTCAAAACTCGGTAGTATTCGTCTTTCTTTTGAGGTTCTACATAATAGCCATAGGTGCTATAAGCTAAGGCTTTACTTTCTCTAATAGTTTGAAAAACAATGTCGCCAAAATAGTTGTTAAATACAGTAATGATTGCATTTTTATTAGCATCATACGTTTCTGTATTTCTTACCCAACGCGTTTCGGCTTGCACCATATCATAATTAGTAAAAAATACTTGATTTTGAGTTTGAAGTAAAGGTTTGAAAACTTTAGCTGCTGGTGTAGCAGTAAATGAAGCAGGAACTTTATGTAGGCCTTTTATTTGTTTAACAACAGTAGCTAGAGGTGCTGGTCCATAATAAATAATCGTTTGCTCGTAATTATTCATGTTTTTCAAACGACTCATTAATTCCTCAGTAGTTAAGGATTCTAATTCAGAATTAGTTAGAATAGTATTGAACTTATTCACTGGGCCATAAATAGCATAGTTAGTTAATCCTTGTAAAATAGCATTTTTGTTTGCTTTTACATCTTTTCTTGATTTTGCTATTCTTGCTTTAAGTGCTATTAAAGCCTTTTCATCTGCTTTTGCATTTGAAATCACTTCTTCATACAATTGAACTGCTTTTTCAAAATTTTCTTGCAACCCTTCAATGCTTACGGTTGTGTATTCTTCACCACTTGAGATATTGAAACTACAGGCAATTTTATAAAATGCTTTTGAAATTTGTTCAGTACTCATTTTATCAGTACCTAGAAATTGAATGTATTGTGTTGCTAAGGCTTGTCTTGAGTCATTAAGAGTGCCGATTTTATAACGGTATTTTAATCTAAAAATAGAGTTGTCTTTGTTTTGAACATAAAGTACTTCTGCTTTTTCGATTTTTGATTTCTGAATGTCTTTGTTGTAATCTAAAAATACTGGTGTAGAAGCAATACTAGGAATAGCGTTGACTTGTTTTAAGAACTCAGATTGTTTGTCCGCATTCGTCTCGACAGGAGTAATTTGTGGTTTTTCAATTTTAACTTTGTTTTTGTTTTCGCCTTTTCTTTTATAAATCACTACATAATTGTCCCCAAAGTATTTATTAGCAAAAGCTACGATGTCTTCTTTTTTTAATTTTGACAAATCGTTTACATAGGCAACTTGATCTCTCCAGTCTAATTCTGAAGTGAAATTGCTCATTAAATTACTTGCACGATCACTGTATTTTTCAGTTTCGTAGATTTCACTTTTTTTAATGTTGTTAATGATTGATGGGATTAAATCATCATCAAAATTTCCTTTCTTTAAATTTTCTATTTCTGCTAACACCAAAGCTTTGGCCTCTTCTAAGGTTTGACCAGAAGTAGGTGCGGCAGATAAATAAACTGCGCTGTAATCTATTAGGCTGTAATTAAAAGCACTTGCACGAAGCATTTTTTGTTTTTTCACTAAATTTAAATCCAACAAACCAGCTTTGCCATTAGTAAGCACTTGTCCAACTAAATTTGCTAATAAGGCATCTTTATCTTTGTTGCCAGGAAGACGGTAACCAATGGCAAAACTTTCTGCATCTGGGCCAACAATTTCAACTGTTATTGGTGCTGTTATTGGTGCTTCTGGTTCAAAAGTATATTTTTCAATTGCTTTAGGTTGCATATAAGCAAAAGCCTTGTCAATTTTTGCAATTACTTCATCTGGATTAAAATCGCCTGACAAGATAACGCCCATATTATTAGGTACGTAGTATTTGTTAAAATACTTTCTGATTTCTATTAAAGATGGGTTTTTTAAATGCTCAACTGTTCCAATAGTGGTTTGTAAACCGTAATTGTGTTTTTTGAATAGGTTGGCAAATAGCGCTTCAGAAACTTTACGGCCATCATTATCCAATGTTCTGTTTTTTTCTTCATAAACGGCTTCTAATTCGGTATGAAAAATTCTTAGAATTGGGTTTCTAAAACGCTCGGCTTGTACGGCTAAGTATTTGTCCAAAGAACTACTAGGAACATCATCAGTATATACCGTTTGCTCAAAAGAAGTAAAGGCATTGGTGCCTTGTGCGCCCATAGCAGACATCATTTTGTCGTACTCATTGGCAATAGCATATTTACTAGCAACTCCTGAAGTTTGATCGATTTTTTTATAGATTTCTTTTCTTTCGATGCTGTCTTTTGATTTGTTGAATTGCTCATACAAAGCGTCAATTTTATCTAATTCTACTTTTTCTTTAGCCCAATCCAAGGTTCCGTATTTATCCGTTCCTTTAAAAAGCATGTGTTCTAAGTAATGAGCTAATCCAGTATTGGTGGAGGGATCGGTTTTGCTTCCTGCTTTAATAGCGATGTAAGCCTGAATACGAGGGTCTTTTTTAGTCGGGCTTAAAATTACAGTTAAGCCGTTTTTTAAAGTATAAAAACGGGCCTTCGTAGCGTCATTAGTAACATATTTGTATGTGTACCCATTACTTGAAGCTTCTTTCCATTCAATAGGACCTTGTGCTACAACAGTCGAAATTGAGCATAAGAATAATAAAGATAAAATTGGTTTTTTGAACATATTTATAGTCTTGGTTAATGTAAATTACTTTGTAGTGTCAGTTTCAATCAAGCCATCTCGTAAACGAATTACGCGGTGTGCATAAGCAGCAATATCCTCCTCGTGGGTGACTAAGATAACGGTATTGCCTTTTGCGTGAATGTCACCAAATAACTTCATAATTTCAACAGAAGTTTTACTGTCTAGATTTCCTGTTGGTTCATCAGCAAGAATGATAGAGGGTTTGTTGACAAGGGCTCTTGCAATAGCAACACGCTGACGTTGACCTCCCGAAAGTTGGTTGGGTTGATGGTCCATTCTATCGGCTAGATTTACTTGTTGAAGGACATCAGTGGCTCTTGCTACACGTTCTGATTTTGAGTAACCAGCATAAATCATTGGTAGTGCTACATTGTCTAGTGCGGTTGTTCTTGGCAAAAGGTTAAAAGTTTGAAAAACGAAGCCAATTTCTTTGTTTCTAATTTCGGCCAATTCATCATCTTTCATTTTACTAACATCTTTTCCGTTAAGGATGTAATTGCCAGAAGTTGGGGTGTCTAAACAGCCTAAAAGATTCATCAATGTTGATTTTCCAGAGCCAGATGGTCCCATTAAAGCAACGTATTCTCCTTTTTTTATTTCTAAATCAATTCCTTTTAGTACATAAACGGTTTCGTTGCCCAATGAAAAATTTCGTTTAATATTGGTTATTTTAATTAGTGATTCTGCCATCGACTATTGAATAAAGATTAATGTTGTTTTAAATTCGATTTTAAAAATACGAAATAGATTTTTATTAGTTGACCGAATTTGATTTCCGTTACAACTTTATCGTAATTTTAATTTTTTTTATAAGCGAATTGTAAAATGCTCTTTGGCTTGTTCTTCTCTAAAAAAAACTAATCCCCACTGAAAGGTGTCTATTGTAACTCGAACCTTTGGGTGTTCTTTTATTTGTTCCCAAGCTTCTTCCATAGCTGATGACCAATGAATATCGTCAAAAATCCAAAGGGTCTCATTGTTTATGGTTGGTAATAATTGTTCAAAGTAAGCCAAAGTTGCTTCTTTTGAATGATTGCCGTCAAAGTAAATGAGGTCATAGTTGGTATCGAGTTGATTTGATGTAAAAAACGATTCAAATTGAGAGGTAATAGTAGTTGCATTTTTGAAATTACTTTTTTGTAATTGCTCTTTGGCTATTTTCGAGGTTTCAGGGCAGCCTTCTAATGTAGTGAGTTTGGCCTTTGGATTGCCTAAAGCGAGAGATGAAGTAGCTAATCCTAAGGAAGTACCGATTTCCAAAATTGATTTTGGCTGAAAATACTGTGTTATTCGGAATAATAGCTTGGCTCGTTTTGACGAAATACCAGCAGTTTTTGCAATCTGAGCAATTTGTCGGGTATTGGATTTGAAAACTCTTGAACCTGCGCCAAAATCAGTTACATTGATAGTGTTTTTGTTTTTTAGCAATGCTTTTCGATAGTCTTTTATAATGGCATATTCGGGTTTGTTTTTTTTGTCATAAAAACATTTTGTAACTAAAGAAAAAACGAAAGGCGAATGCACTCCGTGTTCGTTTTTGGAGTTCCAAAGGAAATGTAAATAGGATTTTATTTGAAAAAACATGTTGTAGGATTGTAAATATTTTCGGCTTAGATTTTTTTAAACAAGTGGCGAAACAACAAGTTAATACTTTTGTTTTACTAGAAGAAAATGCCAATTTTTAATGATAATTCAGGATTTAAAAAAGGCAATTGATAGGACTTATTCTCAAGAATGAAGTGATCATTTCCAGCAATTTTACAACTCATTCCTGCCCAAGGTGATGCATAAAGGTTTTTGTATATTTTAAAATTATAACCAATACTGCCATTAAGCAAGAGATTTTCAAAATTGCGTTGTTTGTTGTTGGATTCACTTTCAATGCTGCTTTTCCAATAAACAGGCCCAGCGCCTATCCACCAACCTTTCCAGTTTTTTTTCAAAAAGTGATCTAAAAGAAGGGCATAAGCTCGAACATGATGATTAGTAAAACCTGTTTTAGTTGTAAAGTCTGGTAAATTGACATCAGCCAAAAGCGCTCTTGTGCGCCATTGCTCTTTGCCTATCCAAGCCCCTGCAAAATAGCCGCCTGTTGCATAAGGTAAGGCATCGAGTTCTACACCGAAATTCCATTTCTTTTCCGATGAGGTAGATATTGAATTGGTAGTGTCATGTTGTGCTTGGAGGCAAAAAGAGTAAAAAAGTACGATAAGGAATATTCTTTTTTTCATATCACTTTTATTATACGTGTTTTTAAAATTTGATTTCTCAAAAGAGTTTCTTAGGTTAAATTAGTAAAGTTTTCTTGTCTATAAAAATTATAAGGCTGTTATTTTATTTTTTGATTCCAAAGAAAAAGCCACTATCCAAAGAGGTAGCGGCTTTACTATTTTTAACAGATGAAATTAGTTTACAGAAATTAATTTTACATCAAAAATAAGGACAGATCCTCCTGGAATTGGACCATAATTATAACTTCCGTATCCCAAATGGGCAGGTACTAAAAGAACACCACTACCTCCTGTTTTAAAATAAGGAATGCCTTCTGTCCATCCTTTGATAACTTGATTTAAGCCAAATGCTATTCCTTCTGCTTTACTTTGGTCAAACACGTTTCCGTTAGTAAAATACCCTTTGTAAACTACAGTTACATTAGATGCTGCTGTAGGTTGTGTCCCAGTTCCTGGTTCATTAATGATATAATACAAACCTGAAGTGCTTCTTTGAGCGGTTAAATTATTTTTGGCGAGGTAATCCTTTATTTCTTGTTCATTTTTAGCGGTATAATCCGTTACCGTTTCAGTGCCTTTAGAACAAGAAATAAGAAGAGTTATTGCTAATAAAGCAGATAAAAGTTGTTTCATATGGTGATTAAGTTTTTTATAAATGCGAAAATAGTAAAAACACTATTTAGTAGAATTCTCTTTAAAAAAAAGGTAATTATCCTTCTAATTTGGCTAAAAGTTCAAACCAGCGTTCTTCTTTGCTTTCAATTTTTTTGATGATGTTTTCTAGTTCTTTGGCTTTTTTCTCGATTTCTGTATCGGCAACTTTTCCGTCTGAAAAAAGCTGCTCAATTTTGGACTTATCGATTTCTAAATCTTTGATTTCGCGTTCAATTTTTTGAAATTCTTTTTGTTCGTTGAACGTTAAATTTCCCGATGGATTATTTTGTTTCCATTCTTTTTTTTCTGCTTTATTGTCTTCTTTTTGAATCACATCGTTACTGTCTTCATAAGCTCTAAAGTCAGAGTAATTTCCAGGGAAAGTTTCTATTTCGCCTTGTCCTCTAAATACAAATAATTGGTCTACGATTTTATCCATAAAATAACGGTCGTGCGATACAACCACCAAACAACCTGGGTAATCTAAAAGAAAACTTTCTAAGACATTCAGTGTTACAATGTCTAAATCATTTGTTGGTTCATCGAGAATCAAAAAGTTTGGATTTTGAATCAAAACGGTACATAAATACAATCGTTTTAATTCACCTCCACTCAATTTTTCTACATAATCGTATTGTTTTTTTGCATCAAATAGAAAACGTTCCAATAATTGTGATGCAGAAATCATTCTTCCTTTGGCTAAAGGGATGAATTCTCCGTACTCTTTAATTACATCAATTACACGTTGTCCTGGTTTTGGGTTGATACCGCTTTGTGTGTAATATCCAATTTTGATTGTGTCTCCAACTACCACTTTTCCATTGTCTAAAGGAAGTGTACCAGTAAGTAGGTTTAAGAAGGTTGATTTTCCAGTTCCGTTTTTGCCAATAATTCCGATACGTTCTCCTCGTTGAAAATCATAACTAAAATTATCCAGAATAACGTGGTCCTTGAACTTTTTGGAAATTTTATGAAGCTCTACGATTTTGCTTCCCATTCGCTCCATATTAATTTCGAGTTCAACTACGTTTTCTTTTCTACGACTTTGTGCTTTTTCTTTAATTACATAAAAATCGTCTTGACGTGATTTGGATTTTGTAGTTCTAGCTTTTGGTTGACGACGCATCCATTCAAGCTCTTTTACAAATAAATTTTGAGCTTTATCTACACTAGCATTTTCAGAAGCAATACGTTCTTCTTTTTTTTCTAAATAATAAGAATAATTGCCTTTGTATTGGTATATTTTTCCGTTGTCGAGTTCAATGATTTCATTACATACGCGCTCCAAAAAGAAACGGTCGTGTGTCACCATAAACAAGGTGATGTTTTCTTTTGCAAAATAGCTCTCCAACCATTCAATCATTTCCAAATCGAGGTGATTGGTTGGTTCGTCCAAAATCAATAAATCTGGGCGATTAATCAATATTATCGCTAATGATAATCGCTTTTTTTGTCCTCCAGAGAGACTCTTTACTTTAAGTTTAAAGTCCTCTAGTTTTAATTTGAACAAAATTTGTTTGTATTGTGTTTCAAAATCCCAAGCATTATGACGGTCCATAGCGTCGAAAGCCTTTTGGTAAGCTTCTTCGTCTTCTGGGTTTTCTAGTGCTTTTTCATAGGCTTCAATAACTTTCAAACTTTCGTTATCGGAAGCAAAAATACTTTCCTCGATTGTTAATTCATCTTGTAATTTATTATCCTGAGATAAAAAAGCCATTCTGATGCTTTTTCTTAAAACAACTTGCCCAGTATCAGGTTCATCAAGACCATTAATAATGCTCATTATTGTTGTTTTTCCAGAGCCATTTTTAGCAATAAAAGCAATTTTTTGGTCTTTGTTGATACCGAACGAAATGTCTTTAAAGAGCGTTCGTTCTCCGAAAGATTTTGATATATTTTCTACAGAAAGGTAATTCACGAGTGTAATTTTTTGCAAAAGTAAGTTTTTAAAACGGAAGTTGCTATCCTTACTATTCAAATGGTTAGGTGTTACTTCTAGTTTTGTGACTTTAAAAAGCTACTCAAATCGATAGTATGCAATTGCGGAGAAGTGTTTATAAAAGGTTTTTTTATAGTTGCTTCATTGGTTAGATAAAATATTTTGCCGTCATTGGTTGTGATTCCCTCAATTTGATGAAACGGAAGTTTAATTTTTATTTTACGTTTTTTACCCTTCCAAAAGGCATTGTTTTGATAATCATCTATAATAAAAACAAAGGGATGAAGTGTTTTGGAATAACCACATAAAACGATGCCTTTTTTTGTTGGTACTACAGTTGCGTCTGTAATTAATCCTTTTACATTGAGTGTTTCTTGGTGCTGCGCTGTATAATTCCCAGGTGTTTTTGGTAATGAATAGATGCTAGTTTTTCTTGAACTCCATTCTTTAGTAAACAAATAAATACTGTCTTTTAAAATCACAAAAGCTTCACAATCAAAGTTGGTAGTATTTGCTTTTTGGGCGGAGAAATCTGTTTGTTTAGCATACGAAAAAGCGATAGTGTCAATAATAGGTCTTGCATCATAAAACGATTTTTTTTCAATTCTGTAAATACTTAAATCTTTTCTATTGCCTTTATAATTGTTACCAAAGTTACCTATATAAATGTATAAACTATCCTGAGAGATGGCCTCCCAATCCTTGTTCTTGATTTGTTTGAGCGTGATTTTTTTCTGAATTGCACCTGAAGTATTTAGTCCATAAATTGTAGCATCGCTATCGTCATTATGAGTCCATAGTTGATTGTCAAAGAACAATAAGCCGGACGTTTCTTTTATCGTATCTGATAATTTTACGGATGATTTTATTTTTATTGTTTTTATACTTGAAGGTGTCTCTTTGCTATTACTATTTGTGTAGCTTTGGCTGTAGGATGTTGAAATGCAAAACAATATAAGTAAAAAATTCTTCATAGTATTTTTTCGAATGATGTTGTAAAAATAAACAAATACATTTGTGGCATTTTTTTCTGAATAAGAATTATTATTTAAATTTTTAAAAGAAGGTTTTCAAATTACATTTGTATTATGCAACTATCAATTATCATTCTTAACTACAATGTTCGCTATTTCTTAGAACAATGTGTACTTAGTGTTCAAAAAGCACTAGAAAACATTGAAGGGGAAATTATTGTTGTAGATAATGCTTCTTCCGATGATAGTTGTGCTATGATGCAAACGCGTTTTCCAGAGATAACACTTATTAGGAATGCTGGTAATATTGGTTTCGCAAAAGGAAATAATATTGGAGTAGCAGCAGCTCAAGGGGAGTATATCTGTATTTTGAACCCAGACACTGTAGTTGCTGATGATACTTTTGTAAAAGTATTGGCTTTTGCCAAAGCACAAAAAAATCTTGGAATTATCGGAGTAAAATTGGTTGATGGTTCAGGTAATTTTTTACCCGAAAGTAAACGCGGTATTCCAACACCTTGGGTGGCTTTTACAAAAATAATGGGTTTGTATCGATGTTTTCCTAAGGTCTCTTTCTTTACCAAATATTATGCTTCTCATCTTCGTTCAAATCAAACAGGCAAAGTAGATATATTAGTCGGTGCTTTTATGTTTATGTCAAGAAAAGTCTATCTTGAAGTGGGCGGATTTGATGAAAATTGCTTTATGTACTCCGATGATATCGATTTGTCCTATTTAGTGTTACAAAAAGGGAAAGACAATTTTTATTTTCACGATACTACTGTTTTGCATTATAAAGGAGAAAGTACTATCAAAGACGGCGCTTATATGAAACGCTTTCAGCAAGCGATGCGTTTTTTTTATCAAAAACATTTTAAGGTTCCGTTTTTCTTTGAGCTATTTATGCAGATAGGGATTTTCTTTTTTTCTGCATTAAAAAGAATACAAGGAAAATCCAAAAAAATCAAAGCGCCAAATCATTATTTGTTGTTGTCTTCAAATGATAAATTGGTGGAAGAATTAGAGTCTGTTTTAGGAAAAAAAGTAGTTTTTAGACTTTTTGAAGGAGAAAAAATGGTAAATTCGTGTCTTTTTAAAACAAATGAAAGCGTAGAAATACTTTTAGATAATTCACATATCTCTTTTAAGGATTGTATCTCAATTTTAGAATCGTTAAAGAACCAAGGGTTTACTTTTAAAATTATCCCAAAAAGTTCTAATTTTTTGATAGGAAGCAATAATAATAACGAAAGAGGTACGATTATAGAAATTCGGTAAAAATTACATTAAATGTAATTTATATTTAAATTATTTATTAATTTCGCAAGCAGAAAATAAAAATCACCTTTTAGGTTAATAATATGGCAAGATTTGAATTAAAGCTTCCAAAAATGGGAGAAAGTGTTGCAGAAGCAACTATTACCAATTGGTTGAAACAAGTTGGAGACAAAATTGAAGCGGATGAAGCAGTTTTAGAAATTGCAACAGATAAAGTGGATAGTGAAGTTCCAAGTGAAGTTTCGGGAGTATTGGTTGAGCAATTATTTCAGGTAAATGATTTGGTTCAAGTAGGGCAAACAATTGCTATTATTGAAACCGAAGGTGGAGCGGTTACAGAATCTGTTGTTGCGAATGAAGTACCAGAAGAAGTAGTAGCTATCGAAAAAGCGATAGAAGTAGCCAAAGAAACGGTGCTTGCTCCTGTAGATTTTACGGAATCGGATAAGTTTTTATCACCTTTGGTAAAAAACATAGCTAAAGAAGAAGGTATTTCTATCGCAGAACTTCAGACTATTTCTGGAACAGGAAAAGAAGGAAGAATTACCAAAGCAGATATTTTAGAATACATTAAAAATAGAGGAAATCAACCTAAAGTTACTGCAACGCCATCCTTAATGGTGGATACCATAGCACCTGTGGCGACACCAGTAGCGGCAAAAGCAGCTCCAGTTTCTGTTAATGGAGGAGACGAAATTGTAGAAATGGATAGAATGCGTAAGCTAATTTCAGGTTATATGGTAGCTTCTGTTCAAACTTCGGCTCACGTACAATCATTTATTGAGGTCGATGTAACTAATATTGTAAAATGGAGAGACAAAGTTAAATCCGCTTTTGAAAAGAGAGAAGGTGAGAAATTGACTTTTACTCCTATTTTTATGGAAGCGGTTGCCAAAGCATTAAAAGATTTTCCAGGTATGAATATTTCTGTTGATGGTGATTTTATCATTAAAAAGAAAAATATCAATTTAGGTATGGCAGCAGCTTTACCAAACGGGAATTTAATCGTTCCTGTTATCAAAAATGCAGACCAATTGAATTTAGTTGGAATGGCTAAAGCGGTAAATGATTTAGGAAATCGTGCTAAAGCAGGAAAATTAAAACCAGACGATACTCAAGGAGGTACTTATACAGTTACTAATGTGGGAACTTTTGGTTCTGTTTTTGGAACACCAATTATCAATCAGCCGCAAGTTGGAATTTTAGCTTTAGGTGCCATTAGAAAAGTGCCTGCGGTTATTGAAACACCAGAAGGAGATTTTATTGGAATTCGTCAAAAAATGTTTTTGTCTCATTCTTACGACCATAGAGTGGTTGACGGAGCTTTGGGAGGAAGTTTTGTAAAACGAGTTGCTGAATATTTAGAAGCTTTTGATGTGAATAGAGATTTTTAATCGCTTTACGATACTAATAGTTAAAACCGACAATGAGTAATTCATTTGTCGGTTTTTTTGTAGATGTTTTTTTGCATTTGTTTTTTATACTCTTTTTTTTCTTTATAAATGTTGTAAATGTGTGTTCTTTAATCGTTTATAAAGATTTATATTTGCAGCCTTATAAATACCAAAAATGGAACTGAAACTAAATAGACCAATTTGTTTTTTTGATCTTGAAACAACTGGGATTGATATTGGAAAAGATCGTATTGTAGAAATTTCAATTTTTAAAGTTTTTCCAAACGGAAACAAAGAAAGTAAAACTTGGTTGGTAAATCCAACAATTCCTATTCCTTCCGAATCTACTGCGGTACACGGCATTACCAATGAGAAAGTGGCCAATGAGCCTACTTTTAAAGAATTAGCATCTCAAGTGCATTTGATGATTAAAGACAGTGATTTGGCGGGATTCAATTCAGATCGTTTTGATATACCTTTATTGGCTGAAGAGTTGTTAAGGGCAGGAGTTGATTTTGATATGAAAAATCGCGTATCAGTCGATGTTCAAACGATTTTTCATAAAAAAGAAGAGAGAACATTAGCAGCAGCTTTAAAATTTTATACTGGGAATTCACTCGAAAATGCCCACTCTGCTGAGGCGGATACTATGGCGACCTATGAAATTTTAAAAGCGCAATTGGACAGGTATCCTGAGCTAGAGAATGATATGAAGGCTTTGTCAGAGTTCACAACTCGAAAAAAAATAGCCGATTTTGCTGGAATGATAGCTTTTGATAAAGACAACGAAGAGATTTTTACCTTTGGCAAACACAAAGGTGTTAAGGTTGAAAAGGTGTTAGAAGCTGAGCCAGGTTATTTTAGTTGGATTCAAAATGCTGATTTTCCTTTGTATACCAAAAAAGTGCTTACGGCCATTAAATTAAGAAAGTTAAATACTAAATAGAGTGATTAGTGAATAGTAATTGGTGAATTGCTAATTACTATTCACCAATTACTATTCGCTAAGAACATGAAAATAATCTGTATCGGCAGAAATTATGCCAACCATATAGAAGAGTTGAAAAACGAACGACCAACGGAACCGGTGGTTTTTATGAAACCTGATTCGGCTATTTTGCTAAAGCAGCATCCATTTGTGATTCCAGAATTTTCGGAAGATATTCATCACGAAATTGAGTTGATTGTAAAAATTAGTAAAGTTGGAAAATACATAGAACCTAAGTTTGCACATAAATATTATGATGAAATTAGTGTTGGAATTGATTTTACAGCAAGAGATTTACAGGAAAAACTAAAACAAAAAGGGTTGCCTTGGGAAAAAGCAAAGGCTTTTGATGGGTCGGCGGTGATTGGAGAATTTTTACCCAAAACGCAATTTAGTTCATTAGAAAATCTTACATTTGAGTTGACCAATAACGGGCAAACAGTTCAAAAAGGCTGTTCAAGTCATATGTTATGGGCGATTGACGAGTTGATTGCTTACGTTTCTCAGTTTTTTACTTTGAAAATTGGAGACATTATTTTTACTGGTACGCCAGCAGGAGTAGCATCCGTTCGTCCAAATGATATTTTAGAAGGATTTTTAGAAGGACAACAACTATTTAGAATACAAGTAAAATAATGGCTTTAAAATACAACCTCTCCAAAGTGTATGCACTTTCCGATAATGATCCAGAATTTGTGAAGCAAATTTTGATCTTATTTGTTACTGAAGTTCCAGAAGATTTAAAAAAAATCAAAGAGGGAATTAATAATAAAGACCACAAACAAGCCTATGCTTTTGCGCATAAAATCAAGCCTACTTTAGATTTAATTGGTTTGAATGTTGCTTTCGAGGAAATACTTCAAGTAGAAGCTTGGACAAAAGTAGAGGGAAGAAAAAAAGATATTATTGAGACTTTTAAAAGTATAAAAAAGCGTGTAAAAGAAGCTGTTAAGGAAATCAAGAAAGATTTTGATTTATAGTTTTTTTTTAATTTTTCTCTATCCATAATTTATTTACTATCAAATGAAAGCAGCCATAATTACTATTGGTGACGAAATTCTTATTGGTCAAATTGTTGATACCAATTCTGGTTATATTGCCAAAGCTTTGGATCGAATAGGAATTGAGATAAAAGAAATGTTGTCTATTAGTGATGACAAACAAGCTATATTAGATGCTTTTCTTTATTTGCAGAACAATGTTGATATTGTAGTTATAACTGGAGGATTGGGGCCTACAAAAGATGACATCACTAAGAAAACCATTTGTGACTATTTTGATGATGAATTAGTTCGAGATAATGCTGTAGAAGCTCATGTGATTGCGCTGATAGAGAAAGCGCTACAACGAAAAGCTTCGCAAATGAATATTGATCAGGCTTTGGTGCCTTCAAAGTGTACTGTTTTGCATAATGAAGTTGGTACTGCGCCGGGGATGTGGATTAAAAAAGAACAAACGCTCTTTGTTTCTTTGCCAGGAGTTCCTTATGAAATGAAGTATTTAGTAGATTATCAATTGGTGCCTAAGCTTGTTGAAGAATATGAGCGACCTTTTATTATTCATAAAACCGTTTTGACTTATGGTCAAGGTGAAAGTTTGGTAGCGGAACGTATAGAAGATTGGGAGAATGATTTGCCAAATTTTATAAAATTAGCGTATTTGCCTGCGCCAGGAAGGGTTCGGTTGCGGTTAACGGCAAAAGGAAAGGACAAACAAGTACTGGAAACTGAATTAGAAATTCGATTAGTCGCTTTGAGTGCGCTAATTGGGGATATTATTGTTGGTTTTGACGAAGAGGAAACGCTAGAGTTTGTAGTTGGAAAACAATTAACCTTAAAAAATAAGACTTTAGCTACGGCAGAAAGTTGCACAGGAGGGAAAATTGCACAATTAATTGCAGGTGTCCCAGGTGCGTCAAATTATTTTAAAGGGAGTGTGGTGGCTTATGCTACCGAGATGAAAACGAAGTTGTTAGAAGTCTCTTTGTCGACTATAGAAGCGCATAGTGTTGTTAGTGCAGAAGTAGCAAAAGAAATGGCAATAAATTGTCAAAAAATCTTCGAAACGGATTATGCAATTGCTACAACGGGTAATGCTGGACCATCAAAAGGGGATTCGGATGCTAGTGTTGGTAGCGTTTTTATTGCTTTGGCCACACCCAATGGTGTCATAGTTGAGGGCTTTAATTTTGGTCAACCCCGAGAAAAAGTAATAGATAGAGCGGTTACTAAGAGTTTGGAAATGTTGCAAAAAGAAATTTTAAAAATTGTGTAATTATTTTTTGTTTCATCCGTTTATTTTTCTTTTCTTTGCACCCTGATTTTGAATAACGATAAAAGATAAGCATAATGTCAAGAGTTTGTGACCTTACAGGTAAAAGAGCGATGGTAGGAAATAACGTTTCTCACGCTATGAATAAAACTAAGAGAAAGTTTTCTGTAAACTTAGTGAAAAAGCGTTTTTATCTTCCAGAAGAAGATAGATGGATTACTCTTAGAGTAGCAGCATCTACGATAAAAACAATTAACAAAAATGGAATTGCAGCTGTTTTGAAAAAAGCGCAATCTGAAGGATTTATAAAATAATCTTTTTCCTAAATAAATATATAGCAAGATGGCAAAGAAAGGTAATAGAATCCAAGTAATTTTAGAATGTACTGAGCACAAAACAACTGGTGTTGCGGGAACTTCAAGATATATAACAACAAAGAACAAAAAAAATACACCAGATAGATTAGAGATTAAAAAATTTAATCCAATCTTGAAACGTGTAACTGTTCACAAAGAAATTAAATAATTAAAGATTTTAATAGCCTCTAGTTTTTGAAAATTAGAAATTTATTAAAATATAAAAAACATTTAAATCATGGCAAAGAAAACCGTAGCATCGTTACAAACCGCTTCTAAGAGATTATCAAAAGCCATCAAAATGGTGAAATCTCCTAAGACTGGTGCATATACATTCGTAGAATCAATTATGGCTCCTGAAGCTGTTGATGAATTTTTGAAAAAGAAATAATTCATACACACATTATACATAAGCTACTTTCATTCGGAAGTAGCTTTTTTATTTTTTATATTTACGCTCTAAGTGAGTGATTGTCTTTTTATTGTATTTATAAATAACTACCCCATGAGTTTTTTTAAACGTATATTTTCTACTGAAAAGAAAGAGACTTTAGATAAAGGTCTTGAAAAAACGAAAGTTAACTTTTTTACTAAATTAACGAAAGCCGTTGCTGGAAAGTCAAAGGTTGATGATGATGTATTGGATAATTTAGAAGAGATTTTAGTAGCTTCGGATGTTGGAGTTGCTACTACTTTGAAAATTATTACACGTATTGAAAATCGTGTTGCAGCAGATAAATATTTAGGGGTTGATGAGTTAAATGCAATTCTTCAGGAAGAAATTGCTGGCTTGTTATCTGAAACCAATAATGGTGAAGCTACAGAATTTGTAGTTCCAATCAATACTAAACCGTATGTATTGATGGTGGTTGGTGTGAATGGAGTGGGTAAAACCACTACTATTGGTAAATTGGCTTATCAGTTTAAAAAGTCAGGATACAATGTAGTTCTTGGAGCGGCGGATACTTTCCGTGCGGCAGCCATCGATCAGTTACAAATTTGGGCAGATCGTGTTGGAGTGCCTATAGTGCGTCAGGAGATGGGAAGTGACCCAGCTTCTGTAGCTTTTGATACCTTGCAATCGGCAGTGGCTCAAAATGCCGATATTGTGATTATTGATACCGCTGGACGTTTGCATAATAAAATCAATTTAATGAATGAGCTGTCAAAAGTGAAACGTGTGATGCAAAAAGTGGTTGCTGATGCGCCTCATGATGTACTTTTGGTACTAGATGGCTCTACAGGCCAAAACGCTTTTGAACAAGCCAAACAATTTACCGCTGCTACCGAAGTTACTTCTCTTGCAGTTACGAAATTAGACGGAACAGCCAAAGGTGGCGTTGTGATTGGTATTTCGGATCAGTTCCAGATTCCTGTAAAATATATTGGAGTAGGTGAGGGCATTGAAGATTTACAAGTCTTTAATAAGTTTGAGTTTGTAGATTCTTTCTTTAAATAGGTTGATATGAAAAATTTGAGCCCTTTATATTTGTACTTCATCAGTATGATTTGTCTTGTCTTGGCGAATTTTGTTAGAGGCAAAATGGATTATGCGTATGGCTTTTTTCTAGGAGCTGGCGTGGTTCTTTTTTTAATTGGTATTTACAAGAAGTTTAGTGCTAAGTAAAATTTGTTAAGAGCAGTTTTTTTTTTTGCTATTTATACTAATATATTGTTTTTCCATCTTTTTAATTTTCTTTTAGTTGCTTTCCTTTTTCTTTTAAAATGTGGAATGCAAACTGTTTTTCTTTGTTTCTTTACTTGATTTACGCGTACTTTGTAATTAGAGCAGACGTGTTGTTGTGCACTGTTTTTCTAGCCCTGATGGGAACGGCATCCTTGTGGTCCCGGGGTTCGGGACGACAAGATATAGTGGACAGCAGGAAATAGCTCCTAAAAAAATAAGTTAATATAATATGAAAAAAATAGTTGTATTTGTAACCCTTTGTTTGGTTTTTTTAGGGTGTCAACCTAAAGTTGAGAAGGAATCGGTGACTTTGTTGAATGGGTATTGGGAGATTGAGAAAGTGGTTTTTGAAGAAGGTGCCGATAAAGAATACCCGAGCAATGATAGTTTTGATTATTTTGAAATAAAAGGCGATACTGGATTTAGAAAGAAAGTAATGCCACAATTGGACGGTACGTTTCAGGCGAATGATTTGGTAGAAACGATTCGTATTCGAGAGAAAGATGATCAAATTTTTCTTGATTTCAAGACTGATTTTGCGCAATGGTCAGAGGAATTGGTAAAGATTGATGCAAAGGAATTGGTCTTGAGGAATGCAGAGCGAAAAGAGTATCACTATAAAAAAACAGGTCCGATAAAAATTATTGACAATGGCAAAACGACTAAATGATCAGAATACGGTAGGTGATGTTTTGAAGCATATTATTGAAGTTAATAAACTGCAAACAGGACTTAACCAGATTGATGTACGTGAGGCTTGGAAAAATTTGATGGGGAACGGTGTGAATCATTATACCAAAAATGTGATTTTGAAAGGATCCGTTTTGTATGTTGAATTGTCTTCTTCTGTTTTACGGGAAGAATTGAGCCACGGGAAATCGAAAATAATTGCGATGATTAATGAAGAATTACGTCGTGATGTGGTTAGAGACGTGGTGTTGAGATAAAGTAAAAGTGTTCTGTTTAGTATACCGACTAAATAACGTTTACTGAATTATAATTTTCAGGTAATAAAAAATCCCATTTTGTATAGAGCAAAATGGGATTTTTTTATGAGATAACTATTTTTAGTGCATTTTACTGCCCACTAAAAACTGTTTACTGAACACTGATTTAGAATTGCTCTCTTCCAGCAAAGTGGAAAGCACCTTCGATAGCAGCATTTTCGTCGCTATCAGAACCGTGAACTGCATTTTCTCCGATAGAAGTTGCGTAAGCTTTACGGATAGTTCCTTCAGCAGCTTCAGCTGGATTAGTCGCACCAATTAAAGTTCTGAAATCTTCCACTGCATTTTCTTTTTCTAAAATGGCAGCAACAATAGGACCACGAGTCATGAATTCTACTAATTCTCCAAAGAAAGGTCTAGCTGAGTGTACTGCGTAAAATGCTTGTGCGTCAGCAACAGTCAATTGCGTTAATTTCAAAGAAACAATTTTGAAACCTGCATTTGTAATCATTGCTAAGATGTTTCCGATGTGTCCGTTTTCTACAGCATCAGGCTTAATCATTGTAAAAGTTCTATTTGTAGCCATTTTTTGGTTTTTTAAAATTTGGTGCAAAAATAGACTTTTTTTGCAAATACAATTTGTGAAATTGTCATTTTTAAGTCAAATTTTTGATTATGCGATAAAATAGTGTGATTATACTTTAAAAAACAGTTTCTTTTGGTAGAAATACCACAATAAAAGACTCCAAAAACCTACATAAAGCAAAGCAAAGGCTAGTGAGGCATTCATTGGATTTTGGAAATGAGGCAAAACTCCAAATTCATAACTGTAGGTCCAAAAGTCGATTGGAGTGTTGTTTTTTGGATTTTGAACCGAAATCATTACCAAAGCTTGAGGAATGATTTGCGATAAAAAGAAAACAATCATGGGATTAACGCCCCAAACCAAAAATAGCGTGATTCCTTTTTTGAAATTGAGTAGGTCGATGCAATAGTATAAAATCGTCAAGATAAGCGTGGCCAATCCAGCGGTATAAAGTACATACGAACTGGTCCATAAGGCTTTATTGATTGGGAATATAGAACTCCAAAGCCAACCCAAGACCAGCAATGATGCTCCAATGCTAAGCATTTTTTGTGCTTTTGATTTTTTGGATATATTCATATTGAGTAATTGCCCAATTTGAAGGCCTAATAAACCTGTTACTATGGCAGGAATTGTACTCAGAATACCTTCTGGGTCCCAAGTTTTGGTAGCTTCCCAAACATGTCTTGATAACAACATTTGGTCCACCCAAGTAGCTAAATTGGTTCCTTTTTCGAGATTGGTAATTACAAAGCCAGGTGCAGGAACTAATGTCATTAGCGCCCAATACCCCAGTAGTAAAACACTGCTAACGATGAGTTGTATTTTGGGCGTAGTTTTTAAATATAAAAGAGAAGCGATGAAATATATAATCCCGATACGCTGTAAAACCCCAGGAAGACGGACGTTTTCATAAGCTGATATACCGCTGTAAGCAAGGAACATAAAAAGAATAAAACATCCAATGGCCAAATAGGTTTTGGTTTTTTGATTGAAATTCCCCATTAAAGCATAACCAACAATAGCTGTTATAAGTAGGCGAATAATCATTAATGGTGTTCCTTCAAGGTCTAAAAACTGAATTTTTCCGAAAAAGTTAAAGAACAAGCCAAGGTTTATCATGCGCAACGAACGAACAAAGATTTTGTTGAAGGTTGAGCTGTCGTAGGTTTTAGTAGGCATTGCAAAAACAATGGCGGTTCCCATAATGAAAACAAAAAATGGAAATACCAAATCGGTTGGGGTACAGCCGTGCCATTCTGCGTGACGTAAGGGAGCATAAATCGTGGACCAACTTCCAGGATTATTGACAACAGTCATTAATAAAATAGTTAATCCTCGAAATACATCCAATGAAATTAGTCGGTCTTTGCTCATGAAAAAAGTAGGTTTTAAAAGGTAATAATGGTAAAATTGGTAGACAAAGGTTTTATGTCATCAACTAGTTTATGAATCAGTTGCTCGCCATTTTCTAAATAGAATTCAGCAAAATTGGCTTGACGTTCTTGCAAACTTTGGTTGGGGAAAAGTTCATTTTGAAGTGTCGTGATTCGGCTCAAACTATCGGCTAATTTTCGTTTTTGTGCTTTTAGTAATCGTTTTTCAAGTTGTTCTAGTCCTTTAGTTTGTTTTACTTCTTGCGCTTTTACGGCACCTTCAAAAGAACGGTCGGTTTTGAAAGCGAGTTCATTGAGTGCTTGAAATTGTTGTTGTAATTGCTGTTTCAAATCGCTCAAATCTATTGAGAATTCCGATAATTGTTTCGTTTTGTTGTTGATTAATTGCGCTTGTTTTTGGAATAAATCGCTCCAATTTAGGGCTAAGGCATCGGCTTTTTTTAGCTGTTTTTCAGTGGCTAAAACTACAGAGTTACGTACAATAAGTATTGGGAAAGTTACCTTTACTGCATCAAAAAATGATTTCAATTCTAACCAATACGCTATTTCTCCACCACCACCAATATAGGCTAGATTGGGTAGAATAACTTCTTGATATAAAGGACGCATCACTACATTGGGACTAAATTTTTCAGGATGGTGTTCCAATTCAGCAAGTAGTTCTTGTTCTGAAAACTGAATTTTAGTATTGTTTATTTTGTACAATCCGTCTTCAAAAATAATACGCTCTCTCAAGTCATCTTCTATATAAAACAAATTGATTTCACGCGGATTCACTTGAACGGTATAGTTACCCATTTGATGGATAGTTTCATTTACTTTTGAAAAAGCCGTTTGCTTAATTACCTCTTCCTTAATGAACGGAATAAATTGTCTTTTTAGATTGGCATCATCAGCATCCAAAATGACTAATCCGTAGTCGCCAAATAGAGCATTGGCTAAATATCTGGTAGCGTCTGCTAGATTGGTATGCTTCAAATAAGCTTCTTGAAATAGTGTTTTTAACGTTTCAGCATTGGTACTGCTCCCTAATTCTAGCGAAAAAATGGTTAAAAAATCTTCAAGACCTTCTGTAGATAATCGGCCTACTGGTCCATTACTTTCTCTGTTCCAACAGAATTTTTTCCCTTTAAATGTAAAGTAATTGATTTCTTCAAAATCATGGTCTTCGGTAGCCATCCAATATATTGGAACAAAATTTTGTTCAGGATATTTTTGTTGTAATTCCTTAGTCAGATTGATGGTTGAAATGATTTTATATAGAAAATACAAAGGTCCGCTGAATAAATTCAGTTGATGACCAGTGGTTACGGTATAGGTATTGGAATGATTTAAAAGGTTGATGTTGTTTGAAGTTGCCGTTGAAGCATTGATTTTGGTATATTGGGCTTCAAGAGCAGCAACTAAAACGGCTCTTTTATTGTTTTCGAAGTTGGCTTTCTTTTCTTCTATTTGAGTACCAAAGTTTTCAAGAGTTGGGAATCGATGGTACAATGGCTGTACGTTTGGTTTTTGGTCTAAATAATCATTGATTAGTGAGGAAAAATACCCAGAATTTTGAAAGCTGATACAGTCGGATGGCATAATTAAAATAGATTTAGGGCTAAATTACCAAAAAAAGCGGAATTAAATGGCTTCCCTTTTTGAATAGCAATGCATTTTAACTTATTATTGTAATTCTAAACCACTAACTAAAACCACCACAAATGACCCAAAATACTCCTTCTAAAGGAAAAAATTCATTGCAACATGTGCTTTTCGGCAGTTTGATAGGAACGACCATTGAGTTTTTTGATTTTTATATTTATGCCAATGCCGCGGTATTGGTGTTTCCCCAACTTTTTTTCCCGAGCACAGATGCTACTATGGCTACGTTGCAGTCACTAGCTACGTTTTCTATTGCTTTTTTATCAAGACCTTTGGGTTCGGCTTTTTTTGGACATTTTGGGGATAAGATAGGTCGTAAATTTACCTTGGTAGCCGCATTACTAACGATGGGTGTTTCTACTGTTGCTATTGGTTTTCTTCCAAGTTATGCTAGTATAGGTATAGCCGCACCTTTGTTGTTGATGCTGTGTCGTTTTGGACAAGGCGTTGGTCTTGGAGGAGAATGGGGTGGTGCTGTTTTACTAGCCATCGAAAATGCGCCACCCAACAAAAGAGCTTGGTATGGTATGTTTCCACAGTTAGGCGCTCCTATAGGTTTGTTACTTTCGGGAGGCACTTTTTTGCTTTTAACGGATAGTATGACCAATGAAGATTTTATGAATTATGGTTGGCGAATTCCCTTTATCGCTAGTTCACTTTTGGTAGTGGTAGGTTTTTATATTCGGACTAAAATTTCTGAAACACCTTCTTTTGAGCAGGCTAAAAAAGTAGAGAAAGAAGTAAAAATACCTTTTTTAACCTTACTTGCCTCTTACAAGAATCAATTGATTTTTGGAACATTGGCGGCAGTGACTACTTTTTTGGTTTTTTACTTAATGACAGTATTTACGTTAAGTTGGGCGACCTCTGATTTGGGTTTCACCAAAAGAGATGCTTTGTTGATTCAGCTGTTTTCCGTGCTCTTTTTTGCGCTGTTTATTCCTGTTTCGGCAGTGGTTGCAGATGCTATTGGGCGTCGCAAAATGCTGGTTTGGGCTACTATTGCCATAGCTGTTTTTGGTTTTTTCTTCCAATTTTTTCTCAGTTCAGGAAGTCCTGTAATAGTAACTGTTTTCGTTTGTATCGGAATGGCGTTGATGGGATTCACCTATGGTCCTTTAGGCACCTTTTTGTCGGAGTTGTTTCCTACACAAGTGCGCTATTCAGGAGCTTCCTTGACCTTTAATTTAGCAGGAATATTTGGTGCCGCTTTTGCTCCTATGATTGCCATTTGGCTGGCTACGGATTATGATATTTCGTATGTAGGGTATTATTTGACGGGGGCTGCTTGTCTTTCTTTACTTGCTTTGCTAGCAATTAGTAGAGCTGAGCATAAATTCTAAAATTAAAAAAGGCTGTCCATGTTTTTCGGACAGCCTTTTTTTTATCGTTTTAAGCTAAAGTGGCTTTTAAATTCAGAACCGTTTTTTCGAGTTACCGTGAACCAATAATCCGTAGCTGGAAGTACATGACCAAGATATGTTCCATCCCAAGAATCATTATTTCTTAACTCTTTGACCAGTTTACCATAGCGGTCAAATATCCTAATGGACGAATTAGGTTCTAAATAGTTAAAATCAATTGTCCAAGTATCGTTGAAGCCATCATTATTTGGTGTAAAGAATTTTGGATATGGAAGTTCATCTACCAAATTGATACATTCATTATTTGTAGCATCGAGAATAGTAATTAAAATAGGGATTCGGGTACTCTCGCAATTGTTTACAGTTTGAGAGGCGTAATACGTTGTTCCGTTAGTTAGTAAAGTGGATTCGGATAAACTTGTCGAAGACGTGAGGCTATCGAACCAATTTATATTTTGTCCTAAAATCGATATATCACTAATTTTTGCATTTTTTTGGACACAAAAGGATTGAATTGCTTCTGCTGTTGGTGGAGTACTGTCTTGTATAATTGAAGTAACCGCTAGTCGTTCACTTTCACAATCATTAATTGTTTGTGTTGCAAAGTAGGTTTTTCCGTTTAGGAGAGGAGTCGTGTTTAATAAAAGGTTTCCGCCTACTTGAGCATCATACCACTTGATGGCAGTTCCAGAAATGGTTAAGTCGGAAAGAAGTGGATTATCATCGATACAAAATTGTTGATTGTTTTGCCCTAATGGTAATGGTGTATCCTGAATTCTAATCAGAATTGGAATTCTACTGCTTTCACAACCTATGGTTTGAGAAGCGTAATAGGTGCTATTATTTACTAATAGTTTGTCATTAGCAAGAGTAATTGTCGAAGTGGTACTATCATACCATTTTATATTTTGTCCTGAAATGGCAATATCGCTTAGTTTTGCATTTTCATTTTTACAAAATATCTGGTTAGCATTTCCAATTGGATTTGGAGGGGTATTTACAATTGAAACAGTAATTCCTAATCGCGGGCTTTCGCAATTATTAATAGTTTGAGTAACGTAATAAGTTGTGCCATTAATAAGATTTGTAGTTGCTGCTATGGAAGAACCATTATTAGATGCATCGTACCATTTTATGTTGGTTCCAGTTACTTGAATAGTATCAATGGTTGGATTTTGATTACTACAAAAGGTTTGATTTGTATTTGTAATTGGTGTAGGTGTATTTTGAATATTAATTAAAACAGCAGTTCTCTCGCTTTCGCACCCGTTTAAAGTTTGTGATGCATAATAAGTAACGCCGTTTTGTAAAGAAGTATTACTAGCGAGTAGATTTCCATTGGTTAAAGCATCATACCATTTTACATTTTGCCCAGTGATGGCAATCGAATTTAAAGTTGCATTTTGTTGGATGCAAAAGGTTTGGGGAGAAGTTGAAATTGATGGTTTAATGGTAAAATTAGTAAAGGGTATAAGTGTTACTGTGGTAGCTTCAGAGATACATCCTATTAGATTTTTTACTTTTAAGTAATAAGTTTTTGGATTAAGATTTGTTTGAGTTGCTTTTTTTGTCCAAGTAAAACCATTATCAAAACTATATTCTGAAGCATTTTCATTAATTGTTATAGTTCCGTTGGGATTATTACAATCTGGTTGAATAGTCACATAGTCTGGGTTTTTAGGATAATCTGTAGGAGCATTAATTGTTACTAACAAAGAAGGAGACTCACAACCGCTATTGTTTTTGGTTTTAATTTCATATTTTCCAGGTGATAAATTTCCTGAGTTAGGATCAGTTGTATAGTTAGTTCCGTTATTAAAACTGTATTGGTAAGCTGAGCTAGTAACGTATATAGAACCAAACGGATTACTACAACTTGATGGTTGTGATACTTTTATTGTTGGGATTGAGGGTGCGTCAGGTGGGTTATTAATAGTGGCGGTGTAGGCGAGTGAAGCACAGCTATTGTTAAATTTAACTCTAATTGAATATTTTCCTGGTGATAGAACAGCAGTATTATTCGTTTTCCAAGTATTACCATCATCAAAACTATATGAATTTGCAGCAGTAGTAATAGTAATACTTCCTGTAGATGATTTACAATCTGTGGGATTTGTAATCACAACCTGAGGTGCTACTGGAACTATTGGAGGAGTGTCTATTGTAGCTGGTGTACTGAGTGATATGCAGCCTGAATTGTTTTTTATCATTAAACTATAAGTACCTGGTGAGAGATTTGATTTTGTATTTAACGTTTCAAATGTTAGGCCGTTATCAAAGCTATACAAATCGGCTACTGTGTCTATAAGTATTGAACCTTTAGAGTTTAAACAATCAGGTTGAGTGATTTTGTAAGTAGGTGCAGCTAAAGGAGATAGGGGTGGAATTATTACTTTTGCAGCATCTGATATACATCCTGTTAGATCTTTAATTTTTATGTAGTAAGTGCCAGGAGAAAGATCTGTTTTCGTATTCGAATATACATAGGTTAATCCATTATCATAACTATATGTTGCTGCATTTGTTGTAATTGTAATCGAACCTTTTGATGTATTACAATTTGGAGGAGTAGATGTGTAAGTAGGCGCTGCAATGGTAGATCCAGAACTTAAATTTACTACAGTAGATGCTGATTCGCAATCATAATTATTGGCTTTAATTTTTATAAAATAGGTACCTGCTCCTAAATTTATTTTTGTTGGGTTGTTGGTCCAACTGTTACCATCATTAAAACTATAACTAATACCAGAATTAGTTATAGTAATGCTACCATCAGTTGCGCCACAAGACGAGGGTTGTGTTATTTTTACAGTTGGTCCGAGAGGAATATAAGGAGGATTGTAAATATAGACGTAATTACTATTGGATTGACAACCCGAACTATTTTTTATAATTATATAATACTGACCACTTGCTACATTTTTTTTTACAGGATCTTTTGTCCAAGTAATACCGTTATCAAAACTAATTTGGTCTGCTGAGGTATTTACAATAATTGTTCCCAATGGAGAGCTACATGTTGGTTGTATAGTCGTTATATTTGGTGAAGGTAAGAAGTATTTATTAATATAATAATATTGGGACTGAGATATACAACCTGTAGTATTTTTAATAACAACATTATAAGCTGATGAGGTTGGATTCAATAAAACGGGATTGCTTGACCATGTTGTACCTCCATCAAAACTATAGCTGTCAGCTGGAGTTGTAATGGTAATACTTCCCCCGTCAGCACAACTTGGTTGTATTACTTTTACGTTTGGATTGGGAAGAAAATATGGGGTAATATATAGAAAGAGACTATTGGATTGACAACCATTTGTGTTTTTTATTGCTATATAATAATATCCAGATGTTAGTCCTGTAATTTTAGGGTTTGTTGTCCATGTTGTGCCTCCATCAAAACTGTAATAATCTGCTACTGTTGCAATAGTAATACTACCATTACTTCCGCAAGTAGGTTGAATTATTGTAAAATCTGGATTGGGTAAATAATATTGATTTAGTTGGATAGGGACACTGTAAGGATTTGAAGTACATCCCAATGTGTTTTTTATAACTGGAGAGTATGATTTTGGTATAAGATTATCAAATTTCGGGTTTGTGCTCCATGTTGTTCCACCATCAATACTATACTCAGAAGCAGTTGTTGTAAAGGTTATGCTACCTCCCTTTCCGCAAGTAGGTTGTGTAACCGTGTAAGTGGGACTAGGAAGATTAAAAGGCTCTATATATATTGCATTATAAGCGGATATACAACCTTGTGTGTTTTTTATTGCAGGGTGATAGTATTGTGATGTTAAATTTATAAAGATTGGATTTGTAACCCAATTATAACCATCGATAGTGTAAAAATCAGCAGTTGTATTAAATGTAATCGATCCTTTTGTTCCGCAAAGAGGCTGTACAACTGTGTATTTCGGCTTGGCCAGAGTTGTTGCTTCCAATGAAATGTATACAATTTTGGATAAGCAGTCTGCTTTTTTGATGACTAGACCATAATATCCAGCACTTAAATTAGTAAATACATTATTTGTACTCCAATTTGTACCATAATCAATACTATAATAATCTGCGGAAGTATTAAATACTATATTACCAATATTTCCGCAACTTGGATTGGTATAATTATAGTCAGGTTCTGGAAGATTGGGATCATAAATAGTTATGTAAATAGTGTTTGAAGTACACCCTATGTTGTTTTTTGTGATGATGTTATAATATCCATAAGATGTTAAATTTGTAAGTGATGCATTGGTTCCCCATGTAACACCTCCGTCAAAGCTGTAGGAATCAGCAGTACTATTTATTATGATGCTTCCTGGTGTTGTACAAGTAGGTTGAACAACGGTGTAAGTTGGATCTGCTATATATGGATTATTTAGGTAAACACCATACGCCATAGATTTACAGCCAATACTGTTTTTTATAATTACACTGTAGTAGCCAGCCGGTAATGATTTGCTATTGAGCGTTGACCAAGTCACGCCATTATCGAAGCTATAAAAATCAGATAATGAATTAACAGTGATTTTTCCATTTGCACCACAAGTTGGTTGTTCGACACTAATAAATGGAGAGTTTAAGTAAGGTTCGTATAAATAAACGTATTGTGAATTACTTATGCAACCTGTACTATTCTTTATTTTTATTAAGTAGTTTCCAGGAGGTAAATTTGCAGTATTACTTTTTGTCCAAGTTGCACCATCATCAAAACTGTAGGAGTCAGCTACCGTTGTAATGGTAATGATTCCATCACTTCCGCAAACTGGCTGATAAACTGTGTTTTCGATAGGTGAAGATTGATAATCATATAAATAAAGGTAATCATAGTTTGAAGTGCAACCTAATTTATTTTTGATTCCGATAGAATAATTTCCTGGACTAACATCATTTAATTGATTATTTGTTCCCCATGTTGCACCACCGTCAAAAGTATAGAAATCTGAAACTGTAGTGATAGTTATGTTCCCTTTTTCATTACAAGCGGGTTTGATGTAAGTATAAGTTGGAAGTTCAAGTGATATACTACTAAGTACTACATTGTTCGCTGAAGATTCACATCCTTGGGCGTCTTTTATGCGAATTTTGTAATTTCCAGGTAAGAGGTTTGAAGCTGTTGCATAATTTACCCAAGTTGCACCATCATCAAAACTATAGTAAGAAGAAGGAGTAGTAATTGTTATACTACCAAAATCTCCACAGAACAGAGGGTTTTTAGAAGTATAATTTGGATATAAAGTCGGAACTGCAGAAATGGTTACGCTTTGAGAATAGGATATGCAACCATTCACTGTTTTGATTTTTACCAAATAAACACCAGGATATAAGTTATTCATAGTGTCGTTTTTAATCCAAGTTGTACCATTATCAAAACTGAATTCTGCTGCTGTAGAGGTTACTTTAATACTTCCAGTTGTTGATAAACACGAAGGTTGAGTGACTTGTAATGTTGGTAAAAGAGCTGTTTGGCTTGGTTCGATTTTTACACTAGCAGTGCTACTGCATCCAAAAGAATCCGTAACAGTAACAGAATAATCACCAATGGAAGTTACAGTTATGTTTTGTGTGATTTCACCTGTATTCCATAAGTATGTAGATCCAGAAGAAGCTTTCAATACTGTACTCCCAGAGCAAACATTCAGAATTCCAGTAATATTTGCTGTGGGGTTATTAACTTCTAAATCAGCAGAAATAATTTTAAAGCAAGAAGCATTTTTATTTACTCTTACAAAAATTGAGGTACTCGAAGTTGGATAACTTGTGAAGTTTGTAATTGCATTTATATTTGCTGCTGCATCATTGTAATTTTTGAAAAAACTAAAGCTTAACCCAACTGTCGAGTTTACTATCAAAGAGTTTAACTTAGATAAATCAAAATTTTCACTGCCATCACGATTGGAATCACATTGAGTAAGTTTTGCAGTTTTTACACTTATGTCACAATTTGAATTACAATTTAAAAAAGAAATATCCCAACCTGGGTTTGCATCTGGATCTTTGGCAGAATTAAATATCGTTCCAGAGCAAGCTGTCCCTTGTATATCATAATCTACTTGTACACTAACATTGTAGTTTGCATTTGTTGTATTTGGAAAATCTGAAGCTTTTAGTAAGAAACAAAACTTTTTATTTGTTGTATCAATGCTAGAGGTTGTAGAAGTGCTATAAATTGATATGGCATTGCTATCATACACATTTAATGTTATTTTTTTTACAGTGGATGAGATTCCGCCAGAGTTTGGAAGTGTGTAATCACCGCATACAGATATAGGTAGGGTAGAACATACTTTATTCAGTGGAGCTAATTCAACAGATCCTTGCAAATTTTCTTCAGACCGTAATAAGCAGATATCATCAACATACATATAACCAAAATGCCCGCCAAGGCCACATCTTGAGGCCATAAATTCTACAGTAAATTCTTCGTTATTAGGAATGCTTGAAATGTCTAAATAACCAGATTGCCAATTTGCTGTATACAAAGTAACGAAAGAGGAATCTTGGCTTGGGACTTTTGTAAAAATGCAATTTTTCTCATCTCCAACTAAACAAAATTCGTTAACAACAGCGCCATTTTTGTTTAAAATCCTTGCCTTTACGAAGGCTTGATTGTCAGTATGGCTATTATCATAAACACTTTGAAGGACTGCTTTATAATTAAATTTTAGAAAATTTTCATTGTTTGTTTTGTATCGTTTACCTTGTACAATTGAGCCATAGGTAGAGGAGTTTTCATAGTTTATCTTTAGTGCGTATTGATCAAATGCTTTAATGTCTCCTAGATAAGGGTCAACTAAATTTGCTGAAACACCAGTTGCCATAATCTCAGTGTAATTAGGGTCGTAGCTATTTATAGGTGTATCCGCAATATTTGTAATTGAACGGCATTGAGTTGGTCCAGGTGGATCACCTATGGTGTAAAGGAAATTTTTTATAAAACTATTACCATTAGCTGTTTCATTTTGTTCAAATCCTCCATTTGTACACATTTCAACAGCTTGTTGTGTAATTGCTGATTTAGATGTTTGATGTGTTTTTTTTAAGTCTTGGTATTCTTTTTTTCGTTTTAATTCACGATTTTTTAAAAAAGCTTTTTGTTCTTCCAGCCCTTGAATCAGATGACCATGGCTGTCTTCAATTAATGGAGTAGTGTTTGGATTTGAATTTTTATCTTGTGAAAATACAATTGTAAATTGAAGAAAGAATACGAAAAAGAGAAGTATTGCGGATTTCATTATGAAAATTTTGTTAAAGCAAATGTATAACAATTATTTTTTTTAATGTTAAAAATACTACTTTTTTGTATTTATGTTTTGCAAAAGTGATATTAATAAATTGTGCTGATATTGTTTTAATAATGTGAGTTAGGCTATAGCTAAAAAACAATTTTTATCCCTTATTTTTGCATCAAAACAATACCGCTTTGAAACCAAAACTCTTCCTCATCACGCCACCGTTTACGCAACTGAATACCCCGTATCCAGCGACGGCGTATATCAAAGGATTTTTGAATACCCTTGAGGTGCCCTCAGAGCAAGCGGATTTGGGTATTGAGGTGATTTTGAAATTATTTTCGAGAGAGGGATTGAGCCCCCTAACCCCCAAAGGGGGAACTAGCAACTTGTCTGATAATGCGAAAAGAATAGTAGCACTTTGGGACGAATATCTCAAAACCATAGATTCAGTGATTGCTTTTTTGCAAGGCAAAAATCCAACCTTGGCTTTGCAAATTTGTCAAGAAGACTATTTACCCGAAGCCTCTCGTTTTGCGCAATTGGAGGAGTTGGATTGGGCTTTTGGTACAATGGGAACACAGGATAAAGCCAAACATTTGGCAACTTTGTACCTTGAAGATATTTCGGATTTTATAGTGGAATGTGTCGATGAAAATTTTGGTTTTAGTCGCTATGCCGAGCGTTTGGGTCGAAGCGCCAATTCATTCGACGAGCTGTACGAGGCTTTGCAAAAGGAACCTAGCTATATTGATGGTATTTTACTATCTATTTTGGAAGAAAAAATAGCCAGAATAAAGCCTGAATTGTTTCTGATTTCTGTGCCTTTTCCTGGGAATTTGTATAGCGCTTTTCGTTCGGCTCAATGGGTGAAAAAGCACTATCCGAATATTAAAATTGCAATGGGAGGTGGTTTTCCCAATACCGAATTGCGTTCGCTTTCGGACGCTCGAGTGTTTGAGTTTTTCGATTTTATTACTTTAGACGACGGGGAGCTTCCGGTTGAATTACTAATTTCTAATATTCAAAATCCAAATACCAAAGAATTCAAACGAACTTTTATTCTAGAAGAAGGAAAAGTCGTTTATAAAAACAATGCTTCAAGACCTGATTACAAACAATCTCAAGTTGGTACTCCAGATTATACGGATTTGCTGTTGGATAAATACATTTCGGTAATCGAAGTGGTAAATCCGATGCATCGAATGTGGAGCGATGGGCGTTGGAACAAGTTAACGATGGCGCATGGCTGTTATTGGGGTAAATGTACTTTTTGTGACATTTCTTTGGATTACATCAAAATCTACGAACCTATAGCTGCCAATTTGTTGTGCGACCGAATGGAAGAAATGATGACACAAACAGGTCAGAATGGCTTTCATTTTGTTGACGAAGCAGCACCACCAGCTTTAATGCGAGCTTTAGCACTCGAAATTTTACGCCGAAAATTATCGGTTACTTGGTGGACGAATATCCGTTTTGAGAAAAGTTTTTCGACCGATTTATGTCGATTACTCAAAGCTTCAGGTTGTATAGCGGTTTCGGGTGGTTTGGAAGTAGCTTCTGACCGATTGTTGCAATTAATTGATAAAGGAGTAACGGTTGAGCAAGTGGCCAAAGTGACTCGCAATTTTACGGAATCGGGTATTATGGTGCATGCGTATTTGATATACGGTTACCCAACCCAAACGGTTCAAGAAACGATAGACAGTCTCGAAATGGTGCGTCAATTGTTTGAAGCGGGAGTGTTGCAATCCGGATTTTGGCATCAGTTTGCCATGACTGCCCACAGCCCCGTGGGATTGTATCCAGAAAAATTTGGGGTTACACCAGAACTCCTTCCATTACAAGGTTCAGAGAAGGGAATTTTTGCCATCAATGACATTAATTATACCGATAAAACAGGCATTGACCACGAAAAGTTTAGTTTCGGACTGAAGAAATCGTTGTTCAATTTTATGCACGGTATTTGTTTCGACTTTGAGCTGCAAGAATGGTTTGACTTTAAGATTCCAAAAACCAAAATTCACCCTGATTTTATTTTTAATGCACTTCAAGAAGAAGAAAATTTCACCACAAAACCTACAGCCAAAGTAGTTTGGTTGGGAGGAAAACCGACCGTAGACTATTTTACAAAATCCAAAAAAGGCAATTCTTGGGAACTCGCTAAATTGACCTTTCACGATAAAAAAGAAAGTTTTGCTGTTCAAACCAATAAAGCCGAAGGCGAATGGTTGGTTGCTATTTTAGACAAAATTGCGGTTTCACAATCCAAAGTGTATTCTTTTCAAGAAATTAAAGCTGATTTTGAAGACCATTTATCCGATTTTGAGCTGTTTTGGTACTCAAAACCGATGCAAACGTTGCGCTCCTTTGGATTATTAATTTTGTAATTTATTTACACTTTTCTTTCGAAATCTATCGTTAGAAAAACCAATTTTCATTATTTCTTTTAAAACAGTTTACTACTTAGTATTTTTTGTATAAAACTTACTTTAACTGTGTTACGAAAACGTTTTCTTTAATTACATTTACCAGTACTAAAAACGTAAACATGAGTAGTAGTTATCAACTAAAAGTAAATGATACTTTTCATTTCGAATGCGATGCAGCCTCAGCCAATGCGCTAGATGTGGTTGCGACAACTGACAATCAATTTCATATTTTAAGTGAAAACAAGCGGTATCAAGCTCAGATTGTAGCTGCTGATTTTCATAAGAAGGAATACACTATTGAAGTGAACAATTCAGTGTATACTGTCGCCATTGCTGACGCTTTGGACCTTTTGATTAAAGAAATGGGATTTGATACTAGCACGGTCCAAAAAGTAAATGCCATCAAAGCACCTATGCCTGGTTTAATTTTAGAAATCAATGTGAGTGTGGGACAAACCGTTCAAGAAAACGATAATTTACTCATTTTGGGAGCGATGAAAATGGAAAACAGTTTTCAATCGCCACGAAATGGAGTAATCAAATCGATTGCAGTAGCTGTTGGCGATGCTGTAGATAAAGGACAATTGTTGGTAGAATTTGAATAGAAAAAAAATGAAAAAAATACTAGTTGCCAATAGAGGAGAAATCGCGATTCGCGTGATGAAAACTGCTCGAAAAATGGGAATCAAAACAGTAGCGGTGTATTCTACTGTAGACCGAAATGCACCTCACGTAGCCTTTGCAGATGAAGCAGTTTGTATAGGTGAAGCACCATCCAATCAGTCCTATTTGTTAGGAAATAAAATTATTGAAGTGGCCAAAGCGGTACAAGCTGATGCCATTCATCCAGGCTATGGTTTCTTGAGTGAAAATGCTGAATTTGCCGAAGAAGCCGAAAAAAACAACATCATCTTCATTGGTCCAAAATCCAAAGCCATTCATATAATGGGTAGTAAATTGGCAGCCAAAGAAGCTGTTCTACAATACGATATTCCAATGGTTCCTGGAGTGGACCACGCGATTACCGATATAGAAGAGGCTAAGCGTACTGCAAAAGCAATTGGTTTTCCTATTCTAATCAAAGCTTCTGCAGGAGGTGGAGGTAAAGGAATGCGTGTGGTGGATAATGAAGCCGATTTTGAAGCGCAAATGAACCGCGCTATTAGTGAGGCAGTGGCTGCTTTTGGAGATGGAGCGGTTTTTATTGAAAAATATGTGGCGTCGTCAAGACATATCGAAATTCAAGTGATGGCGGATAGTCACGGCAATGTATTGTACTTGTTTGAAAGAGAATGTAGTATTCAGCGTCGTCATCAAAAAGTAGTAGAGGAAGCACCCTCTGCGGTTATCACTCCCGAAATTCGAAAAAAAATGGGAGAAGCCGCGGTATTGGTAGCCAAATCTTGTGATTATTTAGGCGCAGGTACGGTTGAGTTTTTGGTGGATGAACAGCTGAACTTTTATTTCTTAGAAATGAATACGCGTTTGCAAGTAGAGCATCCTGTTACTGAAATTATTGCTGGAGTCGATTTGGTCGAAATGCAAATTCGTGTGGCGAGAGGCGAAGCGCTTACAATGCAACAAGAGGATTTGAAAATTCACGGTCACGCTGTAGAATTACGTGTGTATGCCGAAGATACTTTGAATGGGTTTTTACCGAGTGTAGGTAATCTAGAAGTGTACCAATTGCCCGAAGGCGAAGGTGTCCGAGTGGATAACGGATATGCTCAAGGAATGGATGTGCCTATTTATTATGACCCGATGTTGGCTAAATTAATAACATACGGAGCCACTCGTGAAGAGGCTATTCAGCGTATGGAGCAAGCTATTGCGGATTATAAAGTGGTGGGTGTGCAAACGACCTTGCCATTTGGTGCTTTTGTAATGCAGCACGAGGCCTTTCGTTCTGGAGATTTTGACACCAATTTTGTGAAAAAATATTACAATCCTGAAATTTTAAAAGAGCAAACCCAAAAAGAAGCATTGATTGCAGCAAAATTGGCGTTGAAACAGTATTTACAGGACCAAAAAGTGCTTCGATTGCCTAATTAAATAGGCGCTTGGTACATTTTAATAACAACAGAAAAGTATGGAATCTAAAATAAAAGTATTAAACGAAAAAATAGCACTAGCCCAATTGGGCGGTGGTCAAGCGCGAATTGATAAACATCACGCTGGTAAGAAACTAACCGCAAGAGAGCGTGTGATGTATTTGTTGGACGAAGGTTCTTTTGAAGAAATTGGAATGTTGGTTACCCACAGAACTACCGATTTTGGTATGGAGAAGGACTTGATTTACGGTGATGGTGTAGTTACGGGTTACGGAACTATTAATGGCAGATTGGTGTATGTTTTTGCACAAGATTTCACTGTTTTTGGTGGTTCTTTATCAGAAACACACGCCGAGAAAATTTGCAAAGTGATGGATATGGCGCTCAAAGTGGGTGCGCCAATGATTGGATTAAACGATTCTGGAGGTGCCCGAATTCAAGAAGGTGTCCGTTCTCTGGGAGGTTACGCTGATATCTTTTATCGCAACGTACAATCTTCTGGGGTTATACCTCAGATTTCTGCGATTATGGGACCTTGTGCGGGTGGTGCGGTGTATTCCCCAGCGATGACCGATTTTACTATGATGGTAGAAAACAACAGTTATATGTTTGTTACAGGACCCAATGTCGTGAAAACGGTAACCAATGAAGAAGTAACTTCAGAAGCTTTAGGTGGAGCCGTAACGCACGCTTCCAAATCGGGAGTGGCGCATTTAACTGCTCCCAATGGAGTGGCTTTGTTGAACAGTATCAAAAATCTTTTGAGCTATTTGCCACAAAATAATAAAGAAACAACACCAAAAGTACCTTACGTTTTGGGTGATGAAGTTCGAATGGAATTGGCTACGATTATTCCAGACAGTGCCAACAAACCCTATGATATGCACGAAGTGATTCGAGGAATTATTGATGCCGATTCTTTTTATGAAATTCATAAAGAGTATGCCGAAAATATTATTGTTGGTTTTGCCCGTTTGGGAGGAAGAAGTATCGGAATTGTAGCCAACAATCCAATGTTTTTAGCAGGTTGTTTGGATGTGAAGAGTTCTATCAAAGCTGCGAGAT
The DNA here is from genome assembly GCF_051547145.1 of Flavobacterium sp. RSSB_23. NCBI lineage: Bacteria > Pseudomonadati > Bacteroidota > Flavobacteriia > Flavobacteriales > Flavobacteriaceae > Flavobacterium > Flavobacterium sp. RSSB_23. Next base: position 197,319 of record NZ_JBPTTO010000004.1, on the reverse strand, counting down.
TTGTTCGTTTTTGCGACAGTTTCAATATTCCGTTGTTGGTGTTGGAAGACGTTCCAGGTTTCTTGCCAGGTACCGACCAAGAATGGAACGGAATCATTGTACACGGTGCTAAATTATTATATGCTTTTAGTGAGGCGACCGTGCCAAGAGTGACGGTGATTACACGAAAAGCCTATGGAGGTGCTTATGATGTAATGAATTCAAAACACATTGGTGCCGATATGAATTTTGCTTGGCCTACGGCAGAAATTGCAGTTATGGGTGCCAAAGGAGCCTCTGAAATTATCTTCAAAAAAGAAATTAGCGAAGCCGAAGACCACGAAGCGAAGTTATTAGAAAAAGAAGCGGAATATGCGGAATTATTCGCTAATCCTTACACTGCTGCACAACGTGGATTTATAGATGAGGTTATTCTTCCCGAAGATACCCGTCGAAAGTTGTTAAAAGCCTTCAGTATGCTCGAAGGAAAAACAGTCAACAGACCAGACAGAAAACACGGCAATATTCCGTTGTAATGTTTTGTTTGAAAGATTACAATTGTGAGCGTTTATTAGTAAAAAATCCAAAGCTACTTTTCCCTAGCTTTGGATTTTTCATTAATATATCAATTTGAAATTGTTGACCAATAAGGTACTATTTGTGCCTCCTTCTAACTGGTCACCATTAAAGCTTGATGAGAAAACTACTGAAATGTGAGTGACCGCTTCGTTTGCATTCGCATACAAACCGTTTTTAGGTTTTTGATAGGCTGGGAAAGAGCTATTTAATTCGCCATAGGTTAGTGCTATGGTGATGGTTTTAAAAGCGTCGATTACTTTTTCCTCTGAACGAAACCAACCTGTAGCTACTCTTTTGACTTCTGTTCCACTTCTGTTTTCTAATAAAACATAAATATCGCAAGCATCTTTAGTGGTTAAAGTTTGTCCTTTTCTATCTAAATAAGGTGTTCCAGGGCTATAGGCATAATCCACAGAGAAATTTTTAGGTCTAGCGGCAAATGGGATTCCAAATTTTGCAGAATTTATTGGATTCGATACATCCAATTCAAATTTGCCCGTAAACATTGACCCTGCGGCCATTCGTTGGTTGACTAATCCTGCTAAACCTCCCATATCTTGGGTAACCAACTTAGCTGCCAAATTGGTTCCATTAATAGTGAAAGGACTAACATTTGCATTTCCTAATGTTGTAACGCCTGCATTTCCACTAGCCCAAATAGAGTTAGCATCTTTTCCAGGTTCGTAATAATTTTTGGGAGTCATATACCAATCATCAAAAGTACTGTTTTCCAGTTGAGGTTCGCTTCCTTCTTGTTTTACGGTTACAGTATAGGTCTTGGTTGAGCCATCTTCGGCTGTTACTGTATACTTTACGGGGTTGGTAAAATCTACTGTCTCCTCGATAGTTGGGCTAACGGTTGCGAAGGTAGAAAGCTGTAGTTCTTGAGGTTTTAGTTGTTTAATATTTGCGCTAGCTGCAACGTTTACATTGATTGTTCCTAAAGATTCCTCAATAATAGTATTCCCAACTTGGTTGTTCAAAACAAAGCTCAATATCTTCTTTTGATTTGATTTTCCAAAATAATCCTCTGAGACACAGTTGGACAAAACGATGCAAACAATCGTTAAGAATAAAAGTTTTGTTCTCATATATTAGGTTTTAAAAAAATAATAAAAGCTTATGTTTAAAGACAGGATATTTAGTTTTAAATCGAGCTCACTACTTTTAATTTTAGTGTTTTCTACTTGATTCACAGTTGTGGTTCTGTTGTTATGGTTAAAACCCGCAAGATTAACGCCTACCTCCGTGGCAAAACCTTTAATTATAAAAACCTGAATACCAGGATTTATTCCCAGATTGTAGTTCTTATTTACGGTATAATATCTTGTTAGTATATCATTTGTAGTTTGTTCAGAAACTTTATTCTCTACATTCATACCTAGACTTACAACATTAAAAAGATTGAATCGTCCGTTTGGAGTAATTGGAATGTAATTTTTTATGAAAAAACCTCCTCCAAGACTACTTTTTACTTCATTTACATAAGTTTTTGTGCCTTCTGAGTTTTCTAAAATTTGATTCAGTTTCGCCCAATCGTACTTCACGGCAGCACCAACTGCAAAGGATTTACTCAAAAAATACCCCCCGTTGGCTTGAATGTTGAACCCATCTTTTTGTCGGTCAATGATATTGGTGACTAATATATTTTCGTTTTGACTGGTTCTAGTATTTGCCCCGCCTGTTAAACCAATAAATGCAAGGCCTTTTTGAAGTTTGGTAAATGACGAAATTTCATTTGAGTTAGTAGATTGGGCATAGATTGTTTTTGAAAAAATCAAAAGTCCAATTGTTAATGACAAAATGAGACGTCTTTTGTAAATTAAAATCATTGATTTTCATTTATAGTTTGATTCTCAAATTTCTGAATAATTTACTTAAAAAATCAATTATTCTTTAAAAAAACGAAACCCAATCCCGTGAAGGTTTTCAATAGAAATTCCGGGTTCATTGGCTAGAATTTTGCGCAATCTCGAGATAAAAACATCCAAGCTGCGACCCATAAAATAATCATCATCACCCCAAAGTGCTGTTAAGATTTCTTCTCGTTTTAGGACTATATTTTTATTGTCGAGAAATAATTTTAGCAATTCTGATTCTCTTTGGGTTAATTTTATTTTTTCGGAAGCATTCCAAAGCAAGTAGTTTTTGGTGTCGAAAGTGTATTTCCCGACTTGATAGGGAGCAGATTCGAGCTTTTCTTTTTTTTGAGAGCGCTTTAAGAAAATTTCAATTTTGAGCAATAACTCTTCAATGCTAAAAGGTTTTACCAAATAATCATCGGCACCCAAACGCAGTCCTTTGATGCGGTCTTCTTTGAGCGTTTTGGCCGAAAGGAAAATGATGGGAATATGAGTATCGATTTTTCGTATGGCTTCGGCTAATTCAAAACCATCTTTTTTAGGCAGCATAATGTCGAAAATGCAAATATCAAAACCTATTTTATGAAAGCATTCTAAAGCAGCCACGCCATCCTCACAATGATAAACATCGTATTGATTTTGTTCTAAATTGTCTTTTGTCAAAAAAGCCAAAGTGGCATCATCTTCGACATATAAAATTTTTGGATTATTCATTTTTTATCGGCAATACTAAAGTTATGGTTGTTCCAAAAGGCTCATTATTTTGGGCACTTATTTTCCAATGATGTAAGTCGCATATTTTTTTTACGTAATACAATCCCAGTCCAAAACCATTGATTTCATTGCTTTTTTTAGATGGAATTCGGTAAAATTTATCAAAAATAAAAGGAATTTTTTTAGACTCAATGCCAATTCCGTTATCGATGCAGTCTATTTGTAAATGCTGTTTGGTATCGGTAAAACGAAGAGTGATTTCGGGTGTTTTATCGCAATATTTTATCGCATTGTCGAATAAATTATAAATGATGTTTGAAAAATGAAAAACATCCCCGTTTAGCTGAGTTTTGGTACTTTGATTCTCTAAATGAAACACCACCATTGGATGTTTGAGTTGACAGTTTTCTATGATTTCTTTGATGATAGGAAGGAACTCAAAAGTAGTTTTTTGGAGTTGTAACGGGGTAGCATCCGATTTGGCAACCGTCAAAATCTTCTCGATGTGCTGGTTGAGTTTGTTGCTTTGCTCCACAATGATTTGGGCATATTTCTCCAACTTTTCATCATCTGTAATTGGTTTTTGTTTGCTTAAATAATTCGAAGCAATGAGTATAGACGACAGAGGTGTTTTGAATTCGTGGGTCATATTGTTGATGAAATCACGTTGCAAGTCGGAATATTTTTTTTGTTGTAAAAGCGTGTAAATGGAATACACATAAATCAAAAGAATCAGTACTAAAACCAATGAAAGCACAAACCAAAACTTAAGGGAACTGAACAAAAAGCTCGTTTCGTTGGGAAAACGAATGGCAAAATAATAGACCAAGTTTTTGTGTTTGGGAAAATGAATTGAGTGCTTAGAAGTGTCTTTTTCGTCAAGGGAAACATAATTACCATAAACCATTTCGTCACTCTGACAATTATAAATGGCATATTCAAAATCTGTAGTTACGCCCAACTTTTTGAAAACGGATTTGAGGTAAAATTCCAAAATCGAGGCATCAAAATCATTCTCTACGTTGACGATGTAATAATCATTAGAGATTTTTTGCACTGGGTTTTGCACCGGAATTTCCTGATTGTTGCCTTTGTACAAGTTTTTAGCCACTTCATATAAGGCAATATGCGCTTTTTGACTGAATTTTTTTTCTTCAATTCGAAAAGCTTCTTTGGTCCATAATAGTTGTGCCAATAAAATACCGATGATGGCAATGAGTCCAATGACAATGATACTATTGAGGCGATTGATTTTCAAGAAAGGGTCTTTTTAGGATGTAATATTAAGTAAAAATAAGTTGTTTTTGAGGCATTAACAAGTCGTTAACAATCATTTGAATTTGTTTAACAGCAATCCCAAAAAGAGTAACTATATTTGAAAAGTAAAAATTAGAACACTAAACAATTAAATATAGAAATTATGAAAATGTTAAAAATCTCTTTATTGGCAGTAGCTTTTGGATTAATGTCTTTCTCGGCTATTACTCCAGTTAAAACAATGGTAACCAAAGTAGCAAATTATGCTAGTGTTTTGGTTTGGAAATCAGAAACTATTGATGTGGGTTCTATCCCTCAAGGTACTCCAAAACCTATTATTTTTGAATTCAAAAACACTGGAAAAACTCCTGTAATTTTGACTAATGTTCAAGGTTCTTGTGGTTGTACAGCTACTAATTATACTAAAACTCCAATCGCTCCAGGAAAATCAGGAACGGTTACGGCTACTTACAATGCAGCAGCTATGGGAGCTTTTACTAAAACAGTAACGGTAACTTCTAATGCAGAAACAACTCCAAAAGTATTGACTATTAAAGGAACTGTAGTTGCGGCTACTGCGAAAAGCTAATAGAAAACAGATTATAAAGGCAATCAAACCACTCTGAAAAGGGTGGTTTTTTTATGCGTTTACTTTTCGGGTGAAAAAAGTTAGACGCTTAGTGTATCAATTGGGATGAAGATTTGCATTTGGTATTATTTGATTAGAAAATGAAATAATAGTATCTAAATTTACTACTCTATCCCTTTAAATTTGTAGCTTATGTTAAATAAATTTCCAAAATTAATGTTTTTAAATAAGTTACGTTTTGCTTTGGTTTTGTTGTTAGCGATGAATGTATCGGCCCAACAAAAACAGGAAAGCTCCAGTTATTATACTTTGTCAGGTCGAGTAAACCCACTCGAGAATAATCAAGTACTTCTTATTGGTTCAGCTGCTTTGGTGGCTTTTGAGTTTACAGGTTCGACTTGTGCTATTTCGCTTCAAAGTGTGGATGGTTTTGAACATCATAATTATGTTTCTTTGGTATTAGATGGTCAGTATTTGGGTCGTTTGAGAATAGAAAAAGGAAGTGCTCAATCGTTTCCAATACAAGTTACTTCTGCTAAAAAAACACACCGATTAGAGGTGTATAAAGCAACTGAAGCGGCCAATGGCAGTGTCCTATTTGCAGGCACGACAGCCCAAGTGATTCCTTCGAAAACAAAAATCAAAAAGAAAAAGAAAATCGAGTTCATAGGTGATTCGATTACTTGTGGAATGGGCAATGATTCCAATCCGATTCCTTGTGGGTCGGGCGAATGGTACGATCAACATAACGGTTATTTGGCCTACGGACCAGTGCTTTCTAGACGTTTGGATGCAGATTATTTGTTGAGTTCTGTTTCTGGAATTGGAATGTATCGCAACTGGAATGACGAGCATTTGGAAGAAGCCATTATGCCTGATGTTTACGAAAATTTACATTTGAACAAAGACCAATCCAAATCGTATGATTTTGCATTTCAGCCGGATTTGGTGAGTATTTGTTTGGGTACTAATGACCTTTCGGATGGTGATGGAAAAAAGCCTAGATTGCCTTTTAATGAAGAAAAATACGTAGCGAATTATATTGATTTTATCAAAACGGTATACAAACATTCACCAAATACCCGAATTGTTTTGTTGACTAGCCCTATGGTTTCGGGAGATCGTAATGTGACTTTGGTGAAATGCTTGAAAAAAGTAATCCAAGCTTTTGAAACGGACAAAGGTCATAAACCGATAGCCTTGTTCGAGTTCCAGCCGATGTCTCCGAAAGGTTGTGGCTATCATCCCGATACTAATGATGATAAAGTGATGGCGGATCAATTATTGCCTTATTTTAAAAAAATACTATATGAAAAATAGACTTTTTGCCCTAGTCGTTTTCTTCCAAGTTGGTTTGGCCTTCGCCAATGTTACGCTTCCGAATATTTTTTCGGATAATATGGTGTTGCAACGCAATGCAGATGTGACATTTTGGGGTTGGGCAAATCCGCAAGAAGAAGTAGTGATTACTCCGAGTTGGAGCAATGAAACTTACAAAATTAAAGCTAGCAATCAAGCTCAATGGGAGATTAAGATTCCAACACCTAAAGAAGGAGGGCCTTATACAATTACCATAAAAGGGTACAACGAGCTTGTTCTTAAAAATATTTTGATTGGAGAAGTTTGGATTTGTTCCGGGCAATCGAATATGGAAATGAATGCCGGATGGGGAATTACCAATGGCGATGAAGCAGTAAAGAATGCTACAAATACCACGATAAGATTCTTTTCAATCCCCAAATTAACAGCGTCCACAACGCAAAATAATGTATCTGGAACTTGGACCACCTGTACATCAGAGACGATGAAATACTTTAGCGCTGTGGGCTATTTTTTTGGGCAGCGTTTACAAGAAGAATTAAAAAATGTACCGATTGGTTTGATTTCATCCAATTGGGGAGGAACGCCAGCAGAGATTTGGATGCCCGAAGAAGTGATTCAAAAGGATGCTGTTTTGTTGGAAGCTGCCAAAACTAGAAAAGAAGAAAGTTACGGTCCCCATCAGCCGGGACGCGCCTTTAATGCTATGATTTATCCGTTGACTGAATTCAAAATTGCTGGGGCCTTATGGTACCAAGGAGAAAGCAATGTGGGTTCTACAGTTTATGATAAAACCCTCACGGCTTTGATTACTTCGTGGAGACAATTGTGGCAGTATGACTTTCCGTTTTATCTGGTTCAAATTGCTCCTTATAAGTATGGAGAAGATCATTTTGGTGGTGCCGTGATTCGCGATGCCCAGCGAAAAGTAGCCCAACAAGTTCCCAACACAGGATTGGTGGTTACTAGCGATATTTCGCCTATTGATGATATTCATCCAAAGGATAAAAAATCGGTGGGGATTCGATTGGGGAATTTGGCTTTGGCGAATACCTATAAAACCAACAAAAAGTTGGTGAATGGTCCTTTGTTTAAAGCCATAAAAATGGAAAAAAGTAAAGTGCTAGTCACTTTTGACTATGCCGAAGGCTTGTACTTTAAGGATAAGAAAGCCGATTTGTTTGAAGTTGCGGGTGCTGACAATGTGTTTTATAAAGCAACAGCTGTGATTAAAAATAATTCGGTCATCGTACAATCGGATAAAGTAAAGTCGCCCACTAAAGTGCGCTATGCTTGGAAAAATACGGATCAATCCACACTTTTTAATCAAGCGAATTTACCGGCTTCGACTTTTATAAGTGAGTAAAGTACATAGCATTAATTTGTCTTTTCGAAGGAGGAGAAATCCCATAACATGAATGATACAAGCTGTTCATAAAATGTGATTCTTCGTTTCTCAGAATTACCAAAAAACGCATTGATTGATGGGATTTCGCGTGAGGGATAGGAGTGAAAAGCCCACAGCTCCGATTTTCTCGGAGCGAGGACTTGTAACGGATAGCCCGACCCGCCTACTGAGCTTGTCGAAGTGTCTAGCGGGGCACGCCCAAAAAATAAAAAACATAGTATGAAGAATAAAATAGTAGTAACGGCAGGGATTTTTGCCCTGATGATAACTGGAAGTATGAATGCACAAAAAATACCACATTTAGATCAAACAAAACCAATTGAAGAACGAATTGATTTGTTGATGCAACAAATGACGTTGGAGGAAAAAGTGGGACAAATGAACCAATACAATGGCTTTTGGGAAGTAACGGGACCAGCGCCAAAAGGAGGCGATGCAGCAAAGAAATACGAACATTTACGCAAAGGATGGGTGGGCTCAATGCTTACAGTTCGTGGTGTAAAGGAAGTAAAAGCGGTGCAAAAAATAGCAGTCGAAGAAACCCGATTGGGGATTCCTCTGATTATAGGTTTTGATGTGATTCATGGATACAAAACCTTGAGCCCAATTCCGTTGGCTGAGGCTGCGAGCTGGGATTTGGAAGCGATTAAAAAATCGGCTCAAGTGGCAGCAGACGAAGCATCGGCGGTGGGGATCAACTGGACATTTGGGCCAAATGTAGATATTTCGAATGATGCGCGTTGGGGACGAGTGATGGAAGGTGCGGGAGAAGATCCTTATTTGGGAAGTAAAATTGCCAAAGCTAGAGTTACTGGTTTTCAAGGCGACACCAAAGCCGATTTAATGAAAGTGAATACGATAGCGGCTTGTGCAAAACATTTTGCGGCCTACGGTTTTGCCGAATCGGGAAGGGATTACAATACGGTAGACATTAGCGATTCTAAATTATACAATACCGTTTTGCCTCCGTTTAAAGCGGCGACAGATGCAGATGTGCGTACGTTGATGAATTCGTTTAATATTTTGAATGGCGTTCCTGCTACAGGCAATGCTTTTTTGCAAAGGGATATTTTAAAAGGACAATGGAAATTTGACGGTTTTGTGGTGTCAGATTGGGCTTCGGTTCGGGAAATGATTCCGCACGGTTTTGCCAAAGATGGAGCAGAAGCGACTGCAAAAGCAGTGAATGCAGGTTCAGATATGGATATGGAATCGCATTTGTATGTGGTCGAATTAGTGAAGTTGGTCAAAGAAGGAAAAGTGAAAGAAGCCTTGGTAGACGATGCCGTTCGCAGAATTTTGCGCGTGAAGTTTGAATTGGGCTTGTTTGATGATCCTTATAAATATTGCGATGAAAAGCGTGAGAAAGCGACCTTGGGTAGTAAAGCCAATAATGAGGCAGTGCTGGATATGGCAAAGAAGTCGATTGTATTGTTGAAAAACGAAAAGGGGATACTTCCGCTAAAAAAATCGGGTCAAAAAATAGCCTTGATTGGGGCTTTGGCTAATGATAAAAACAGTCCGTTGGGAAGCTGGCGAATTGCTTCGGATGATAATACAGCGGTTTCTGTTTTGGAAGGAATGCAACAGTACAAAGGCAACGTACTGACGTTTGAAAAAGGTGCCGATTTGACGGTGGGTAAAACTACCTTTATTGACGAACTGGTGTTTAATACCACCGATAAAAGCGGATTTGAAGCAGCCAAAAAAGTAGCTGCAAACGCAGATGTTGTAGTGATGGTTTTGGGTGAGCACGGTTTTCAATCAGGAGAAGGACGTAGTAGAACGAATCTAGATTTACCAGGTGTTCAACAAGAATTATTAGAAGAAGTGTATAAAGTGAATCCAAATATTGTTCTGGTTTTAAACAACGGTCGACCTTTGGCTTTGCCTTGGGCAGCGGAACATGTTCCTGCGATTGTTGAGGCTTGGCATTTGGGTACACAGACCGGTAATGCGGTGGCTCAGGTGTTGTATGGTGATTATAATCCGAGTGGTAAATTGCCAATGTCTTTTCCTAGAAATGTAGGGCAAGTGCCGATTTATTATAACAATTACAACACTGGAAGACCTGTAAATAGCGACAAAAATGTATTCTGGTCGCATTATACTGATGTAGAGAAAACGCCTTTGTTTCCTTTTGGTTTTGGATTGAGTTACACAACTTTCGATTATAAAAATTTAAAAATCAACAAAGCTTCTTTCGCAAAAGGAGAGCCAGTTGTGGTTTCGGTGGATATTACCAACTCTGGTAATTATGATGGTAAAGAGGTTGCGCAATTGTATATCCAAGACGTGGTTGCAAGTTTGGCCAGACCTGTAAAAGAACTAAAAGGCTTTGAGTTGATTGCTTTGAAAAAAGGAGAAACCAAAACCGTAACCTTTACTTTGACTGAGAAGGAGTTAGGATTCTATGACAATGCAGGGAAGTACTTGGTAGAAGCGGGAACTTTTAAACTGATGGTTGGCGGAAGCTCAGATAAAGGTTTGGAAGGCCGATTTGAGTTGGAGTAATTCATAAACAAACACGAATTTCACGAGTTTGCATCAATTAATTAGTGTAAATTCGTGAAATTCGTGTTTTATATTTAATTCAATTTAAATCAGGATTATGCAATACAATAGATGTGGAAAAAGTGGTTTGTTATTACCGCAAATTTCTTTGGGACTATGGCACAACTTCGGTTCGGTGGATTCTTTTGAAAATGCTGAAAGTATCGCCAAAACTGCTTTTGATCGAGGGATAACTCATTTTGATTTGGCCAACAATTACGGGCCGGTTCCAGGTTCGGCAGAGACGAATTTTGGTCAGATACTAAAGAATAATTTTCAAGGAAATCTAAGAGATCAAATTGTAATTTCTACCAAAGCGGGCTACACTATGTGGGAAGGTCCTTATGGCGATTGGGGATCACGAAAATACCTGTTATCGAGTTTGGATCAGAGTTTGAAGCGAATGAATGTGGACTATGTGGATATTTTTTATTCGCATCGTTTTGATCCAGAAACTCCTTTAGAAGAAACGATGATGGCGTTGGATTTTGCTGTTCGAAGTGGGAAAGCTTTGTATGCTGGCATTTCAAATTACAATCCAGAACAAACCAGAGAGGCTACAGAAATTTTGAAGCGATTAGGCACTCCTTGTTTGATTCATCAAGCAAAATATTCGATGTTTGTAAGAACTCCCGAAGAAGGATTGCTAAACGTTCTCGAAGAAAAGGGTGTGGGTTGTATTGCTTTTTCGCCTTTGGCACAAGGTCTTTTGACAGATAAATATTTGAAAGGTATTCCAGAGAATTCCCGTGCTCACAATCCCAATGGACATTTACAAGAAACAGAAGTTTCGGAGGAACGTATCCAGAAAATCATTCGATTGAACGAAATAGCAAAAGAGCGAAATCAATCCTTGGCACAAATGGCTTTGGCTTGGTTGCTCAAAGACAGCAGGATTACTTCGGTGTTGATTGGAGCGAGTTCTGTGGGGCAATTGAATAATAATCTCGATAGTCTGAATTCGCTGTCTTTTTCAGCTGATGAATTGAAGGCTATTGAGATGGTTTTGAGGTAGTACTAAAAAGCAATACCCCAAAAAGAGACTGAGACTCTTTTTGGGGTATTTTTTTCTAGTCATAATTACAAAGAAATTTAGATTCTGTGAATGAGTTCTATACAAGCGCGGCTGTTGTGGTAAGGACATTTCCAGAAACCCGCTTTGTCCTTCTGCATAGTAGAATAATCGCTATTTACGCCCCAAAACCATTCTCCATTTTGATGGTCAATGATATGTTTTTTGATAAAAGACCAATTTTTTAAAACGATGTCTGAGTATTCTTGTTTTCCAGAAAGTTGCCATGCATTGTAATAGCCAATCATCAATTCGGCTTGTGGCCATGAATGTTTTTCGGCTATTAATTTTTGTGTTTTAGGATTGTATTCGTACCATAGCCCTCCGTCAGTATCGATGCCCTCTTTGGTCACTTCGGCGATTTGTATTGCATGTTTTTTATAGTTAGCAATCAAAGTAGTATCACCAGTTATTTCGGCGCATTGTAGCAATAACCAAGCAGCTTCAATATCGTGACCATAAGAAAAGACATCCGGTTTTTCTATCCAGTTTTCATCAAAAAACAAACGCAAATGACCATTTTCAGTATTGATGAAATGAATTTCGATGGTGGTTAAAAGTTCGATTATCGTTTGGCGAAGCGTTTCGTCTTTCCAAACTTTATACAAATTGGCGTACCCTTCTACGATGTGTAAATGCGTGTTCATCGTTTTCTTTTCGTTGGCATCTTTGTCGCTCAAGCGCAGGTCATCAATTAATTGCCAGTCACGAGTAAAGGCTTCTAAATAACCTTTGTTTATTGGGTCAAAGCTATAGGTTTCTATTTTTTTATAAAGCTGAATGGCAATGGCTAATGCTTCTTCATTATTCGAAATCGAGTAGTATTCAGCCATTCCGTAGATTACAAAACCTAAGGCATAAATTTGATTTTTGGTATCTTTTGGAGTACCATCAAAATTCAGGCTCCAAAATATTCCACCATATTCAGGGTCAAGAAAGTAGTTCTTGATGTATTCAAAAGCTCTTGTAGCGGTGTTTTTATGGTCTTCGTTTTTAGATAAATGATAAGCCGCCGAAAATGCCCAAAGAATTCGGGCATTTAGGACAGCTCCTTTATCAGCATCGTCATTTCTATTGTTTTCAAAATCAATTTGACCGATAAACCCTCCGTTTTTGTTATCGATTGTATGGGTCATCCAATACTCGAGAATATTTTGGAGTTCTAATCGTAACTCTATTTTTAGATTTTTTAATTCGGTTGTCACTGTTCTAGATTGATTTATTTTTCTCTACTTGTTTGATGATGGTTTGCACGGAACCTGCAGAAGTAAACGTGTCTTCTGGTGTGTTGGTAACATAGTCAACTAATTGCTCAATACTTGAAACAGCTACATGCATGCGCGTATCCGATGAAGCGTAATAGATATAAACAGTTCCATCTTCATCAGCAATCCAACCGTTTGAGAACAATACATTCGATACATCGCCCACTCTTTCTGCACCTTCTGGAGCCATAAAATGTCCTGCGGGATAGTGTGTTACTTTCGAAATATCATTCAAATCGGTCATGAACATATAAAGAGTGTAACGAAGGCCAGCAGCCGTATTACGAACACCATGTGCCAAATGCAACCATCCTTTTTCAGTTTTGATAGGAGCGGGGCCTAAACCGTTTTTTAGCTCATAAACGGTGTGGTATTGTTTTCCGTAAATGATTTGTTCTTCTTTTACTACTGGATTGGTCATTTCTTCTACATAACCCAAACCGATACCACCTCCGTTACCAACATCTATGAAGCCATCTTGAGGACGAGTGTATAAAGCATATTTTCCATCAACAAATTCAGGGTGTAAAACTACATTACGTTGTTGTCCAGTTTTAGAGATTAAGTCCGGCAGTCGTTCCCAATTCACTAAATCTTTGGTACGAACAATTCCAGCATTAGCAATAGCCATACTAGTGTCGCCTGCAGGGGCTTTAGGGTCTTTGCGTTCGGTACAAAAGATGCCATAAATCCAGCCGTCTTCGTGTGCAATTAAACGCATATCGTATACGTTGGTATCTGGTTCTTCGGTTTGAGGAATCACACAAGGCTTGTCCCAAAACTTAAAATTATCCACTCCATTTGGGCTTTCGGCGATAGCAAAAAAAGATTTTCTGTCTACACCTTCAACACGCACCACAGTGATGTATTTGTTGTTCCATTTTATGGCGCCAGCATTGAATGTAGCATTAATGCCAATGCGTTCCAAAAGTAATGGATTGGTGTTTGGGTCAAAGTCATAACGCCATTCAAGGGGTGTATGAGCGGCTGTTATTATTGGGTTTTTATAACGGGTGTATATTCCGTTTCCAGGGGTATTTACTGGTTCGTTTTTTTTCTCAATTAGCGCTTGAAATTCTTTTTTCAAGTTCTCTAATCGATAGGCTACTATGTTGTTTTCAGATGTAATCATGCTATAAAATGCTAGTTCAAAATTTATTTTATTGTTCTCTTTTATTGTTGAGTTCGTCTTCTATAATTTGTAATTTTTCTTCGTTAAGAGGATAAAAGAAAATGAAAATGACGGATATTGCTGCAGCTATTGCTGGTAGTACACTTAGCATAAGTTGGATGCCGTTTTGAGTATCGGCGGTTTGTGCTACATTCGCTTGAAAGCCATAATAACCTAACAACCATCCAGTTCCTGCGCCTCCAATTGTCCAGCCAAATTTTTGCGACATAGAAGAAGCAGAAAAGACTAATCCAGTTGCTCTTCGGCCTTGTTTCCATTCAGAATAATCAGCACTATCAGCATACATCGACCAAATTAAAGGGAAGATACAGCCTGCGCAAATGCTTATTAATACTTGAAAACTTAATATCCAATAGATTTCATTGTTTTTGAAAAGGTAAAAAATCAAACTAAAGATGGCTGCTAGAAACATTGCCCCTAAAAAGGTGTTTTTCTTACCCAATCTATTGGCAATTGGGGTAGCAATGATTACTCCAATGATATTGGCAGCTTGGCCTAAAACCAAGTATATCGAAGTAGGCGTCATATGAAAATCGGTGCCAAAAAGCGTAAAATCAAAATTAATGGTGCTACTTACATAGTATTTGAAATAGTAAACCGCAGCTCCGTCTCTAATCGAATTGAAGATTAAGGCGCCAATACCCGCACCAAGCAGAATCCACCATGGACGATTTTTCAGTAAATCGTTCAAGTCTTCTTTCAGGTTCGATTTTTCGTCAGAGATGGGTTGTACTCTTTCTTTGGTCCAAAAAAAGCAGGCCCAGAAGAAAATGGTCGTAATTACTCCAAAAACAGCAATTGTTATCAACCAACCCGATTTTGAATTCAGGTTTCCACCAAAATAATTAACTAAAGGTTCAATGAGCCAAAGCGCCAGTAAGCTTCCGCCAAAGGCAAATACCATTCGGTACGAAGAAAGGGTAGTTCTTTCTTTTCTATCAGAGGATAAAACGCCAAGTAAAGAGGCATAAGGCACATTGATTACAGAATACACCATCATCATTAAAGAGTAGGTTACGTAAGCGTAAATGATTTTGCCTTTTTCGTCAAAATCTGGTGTGTAAAAAGTTAGTACTCCAATTATAGCAAAGGGTATGGCCGTCCATAATAAATAGGGTCTGAATTTTCCCCATTTTGATGTTGTTCTATCTGCAAGAATTCCTACGATGGGGTCAAAGCAAGAATCCCAAATTCTAGTGATTAAAAACATGGTTCCTACTACTGCCGGTGCTAGACCAAACACATCCGTATAGAAAAACAATAGGTACATGCTGAATATTTTCCAAAACATAGAAGAGGCAGCATCGCCAAGTCCGTAACCTATTTTTTCTTTTAAACTTATTTTTTCGTGCATTTGTAAATAAAACTTAATTGTTATTTTTTGTTATTTGTAAAGTTTAGCCTTTGCAGCATCACGTCCAAATAAAGTTTGTTTCAAATTGTAAAAGTCAACAAAATCTTTTTCGCTTGGATGTCCTTTAAAAGGGGTGTAGTAATGCATCTTTTGTTCTTTTTCCTGCCAACCTTGGTTTCTCCATAATAGGACATAAGAAATTTTATAGTCACCAATAGCTTTCATCAAAGTGTCGGTCCACCATTTATCATAAGGAATTGCCTCGAATCCCGTTTCAGCAAAAGCCATGATTTTATTCTGTTCCTTTGCAAGGGTACTTACAATTTTGAGTTGCCGTTGACAATTCTCTATAAATGCCTCAGCAGTTGGAGGATAACTATGGTAGGTGTCGAAAGTCAACATGTCTACATAATCAGCTCCTGGATACGATGCTAAGTATTCTTCTCTAGTTTTAAACCTATCAGTGTTATATAGGTAAATTAAATTATGAACGCCTTTGCTTTGTAAATAGTCAAAAGTAAATCGCCATAGTGCAATCAAATCTTCAGAAGTTGCGTTGTTTTTCCCCCACCAAAACCAGCTTCCGTTTAGTTCATGAAAAGGGCGAAATAAAACAGGAATTGGTTTCCCGTTTTTGTCTTTTAGAGCACTAAAAAATGTTGCAATTTCATTTAGCCAAGATTTGTATTTTTCATGACTTGTACCATTTGGTAATGCAGCTGCTAATGAATTTGGAGTGGTATCCGATACAGGACCTCCTGTCAATGGATTGTCACAATGCCAACTTACGGTTATAACACCTCCACGAGAATGACCTTCAATAATGTATTGTTTCATTTTGTCGAAAGGAACTCCGTCTATATTCTTATCAGATTTTTTTTCGAGTCCTGCCAAATCCCATCCATATACTGCTGGATAATCATTTGTTACATCTTTTACATCGCTACGACCTTCTTCGTATCTCCATTTCACGCCATAGGCTAGGTCATCTTGGTGTCCAAAAAGAATACCTTTTTGTGTCAAGGCTTGTAAGTTTTTGTATAACTTTTGCGTCTCAGGAGTAGCTTTTTTATCTACGAGCAATGGGGTAGAAGCACTTTTCTGAGCATAACTGAAGATGGTTATCCCAAAGGAAAAAACGAGAAATAGTCTTTTTATTTTTATGGTTTGCATTTATTTGGTTTTAGCGATGGCAAGCAATGTTTTGTATATTAGAATACTTAAAAATGAGGTCTTTTAAAAAATATTTCTTGGTAATCTATATAATCATTTTTTATGTAATAGGAGCTTTTAATTTTAGTTTGCAAATAGGAAATTGCTTCCGTTTAATTGTAAACTTTTAGCGCTTTTACTTCATTCTGAAATAAAGTTGTTTCGCTATTGTAAAACTTCTTAAAGTCATCTTTCACCTCTGTTGATGAACTACTATTTGGAATAAATAAATTACTTTGATTAGAATCCCAAGGTGCATTAAACCATGCTAGAGCCCAAGCTATTCTAATGTCGCTTCCACCGTCTTGAATCGCTTTTAAAATAGTTGATGTCCAGAATGTTGGAGCGTCGTTTACATAATTTCCTTTTCCAGTTTCAGATAAGATGGCTACTTTATTGTGGGTAGTTGCGAATTTGGTTAAATCAATAAGGTTGTTTTTTAGTTTTGTCACATTCTGGCTATATGCATCAATGCCTACAAGGTCTACATAGTCATCACCTGGATAGTAACTGCTATTTATTTTCTCATTAGGAGTCCAACCGAATAAAATCAAATTTGATTTATTTCTCATATAGTCTACGGTCAATCTATAAAAATCGATGTACAGTTGTGGGCTGTGATTGGTAGCTTGTGTACCCCACCAGAACCAATTTCCATCCATTTCATGAAAAGGTCTATAAACGATAGGAAATCCTAAATCATTATTGATAATGTTAAGTACTTGATCTAGTTCTTTATAAAACCAATCTCTTGCATTGTTTCTATTGTTTACAATATCAAACATTAGACTTTTGTCTGTACTTGTTGTAATATCATTAAAATATATTTTGTGATCACTTTTGCTTTGTTGATGAAAATCAAAGGTTACAATTGATCCATTAGAATAGGCATGTTTGGCTTCATCAATGTGAAGTTGTTTTTGTGATGCAGTTTTATAAAGCATGTAATGTGGGTCAATTCCATAAACGCCTGGGTGATCTCCGGTAATGTCTTTACAGTCAGAGGTGTTTAAGTCAAAATCAAGACTTTTTAATTGAAAAGATAAAGGGAATTCTTGCCCAAAAATGAATTTGTCACTATTTGCAATTGATGCAATGTTTGTAAACAGGTTTTTAGTTTCTTGAGTTGCATTATTGTCGATAGGGGTATAAACTCCTTGTTGCGTAACACTTATTGTTATTGTATCTGTCGCTGTATCACCACTAGTGTCAGTCACTTTTAAAACTATGGTATGAATTCCAAGGTTTAAGTTTGTTGATAGCGAAGGAGTGGTGCCAAGTATAGTGTTTCCATTTTTCCATTCATAAGCAACAAGAGCTGCTTCGGAATCGGACGATTTTGAGCCATCCAATGTTACTGTTGCAGTATTTGTTCCTTTTGGAAGAATAATGTATTTGTCATCACCAGCCATTGCAACAGGCAAATTATTTGGGAATGAATTGATGGTAACGGTATACTTTTTATTTTTTTCTCCTTTAAAATTTAAATCGTATTGTACAGGTAGCGTAAAATTATTTTTGGTTTGACCAGATATTTGTAGCGTAGACCCAACGTATAGACTAGTTTCAGAAGGCAATTCAAATTTAGCCGTTAAGTTGTTTAAACTTGTTCCTGAAGGGACATTTGCAGTAATTGAATTATCGCTATTTATAGTAAAAGGAGTGTTGGTTAGTTCAACGATACTGAAAGAAAGTAATTTCTTGTCACTTTCTACAGTGGGTTCGTTACTAGAGCAAGAAGACACTAGTACTGTCAAGATAAATATTTTAAAAATTTTTTTCATTTGATTTATTTTATGACTTAAAGTATTTTACTCGACATGTTTTTGATTAAACAGGGTGTGTTACCCACCCTGTTTAATTAAAAAACCATTCAAACAAAAACAAAATATGAAACTAATACCTAAAAATGTCAATTTAGGTGGACAATACTAATCTGTTACTAAGTTTGGATCTAAAGGCGCAGTTGTAAAAATAAATGAGTCTACATTTACTTCCATTGCAGTTCCTTTAGCAAGGTTTCCACCATATAATTGGATTCCCATTGTAAAGGCTTTGGTTGGATCAAATTTGCTCAAATCACCTTCGCCTGGGGTAAGTTTGATGGATCGCCAAACCCATTTGTTGTTTGTTGGAACAAATTTATAATCATCGCCATACCCTTGCGATTTTGTAAAATGCATCCAACCTTGACCAAAGTCAAATTGGAAATATCCTTCTTTGTTTCCTGTATTTAAAAGGAAGTTAATCCAAATTCCATTGGCATAAACTGCTGGATCAAGTGCTTTTACATCCCATGATGCTTGTCCTAATTTATTATCCCATCCTTGAGAAACTCCAGTTAAACTAGCATAGTTAGAACCTTGATTGTATCCTTGTAAGCTGCTTGAATTTGGCAAAATATTCCAAGTAGATCCAGCTGGCGTTTCGCAATTCCAAGCTATGGTTGGGTTTAAAGGTCCGTCTGTAATCATTACTTGGTCAACTGCAATATAGAAAGGAGTTCCATTGACATTACCACCACGGAATTGAATTCCAATTTTATCCAATTTGCCTTTTACTACTGGGAATCCCATTTTTTCAAGGTCATAAGAACGCCATTCCCAATTTGTAGTATTGATTTTATAATCATCACCATATCCGAATGCACCTGTAAAGTGTCGGTCTTCAGTTTTTCCACCTGCAGTAATAATAGGTTGTACATAACCTTGACCACCAGCTGTATTCACTAAGAATGTAATGTGAGGTTTATTGTATGCAGATAAATCATATCCTTTACCACCATTGTCATTTTCTACTTTCAAATAAACACCATTCCATCCGTTTGCTGACGCAGCTTTAACTTCTAAGGCTTTGCCGTATTCTCCAGCTATTGTTGTATGAGTAAATGGACTTGAAGCATCACCATTAACCGCATTGAATGGAGCATCAAAATCGCTAATCATTAATGTTTGTTTTGGTGTATAAGTGTTAACCGGTTTAACCACTAGAATTGCTGGAGAGGTTTGTTTTTCTCCTGTTTTAGGGGTAACTTCAATAGTAGCAAACTCGCCAATTTCCATTTCAACTCCTGCTGAAGAGTAAGAAACTTTTTGAGGGCTTGCTGCACCAAATAAGGCAACAACTTTACCATTGACTTTAACTTCTTTTATCAAATCTAAATTCTCACCTATCATTAAAAAAGGTTTTCCTTTTTGAATATTAACTGGCCAAGTAATTACTTTAGCTGGATAAAATTGAGGTTTAATGATTTGAATGGATTCAAATTTTCTTTTGTACTTATTAAAAAGAGTTATTGGACCACTTTCTATTTGTCGAGGAACCTCAACAGTCATGTTGTCAGCGCTTTGTTTTATGATTTTAAATTCACTAGCACCTACTGAAACATTGGTTACGTAATTTAAGTTTGTTCCTTTTAAAATAATTTCTGTCCCAACAAATGGTGTTTCATTTGATATTTCTGTGATTGTTGAAGCAGGTAAATTAATATCGGAATCGTCTGAGAATGCCACATCTTCGCAATTGTACAACAGTACAGCAACAAAGGCAATCAATGCGGTTTTAATTATATTCTTTTTCATATAAAATTTGGTTTTTTGTTTATAGGAGACTAGTATATTGCAATTTATGGTCGTTTTTTATGGCTCATTTTAGAGCAACATACTTAGTATCCTATAATTTAGTTGTTAATATCCTGTGTTTTGGTCAAGATTCCATGCTTGAGCTTCTGTTTGTGGGATTGGTAATAGAGGTACTTTATTACCATTAGGCCCATCAATTGATTTCGCTATTCCGCTTGCTTTTATATTTGGGAATTGTTTGTAGGCTTTAACACCTAATCCGTAATTACTTCCTGGAGCACGACGAATATTTTTTTCATTGTCAATCACATTAAAATATCTTCCTGTTCTAACTAGGTCATAAAAGCGAATTTGTTCCATAGCTAACTCTAAACGTCTCTCTTTCCAAATATCCGCTAAGAGTTGATTACCTGTTGAGTTAATATCTGGAAGGTTTACAGATGTTGGAGCTGCGCTATAATCCATTTTGCCTTCAGCATATCCTTTGCAATAGGTACTGTTTCTTGCTCTATTTCTAACCATATTTAGTTTAGAGGTAGCTTCGCTGAATCTACTTAAGTACCAAGCAGCCTCAGCGTGCATTAATAAAACATCAGCATAACGAATAATTTTTATGTTTCTGTCACCCGCTTTAGCAAGTGCTGGTTTTACAGGAAGTGCTGCTTTTCTATTAAGCCAATCTGATCCTTGTTCATTGCGATCGTATTTTCTTTTAACACCATATAAAATTCCGTTGTTAAAACTTTCGCCATAAACAACGCAAGATAGTCGAGGGTCGTTGGTAACAGAAACATTATAAGCTTCAACTAAATCTGGTGTTGGATTGTTGAAACCCCAACCAGAATCGTCTTTTCTGTTTCCTTGAAAGTTATAGAAATTTGTTCCAATTGAACCTGGTGCTAAATCACTTGCTCCAACTCCAAATTGAATTTCGAATACTGATTCTGCATTGTTTTTACTTTCTGTTTCCCATAATGTAGCATAGTTTGGCACTAGAGAGTATTCCCCTGAGTTTATTACTGCATTGGTTTGATCGTACACTTGTTGCCAAGTAATCTTACTGTCTTTATCTGTACCAATTTGATACATATAGATACGAGCTAATAAAGCTCTAGCAGCTCCTTTGCTTACTCTTCCTGCTTCTGCCAATGGAATTGCACCTTTTTCAGGTAATAAATCGATGGCTTTTGTTAAATCGGCAGCAATTTGAGTGTAACATTCGTTTAAACTAGCACGTTTTATTTTACCAAAATCAGATGGTTTAACAGAGGTTGTAAATAGTGGTACACCACCATAAGTACGAACTAGATACCAGTAGAAATAGGCTCTCATAAAAGAAGCTTCTCCAATTAATCTGTCGCGAACCGCTGGATTCCAACTTACGTTAGGAAGGTTGTCAAGTGCGAAGTTAGCACGTGAAACGCCCCAAAAACCATGAATCCAAAAATCACTTGCAAAACCAATTTGAGGAGTCATTGTGAAGTCTAACATTTCCCACATTGCAACATAGTCTCCATCGTTACTGCCTTTTTCAGCATCATCAGAACGGATATCACTTAAGAAAAAATCGTGGTGATGTCCCATCCATTGTCCATCAGGCCCTGCTCCTTCATCTAGTTGGAGCATATCATAAAGACCTATTATTGCACGTACCCCATTTTCTTGACTGTCAAAAAAGTTGGCACTATTTTCTGCTCCTTGTGGCTCAAGATCTAGGAAGTCTGAGCAACTCCAAAAACCTAGTATTGAGACTGTAATTAGGATAATGTATTTTGCTTTTTTCATAACTATCAGTTTTTGCTTTTATTAAAAATTAATATTTACACCAAATGAATAAGTGGTTGGTTGTGGGTAATTTACCATGTCAATTCCATAATAGAATGGATTTCCATATAGTCCAAATAATTCTGGATCAAGACCAGTATACTTGGTAAAGGTTAACAAGTTGTCGATAGTTGTGTAGAATCTTAAGCTTTTAACACCAATTTTTTTAGAACTTGTTTCAGGAATTGTATATCCTAACTGTATGTTTTTTAAACGAATATAAGAACCATCTTCAACATATAAATCGGAAAAATTCTCAGTATTTTTATTTAAATCCGCCGCATTTAATCGAGGAATATTTGAATTTGGATTGTTAGGTGTCCAAGAGTTTACTGCCATATCTCTACTGATGTTTGTTTCGAACATTCTAGAGTTGTATAACGTTTGACGCATTGAATTTACAATTTCATTTCCATAAGAACCTACGAAAAACATTACCATATCAATTCCTTTGTAAGATAAGTTGATATTAAGTCCACCAGTTAAATCTGGACTTGCACTACCTAAATACGTCATATCAAGTTCTGTAATTGCACCATCACCATTTCTGTCAACAAATTTTACGTCTCCTAGACCTGCATTAGGCTGAATAGGCACATTGTTATTTTGGTGAGCATCTAGCTGGGCTTGCGTTTTAAAAAGACCGTCGGTTTGGTACCCATAAAAATAAGCGATTTCTCTACCAACTTCTGTTTTTGTAGTATTACCTAATCTTCCAACACCACCGCTACGGATAGGGTCTCCACCTGCTAAACTTGTTATTTCATTTCTGATTATCGCTAGATTTAGACCAACATCATATTTGAAATCGTTTTTATTATTAGCGTAATTTAAACTAAATTCAAATCCTTTATTTTGCATTGTACCAGCATTTACAGCTGGTCTTCTTTTTCCAGCATAGGTAGGAATTGGTTTAGAAAGAATCATATCATTCGTGTTTCTGATAAAGTAATCAAAAGTTCCTTTAAGACTATTGTCGAATAATCCAAAATCCAGTCCAACGTTAAATTGCTCTGAACTCTCCCAAGTTAACTCTGTATTCGCCAGTTGTTGTTGTACAGCACCTTCTACTGGAATTCCATTAAAAGTATAATTATAACCACCATTTACACTTGAAACGAAATCAAAATTTCCAGCACTTCCTTGGTTACCCACTTGTCCCCAACCAGCGCGTAGTTTTAATGTTGGAAGAGTAGTCTCTAAATTTGACATGAATTTTTCTTTGTGAATGTTCCAGCTTGCAGCAAAAGAAGGGAAGGTTCCCCAACGTTGATTAGGCATGAATTTTGAACTACCATCAGCTCTAACAGTTGCAGTTATTACGTATTTATTATCCCATGAAAAATTACCACGTGCATAAAAGGACTGTAATCTGTTTTCGCTTTGTCCTCCACCAAGCCCAAATAAGACAGCATCTTTGTGTGCTCCAAGATATTGAAGAGAAGCTGTTTCTGGAACATTGTAACCTCTAGCCCAAATATCAGAGTATTTATTGGCTTGCATCTCTGTACCTAAAGTTGAATTGATGTTTAACTTGTCAATTTTTTTATTGTATGAAAAATAGTTAGTAAACACCCAATTCAAACCTTGTCCTCTACTTTGATAAAGTGATGAAATCTCATTTCTTTGAGTAGGAGTAATGAAATACTGTGGACTGTATGTTTTTGTCTCGTTATAATCCATAATTGACCCAAACTGAGTTCGGAATGACAAGCCTTCTGTGAACAAATCATCGACTTGGAAGTAGAAGTTACCCATATATCGGTTCCCGATATTTTTTTCTTTTCCTGCAAGATGAATCGCTAAAGCTGGATTTGTTGCAGCTTGTGAATAATAAATTTCACCAAAGAAATTGGTATAGCTATCGAAAGGCACGGAGATAGGGTCAGAACGTAAAGCGCCAGGAATTGTACCACTATAGAAATCATTTCTTTCTCCAGGTCTTTCAAAATGAACATAGTTGAAGTTTAAACCAAGTTTTATCTTATCTGTCAATTTTATGTTGTTATTGGAATGGAACATCAATTTGTCAAGTTTAGTTCCTTTAACAATACCTTCTTCATGTGATGTTGTAAAACCATGATCAAATGAATAAGAATCTTTATTACCAGAAATTCCAACATTAAAACGCGTATTAAGCGCTTGACGATAAATTACTTTTTGCCAGTCTGTTCCTTTTAAATAATTTCCAGCAGCTTGTTGGTCAAGAACATAGTTAATGATGTCGTCATCTAGCCCAATTGATTTACGTGCATTTGCAAATTCTGTTGCATCAGCAAGATCTAAAAATTTATTTGCAACAGAAACACCAGTAAGAGCGGTTGCCAAAACCTCTACTTTGCTACTCTTTGAGCCTGTTCGTGTTTTGATAAGTATTACACCATTTGCACCTCTAGAGCCATAAATTGCTGTTGCAGAGGCATCTTTTAAGACTTCCATAGTTTCAATGTCTGCAGGTGCAATGTGACTAATATCTCCCATTGGGAAACCGTCAACTACATAAAGTGGGTCCGAATTGTTAATAGTACCAATACCACGAATACGGATACTTACACCTGATCCTGGACTACCTGAATTGGAAAGTACATTTACTCCAGCTACACGGCCTTGAAGTGCTCTAGCAGCATCTATAGAAGTTACTTTTTGAATATCTGTTACATTTACTTTTCCAACACTACCTGTAACATCACTTTTCTTAATTGTTCCATAACCTACAACAACAACATCGTGTAATTCAGTAATCTCTGTTACAAGGGCTATCTTTATTGAACTCTTGTTTCCAACTGTAACTTTCTGAGTTTTGTATCCGTTATAGGAGAAAACCAATACGTCTTGTTCGTTAGTAACTCTGATACTAAAACTTCCATCATAATCTGAGATGGTTCCGTTTTTTGAACCATTAATTGTTACAGATACTCCTGGTAGAGGAACATTGCTTCCGTCAGTTACTGTCCCACTTATTGTTTTTACTTGAGCAAAGGATTCCCAAGACAAAACAATTAAAAAAAACAGTAAAATAATTCTAAGTTTTTTTTTCATAATAAAAATTGGTTAAGTCAAAAGTAATAACTACTTCTTGTTGTAATTATGTGCTTTATTGGTTAATAAAAAATGGTTTATAAAGTGATTGTATAGTTTTAAAAACTAATAAATCAAAAGTAGAATATTGTAATTGAGTTGTCTAATATTTTTATTTCAAAAACTAATACAATTTTTACTTTTAGCAGTTATCTTGAATATGATAATTAATATATGCATAATATTTGATATTCAAAAAAATGAATTTTTGAAAAAAACACCTAAATAAATTGTGATATTTAAAAGTGATTTGATTGCTTGTACATATAAATTTAACAGATTTGCTCTGTTTTATAATTTTAGTTTTTCTTTGTATTTTGTTTAAACTGTTGTAAATCAATGTATTGAAATTTATTTTCGCTCCTTTTTTTTAAATTTTAATTTCATTATTCATAATATGCTATATTTGTTTATCAAAAGTGTACTATATTGTCAATTTATACGCTTTTTTATAAAATTTATATTACATGGATATTCACAGAGAAATAACGCCATTAAACCAACAAGATTGTTTTTTGGTATTTGAAAGATCGAAAAATAGCTTTGACTTTCCCATTCATTTTCATCCTGAGTATGAAATTAATTTTATTTATAATGCTAAAGGTGTAAAGCGTACAGTGGGTGATCATGTCGATGAAATTGGTACTTATGAATTGGTAATGGTTGGTCCAAATTTATATCACGGGTGGGAGGATTATAAAAAAGATCTTAATGAAATCACTCATGAAATCACAATTCAATTTCCAGAAAATTTATTTGATACTTTATTGCTGAATAAAAATATTCTTGAACCTATCAAAAGGATGTTTGAAGCATCTGAAAGAGGAATTTTATTTTCAACGGAAACGACTATAAAATTAGAGTCAAAGTTATCTTCTCTCAATGGCACCAATCCATTTGAAAATTTCTTAAACTTTCAATCGCTGCTTTATGAAATGGCTATTTCAAAAAACCAACAACTTTTGGCAAGTAACTCCTTTAAGGAACATTCGGATTCTTTTAAAAGTGTGAAAATTGAAAAAATATTTAATCACATAAAATCAAATTATTCCGATGTAATTCGTTTAGAAGAAGCTGCTGAGATGGTAAATATGACCGTTGTTTCTTTTAGTAGATTAATCAAACAGCAAACAGGTAAGACTTTTGTTGAATTTGTAAACGAACTACGATTGGGTGTTGCAACCAGAAAACTTATCGAAACAAATGAAAGTGTCTATGAGATTTGTTTTGACTGTGGCTTTAATAATATATCCAATTTTAATAGAATTTTTAAAAAGAGCAAAAATTGTACGCCAACTGAGTTTAGGAATAAATTTGTAGGGTCAAAAAAAATATTTTAATCTATTGTTTGTAGTTATTTACAATTTGTATTTATTGTATTTAAAAATAGGTATTATAATTAATAGCATTTTTTTTTAGGTTAAAAAATGATAATATAGTATATTTTTTAGCCATAATACTATTAATTAAAAATAGATTCATGTGGTAATTTTGGTATTCATTTTAGTATGTCTCAAAAATGAATCTCTATAAATTACAATTCATGAATTTCAAATCGTCTTTATACTTCTATATAGTATTTTTTCTATCAACGGCTGTTTTTGCAGATAATTTAAAGAATATTGCATTACATCGAGCCTGCTATCAATCTAATGCGAGTGATTATAACAATGTTGCTCATCTTGCAACTGATGGACACCTTTCTACTTTTTGGAGAAGTAAAAAAGAAAAAGTATCCTGGATTTATGTAGATCTAGGCGGTGTAACTTCTGTTTCTAAAATTATTGTAAAATGGGGTGCTAAAAAGGGCTCATTGTATAGTGTCGAACTTTCATCAGAAGGCAATCCGTCTTCACCCGTAAACTGGAAAAAAGTAACTGCAAAAGCTAGTTCGAGCAACGATGAGAGTATATTTTCTATTGCAAAAACCAATTGCAGATTTGTTAAAATTCAATGTGAAGCTATTAATGAAAATGATTATTTCGAAATAGCAGAATTGGAGGTGTATGGTAAGGTATTACCACTGGTTCTTCCTCCTGAACTAAAATACGAAGTCAAAGGTGATTTATCCTTAAACGGAAGGAATTGGTTTATTCAGCATTCTGCATTTGTAAACAAAAAAGGGGAAGAAATCTCGAAAGCTTCTTTTGTGCCTAATGGATGGATTTCGGCAACTGTGCCTGGAACTGTTTTGTCTAATTATATTGCAAATGGCGCTGTACCAGATCCCAATTATTCCAATCAACAATTGATGATTTCTGAAAGTTTTTTCACTTCTAATTTTTGGTATCAAACCAAGTTTGTTGTCTCTGAAGCTAAAAAAAATAAACGAATTTGGTTAAACTTCAATGGTATAAACTGGAAAGGGGATATATATTTTAATGGACACTTTTTAGGTAAATCTCAAGGCGTTTACAAACGCACAGTATTTGAAGTGACCTCATTTGTTCAATTTGGAAAATCCAATGGTATTGCAGTTCTAATCCATAAAAATGACAATCCAGGTGAGGTTACAGAACAGCATTTGAAGGACCCTGATGGTAATGGTGGTAGTATAGGATTGGATAGCCCTGCAATTTTAGCTAGCATTGGATGGAATTGGATGCCAACCATTCGTGGTCGAAACATAGGGATATGGAATGATGTTTTTTTGAATTTCACAGATGATGTACTTATTGAAAACCCATTTGTAAGCTCTTCGCTCAACTTACCTGATACTACTTTAGCAAATCTAAAAGTAGAATGCCAACTAAATAATTTTAAAAATCAAGAAGTTACAGGTGTTTTGCGTGGGGTTATTGATGGGCAAAAGTTTGAATGGCCAGTGACACTTTTACCCAATGAAAAGAAAATAGTAAAGCTTAGTTCGGATCAAATAAGTGCTCTCAGAATTAAAAACCCTAAGTTATGGTGGCCCAATGGTTACGGAGAGCAACCACTATATCAATGCCAACTGGAGTTTTATACACAAGGCAATTTATCGGATAAGAAAAAAATTGAATTTGGAATCAGACATTTCTCTTATACAATCGATAACAATAATCTTAGGATTTCGGTAAATGGAAAGCCTATTATTGTAAAAGGGGGAAACTGGGGTATGGCGGAATCCATGTTGCAATGCGACAGTATAGGATATGACACTCGTGTTAGATTGCATAAAGATATGAACATGAACATGATTCGTAACTGGATTGGTAGTGTAGGACACGACGAATTTTATACTGCTTGTGATAAATATGGAATATTGGTTTGGGATGATTTTTGGCTTGCCAACCCTGTAGATGGCCCTCATCCAATAGATAATGACTTATTTATTTCTACAGTTGAGGACAAAATTTTGAGACTTCGCAATCATCCTTCTATTGCTTTATGGTGTGGTAGGAACGAAGGCTATCCCCCAGCAGTTCTCGATTCAGCAATGACTGTTGCCACAGCTACACTAGATCCAACACGATTTTATTTGTCTAGTTCTGCCCATTCACCAGTAACAGGTTTAGGACCTTATGAAACCAAAGATTCGAAATGGTATTTTACAGAACGAGGAACGACTTTTCATAGCGAACAAGGAATTGTTGCTCCTCCAAATTATGAAAGTTTGGTGGCTATGATGCCAAAGGATAAAGTTTGGCCAATTAATGATTTGTGGGGACTGCATGATTGGACACAACCACGAGTTACTATTTTTTATGATGATCTGATTAAAAGCTATGGTTTGCCTAAAGATGCCAAAGACTTTAGTAAAAAAGCTCAAATGCTCAATATGGAAGGACCAAAAGCAATGTTTGAGAGTTGGCAAAGTAATCGTGGACCAGGAGTATTGGTTTGGATGTCACATCCCGCTTGGCCATCGTTAATTTGCCAAACCTATGATTATTATTTTGATGCAACGGCAGCTTATTATGCTTTCAAAAAAGCTGGGGAACCCCTTCATATCCTATGGCGTGCCGATAATGAAAAAGTTCAAATTGTCAATAATACATTCAAGGAGGTTAGCCAAAGTCTTGCTGTTATTCAGGTTTTTGATTTAAATGGAAAACAAGTTACTAAAATTGTAAAACAGTTGGATTGCCCTTCCAATGCTGTAATTGATATTGAAAAAATAGATTTTACAGCTTCGAGTACTCCTATACAATTCATTAAGGTGGAATGGTTTACTAAAAATGGCGATTTGTTGTCGGATAATTTTTATTGGCGAGGAACAGATTATATGAATTATCAAGCTTTGGAGTCCATTAACAAAGCAAAAATATCGGCTTCTATAACTACTGTAAAATCCAAAAATGAAGTAAATGTTAAGGTTGCATTGAAAAACACTAGCGACCAAGTAGCCTTGATGATTCGTCTTATGGGCCATTATAACAAAAGTGGCGAGCGAGTTTTACCATTATGGTGTAATGATAATTATGTATCACTTACTCCTGGAGCTTCCAAAATTATCGAAGTGAAAATTCCTATTGAGGCTTACTCAAAAGATACGATCCATTTTCAATATGAAGGGTGGAATGTGGATAAAGCACAAATAAATTAAATAGGTACAATATGAAACGAGTAATGTTCTTTTTTCTCCTTGCAATCTTATCGTTTTCTTTTATTAAAAAAGAAAAATCGATTCTTTTAAATTATGACGATAGACCCAGTACTAAAGAATGGTGGCGCTATAATGATAAAGTCAAGTTTGAATTCAGAGTTGGTGGTAAAGATGTAAAACCAGTTGATTCTGGAGCCTTTTTAAAGGTTCAATGGCCTTATTCTGGGGAAGAAGACCAGTATACTTGGTTTACCGATCTTAAAATTGATTCCTTGAGAAATCCAAAAATGGAACCCTATAGAAAATCATTGGGTAGTACAATTTGGTTATCTTTTTGGTGTAGAGTAAACAGCAAAGATTCACTATACGTGCATCCAATGGTATTAAGTGCTAATCATAAAGGCAAATGGGGATGTAAGGACATGACGCTAATAACCTCCAATAAATGGACCTTTTACAAATACAATCTCTCAAAGCTTAGCTATGAAAAATGGGGGAAAGAAGGAGGCAATCAACCTGATTTTAAAACCACCGAAGTTCGTTGTTTTGAAGTAGGCTTGCGCAAAGGAAAGGGAAAAACGGCAGGTAGTATTGATGCTGACTTTGATAATTTAATGATTTCAAATTTTGAACCTAATGGCAATGAATAATTTTTGGAATATAAAGTCTTGTTGTATAGTGATGATACTATGGGCTACTTGTTTTCCTCTTTTGGCTCAAGTACCGCTGAATTACAAAGGGAAACCGTTTATAGATGGGATTTCTTCTTTTTCAATGCAAACAATTCCGGGTAGAATGGAATTGGCTTTTTTTGATGATGGCGGAGAAGGAGTTGCTTATCACGATACTACCGTAACCAATGATGGTGCGGTTTTAAACCACACCAATGGTCACCATCGTCCAGGGATTACTCCTTACGTGGCTTTTTTTCGCGAAAAGGAAGGAGTTGACATATCCTACACCAAAGATTGGGCAGATTTTAATCATCCTAACAAAGTAGATCCTAAGGTAAATCAATTGTACATAGGATGGGAAGAGGATGGCGAATGGACAAATTATACTGTAGATGTATTGAAAGCAGGTAAGTATAGAATTATTACCGTCTATAGCAATGATGATAATGCAGCTGAATTATGGGTAGATGGTGTGCCAAAAACAAAACTAAAATTACCTGTAAGTACCGGAAATTGGCATTACTGGGATCAAGCTACTGTAGGTGAAATAATATTTGAAAAAGCGGGTCAGCATTTGATTACGTTTAAGTATAACCGTGGAGCAAACTGGGCGTATCTTGATTTTTTGCTCGTTGAGGAATTTAAATAATTTTTTAAATAAAAAATTTTATGAAATCGCCACTAATAACGGCTTTGTTGCAAACAAACACCTATCAGTTAAAGGTAATCCGAGCGAAGCGAATTGGCGAAGCATAGCATAATATGACCACTAACAAATAAATTTTGAATACATGAAACAACATTTTAAGACCTATCTTCTGGCGTTTTTGCTACTTATGCTTTACTCTTTAGGCTATGGTCAAAGCTTGAAATTGCTTGCACCTGAGAACAACGCAAGGTTTAAAAACAATAGACCAACCTTAGTTTGGAATCAAATTGCAGCTTCAAAATACGATATTTACATTGATAATATAAAGATGGAGAGTGTAGAAGGTAGCCGTAATTCAACGGTACCATTTCCTCTTTCGTTTGGAAAACACGTTTGGAAAGTTGTAGCCATCACTAAATCAGGGAACATAACAAGCAAAACAGGCAATTTCACCATCGATGATAAACCGTTGGCAAGAATAAATGAAGGTAATGTGCTGTTACGATACAATTGGAAAGTAAAATCTTCACAAGAAGTTGGGGCTGATGGAAGAACAATAGCGTCACCTAATCTTGACACAAAAAAATGGTCTGAGACAACACTTCCCGCAACCGTTTTAACGGCATTGGTTCGCAATGGATTGTATCCCAATCCGTATATCGCCAAGAACAATATGCTAATACCTGATGCTAATGACGACTACAATCGTGAGTACGATTTGTTGCGTTATAGTCATATTCCCAATAAAAACCCTTGGATTCAACCCTATTGGTATAGAACAGAGTTTGAATCTCCAAAACAGTTGAAAAACAAAATTTGGTGGTTGAATATTAGCGAAATTAATTATCGTGCGGAGATTTGGTTAAATGGAGTGAAAATAGGCGATAAAGACGCTATTGTAGGAATGGAACGTTCTTTTAAAATTAATGTTTCTAAATATTTAAAAGCTAAAGGGAAGAATGTTCTTGCGGTTTCGATTTATCCTCCGGACCATACAGGAAAACCAGCCATTGAACCACTAGCTCCGCTTTCAGACCCTGGTCAGAATATGGCAGATGGAGTCATTAGTAGAGATTATACCAAATGGGATGTAATGGGTTGGGATTGGCAACCAGCAATTCGTGATAGAGATATGGGGATTACAGAGGATGTGTTCCTTTCGTCAACATCAAACGTAGAATTGAGTGATTTATATGTAAGCTCAAAATTAAACCTACCCGATACTTCTTTTGCAGATATTGCAATCACCACAATGATTCAAAATTATTCGAATGAAGAAAAAAAAGGTGTTGTAAATGCTAGTGTCACTTTTGAAAATGGGAGTGTTTTTTCAGTTAATGTGCCCTATTCAATTAAAGCTTTAGAGGCAAAGGAAATTCTCATTGATAAAAATGTGAGCAAGCTGTTAACCATTTCAAATCCTAATCTTTGGTGGCCTGCAGGATATGGAAAACCAAATCTCTACACCGCCAATGTAAAGTTAGTTGAAAACGGAAATGTTGTATCGGAACAATCAACATCCTTCGGGATTCGTCAAGTGGAAACTTATATAAGTCAGGCAGAACGGGTATACAAAATTAACGGACGCAAAATATATCCAAAAGGAGGTAATTGGGTGATGGATATGATGCTGAATTGGAATCATTCTCGTTATGAACAAGAGATTTTGCTAACCGCTAATGCAAATCTTAACATGTTGCGCGTTTGGGGACCTACAGGAGTGCCACCACAGGCTTTGTTTGATGCTGCAGATAAACATGGCATTTTAATGTGGCAAGATTTTTTAAATGATTTTTGGGGCACTTATAAAAATACACCAGGGTATCAACCGGAATTGTCTTTGTTTACAAAAGCATCAATTGAAATTGTAAAAAAACTCAGAAATCATCCTTCTTTAATCATTTGGTGTGGTGGAAATGAGGGCGTGAATCCAAGAGAAGAGGTATTGGTAAATACCATTCTAAAAAAATACGATGCAGGAGATTCTCGTCATTATTTAAAGCAATCTGATGGCGATGGTTTACACGGAGGAGGACCTTATCATACGCTAGAACCAAAAGACTATTTTACACATCCAAAATTGAAAGGATTCTCGAGTGAGATTGGCCCAAGTGGCGTCCCAGAATATGAGAGTATTGCTTATTTTATTCCAACAACCACCAACGATTTTGCAGCTGAACGATTCCCTATTGATGGGGTGTGGGCGTACCATGATGCTAATAACTGGCCAGGTGAGGATAGCCGAAAGTTTACGAGCTATGATGATATGGTAAGAAAGTATTATGGCAGTGTCGAGGCAACTACAGAAAATGGGGTGGAAGCTTATATTCGAAAATGTCAATTGGTAAATTATGAGGTGTATAAGGCAAGTATTGAGTCTATTAACCGTCAATTATGGGATACGGCAAGTGGCGTACTTTTATGGAAATCGAATTCAAGTTGGCCAAGTTTAACATGGCAAATTTATGATTGGTATTTGCAGTCACATGCAGGATATTATGGCGCAAAAAAAGCCAGTGAAAAAGTACATGTACAGTTAAATAAAGCCACTATGTCAGTCGATTTTATTTCATTGCTTTCTACTTCTGAATCCAATATTAAAGTGAAAGCGACCCTTGTTTCTGCTACTGGAATTCCATTTTTTGAGGCAGAAAAGACGCTCAACGTTTTGCCTGATAGCGCTACGAACACTGGAATTGTAATTCCTCCTTCAAAAGAAGTTTCCTTTTTAAAATTGGAAGCCTTTTCAGCAACAGGAAAAGGTATAGCTGATAATATCTATTGGCTTCAAGAGAATAATGATTTTACATCTTTAAATGTAATTCCAGAACCTACTCTTGAAGTAAAGGCTGAGTCGGCATTTGATGCAAATCGAACCATTACTGTTACAGTGAAAAATAGCGGAAATTCAGTAGCAGTTTTAGCAGCTTTTAAAGTAGTTGGCAAGCAGTCTAATGTGGAGTTATTGCCTAGTTTATGGTCGGATAATTATGTTACAATGCTACCCGGTGAAACCAAAATACTTTCAGTGAAAGTGGATAATGATTATACTTTAAATGATATCAAAATTGAATATAAAACCTACTCCTCTAACAAGAAAACAATGGTGGAGGTACAAAAGAAATAGAAATTATGAACAAAAATGAATTAAACACATTTATCCGTCATTTTTTTGATGTAATAAATGAACTCATTCCTGAGTACGCTGTCAACCCACTTGATGCCTTTGCCAATGGAAACGTAGCAGTTTGTGTTCAAGATGAATCGGGATTGGTATACGGAAATATTTGGGGGAATGATAAGATTATCGGACGTCAATTTTTTAAAAATGCATGGCTCAAATGCAGTCAAGTTTGGATTACAGGAATGAAAACTGGTGAGTATGAAAGACGCCTTTATAATGAAGAATTTTCAGAAGAAAAGTTTGGAATCAATAAACCCGATCTTTTTGGATGGGAAGGAGGACAACCAATTGAACTTTCTGATGGGACGAAGCTGTCAATAGGGTTTAGTGGATTTCGAGGATGTAATGACTTAGAAATCGTAAAAAGAGCTATAGCAATTGTTGATGTTAAAAATCATGCTTAAAATTATGAAATCGCCATTAAAAAATAGGTTTGTAGCAAACAAACACCGATAAGTAAAAGGCGATAGCATATATGACCAATAAAAATAAAATTTACATATATGAAAATGAACTATAAAACTAGTATTGTATTGTTGTTTGCGTCTTTGCTTATGACGCAGCTTGTATTGGCTCAATTAAAAGTTACACCTGCTAAGAATTGGCCTATCATCACTCGCAAAGGTGATAAAGTATATGAAGGGACTAAGGTGTTTCGTTTTATGAGCTTAGCAGCCCCAAACATTCAACAAAATGAATCACAAATTCGTCTAGATAGAACCAATAGATTTCCAGATGAATATGAAATACGCGACATTTTAAGTGGTCTACAACGTGTAGGAGGGAGGGCTACACGAACCTTTTCTTTATCTGTTTATAGTCCGGATGACAAAGACATGCCTGTTTATATTTCAGGACATAGACAATACAATGAAGAAGCTTTCAAATGCTTGGATAGAGTCATCGCTCTTTGCCATGAATACGATGTACGATTGATTATTCCTTTTATAGCCTCACAAACTTTTGGAGGTATTCGCGGTGTTGATGAATTTTCTGCGATTGCTGGTAAACCAAAAGGCTCTTTTTGGTATGATGAGGAACAAAAAGCGGATTTTAAGCATTTTCTTGATTTTATGTTAAACCGAAGAAATACTGTAAACGGTTTGCTATATAAAGAGGATCCAGCAATTTTTTCGTGGCAATTAGGAAATGAATTCGGAAGCTATCCAGGAGATAGAGGCTTGAATTATCCAGAATGGGAGCCCAAAATCTTGGCTTGGAGTCTAGAAATGGCAGCCTATATTAAATCTGTTGATCCTAATCACTTGATTATGGAAGCAGGAGGTTGCGATAGAAACGCTCTTATTGATAGCCCAAATATTGACCTGATTAGTGATCATTTGTATGAATATTGGAACAAAATGGGAGGTCGCCCTTATGATTTGGCTAAAATTGCATTAGAATCGCATAATCAATGTTTAGGGAAAAAACCTTTGGTGATTGATGAATTTGGATTAGGTACAACTGAGAATCTGCGAAAATTAATGACTACTATTCAAAATAGCTCTATTGTAGGTGGTTTAATGTGGTCCATAAGAGGGCATAGACGAGATGGAGGGTGGTACTATCATAATGAAGGAGGAACTCCTGTAAATTCATTTCATGTCCCAGGATTTTCCGTAGGATTTGAATATGAAGAACAACGCTTACTTGATTTACTCAAAGCAAACGCTTTTTTAATGGCAGGTAAAGCGATTCCTAGTGAAAAAGTTCCAGCTCCAGCTCCAGTTTTAATGGTACAAGGAGAAGGATTTACTTGGAGAGGAGCAACAGGAGCAGCAAGTTATACGATAGAACGAAGTGAGTCACCAAAAGGCCCTTGGAATGTTTTAGCCGTTGGAATCGAGGATGCAGTTATTGCTGATGTGAAGACATTTGAACCATCTGATCGTGCTGCTAATCCTCTTGAATTATTTTATGATGAAACCAAAGTACCAGGAAAAACATATTATTATCGAGTAAAAGGAGAAAACAAAGCAGGCGCTTCTAGCTACTCCAATGTGCTTAAAGTCAATTAATTTATAATTATTAATCTTGTAACGATTTTTTATGAAATACCAACCAAATGCAAATAGATATAACGAAATGGTGTATCGAAGAACAGGTAATAGTGGTCTTTTATTACCAGCCATTTCTTTAGGACTTTGGCATAATTTCGGGAATGTAGATGTGTATTCGAATTATGAAAGTATAGTTTTGAATGCTTTTGACAAAGGGATTACGCACTTTGATTTGGCCAATAACTATGGACCACCTCCTGGTTCAGCAGAATCTAATTTTGGAAAAATTTTGCATTCTCAATTGAGTTCTTATCGTGATGAATTGATTATCTCTTCAAAAGCGGGTTATGATATGTGGCCAGGACCTTATGGCGAATGGGGTTCTCGTAAATATATGATTGCTAGTATTGAGCAAAGTTTGAAGCGAATGAATCTCGATTATGTAGATATATTTTATTCTCATCGATTCGACCCTGTAACACCTCTTGAAGAAACTATGGGAGCTTTAGCGCAAATGGTTCGTCAAGGCAAGGCGTTGTATGTAGGAATTTCTAATTATCCCGCAGCTGCTACTCGTGAAGCAATTGCAATTTTAAAGGATTTAGGGACTCCTTGTCTGATTCATCAGCCCAAATATTCTATGTTTGAGCGTTGGGTAGAAGAGGAACTTATTACGGTTTTAGGAGATAATGGAGTAGGGTGTATCGCATTTTCTCCATTGGCTCAAGGATTACTTACCAATAAATATTTAAGAGGAATTCCTGAAAATTCTCGTGCAAGTAAACAGCACGGGGCATTACAATCGGATGCGATTACACCAGAGATTCTCAAAACTATAGGCCAACTCAATACCATAGCCTTAGAGCGAGGGCAATCCCTTGCTCAAATGGCTATTGCTTGGTTGCTCAAAGATAATAGAGTGACATCCGTATTAATTGGAGCAAGTAGTGTCACTCAATTAAATGATAATTTAGCTTCTCTTGCTAATTATTCTTTTACCGATGAAGAGATTACTATGATTGAAAAAGTTTTAAAACCCTAGAGTTATGCTATTTAAACGATTTTTGGTTGCTGCTGTTGCTGTATTTCTTTTTTCCAATGTTGCATTGTTTGCTCAGGTTCTGTCTTTAAAACAGTTGAATAAAAAATGTTTTTTATATCAAAAAGTAGAATGGGATATTAATGTAAAAGGAAATTGGATCAATCCTTACGATCAGGATGAATTAGTGATTGACATGCATTTTACCACACCTTCAGGCAAACAGTTAACCTTACCTTGTTTTTACGTTTCTGGTAATTCCGGGGAAGCCTCTCTTTGGGCAGCTAGATTTGCACCAACGGAACTAGGTAAGTACACTTACTACTGCTCTTATAAAAACAGCAAAGGATTGATTTCGCAATCCAAAAAACTTTCTTTCATTGCTAATCCATCTAAGGACTTAGGCTTTTTAAGAATGAATACCGATTGGACATTTAAAACAGATAATGGTGCTTTATTTCGAGGGATTGGAGAGAATATAGGATGGGAATCTCGAGATACAGACGATTCAAAATATTTTAAGGCATTGCATGAAAATCCTAGATTTAACTATGATTTTATGTTAAAAAAATTAGCTCAAAATGGAGGTAATTTTTTTAGAACTTGGATGATTTATTGGAATTTACCTGTAGATTGGAAACAAGTTCAAAACAATAAAAGATATGTCAATTCAGAAAAGCCATTTAATCCATCAGGTATGGAACGTTTGGATCATGTTGTACAATTATGTGATTCTTTGGGTATCTATATGATGTTAGCATTAGAAAGTCACGTGGGCCTTATGGGTACGGGATGGGAAACTAGTAGTTATAATGTTAAAAATGGTGGTTTTGCAGTAACTCCTACTGATTTTTTTGCCTCTCCAAATGCAAAGAAACAATATAAGAACAAACTTAGATTGATGGTTGCTAGGTATGGGTATAGTCCTTCAATTGGTGCTTGGGAATTTTTTAACGAAGTAGATAATGCAATGTATCAAGGGAAGCCTGAAGACTATATTAGTCATACTGTAGTTTCAGATTGGCATAGGGAAATGAGCAGTTATTTAAAGAGTATTGACCCATTCAATCATATTGTTACAACGTCCATTTCACATCGTGAGATAGAAGGATTAAATGAGATTCCAACTATAGATTTTAATCAAAAACATATCTATTGTAATACACTTGCTATTCCCGAGGTAATAACAACCCAAAAGG
Organism: Flavobacterium sp. RSSB_23; assembly: GCF_051547145.1. NCBI lineage: Bacteria > Pseudomonadati > Bacteroidota > Flavobacteriia > Flavobacteriales > Flavobacteriaceae > Flavobacterium > Flavobacterium sp. RSSB_23. The sequence continues at coordinate 159,207 of NZ_JBPTTO010000004.1, read as the reverse complement.
CAAAATATAACAAGCCTTACGTCATCGGAGAGGCAGGTTACCATTGGGATTGGAGTATTGATTTTAATAAATTTGGTAATGAATTCGACAGCCATTTTAAACTCGGTTTATGGTTAGGTATTTTTTCACCAACTCCAGTTTTACCCATGTCATGGTGGTGGGAGTTTTTTGAAGATAGAGGAATGATGTCTTATTTTAAACATATTAAAGCGATAAATGACATCATGCTTGCGGATTCAAATGGTTCATTTGACTTGCAAGACGTCCAATCTATAAATCCTAAAATTCAGTGTTACTTAGTAAAGGGGAAAAGTAAATCTTTTTTACTTGTGGTAAATACTAGTGCTGAAACTCAAACTGCAACTATTCAATTTGCAAATGCTTCAAGTTTGAATAAAAACGGAACAGAGTATGATACTAAAGATGGTGTATTTAATTCGATTCAGCTTAATGAAGTGCATGATAATAAGGTTAGTTTAGGAGCTTTTACTTTGGAAGCGAATCAATTTCGTGTTTTTATTTTTTAATTAGTTTGTTTAAACAGAAAAGCCGTTTCTATCAAGAAACGGCTTTTTCTGTTTGTAAAAGTGGTATTTAGTAAGTGTACATCGTAGCACTTGATTCTGCTCTGTTGTTTTGTGCTAAAGAAACAAAAGGAATCCCTTCTTTAGCAGCTTTTCTTTTCAAAGCGATAATGTTTTGTTGCTGAACAGCCAATGGGGTTTGCCCTTTTACTCGGTTAAGGAATTTAGAGTCATTAGCAGTTGAAGATAAACCAGTAGTTGCATTAGGAGCAATCACAATTACTTTGTTGTAATCTTGCTCACCGCTCACCACAATTTTATCTGAAACTTTGGTTGCTGCATTGGTAGTTGCATTGATCAATTCTGCTACCGCAAAAGTGCTTATTGTTTGCTCAACTTGTTCTTTTCCAGAGTTGAAGTAGATTAAATTGTTGTCAGTTTTGATGTAATTTACATTTAATTTTTCACCATTATGTTTTACCAAAACATGTGATTGTGCAAAAAATGGTGTAGCAATAGCTAAAAATAATAAAGTTATAAAAGTTCTCATAGTACTAATTTTTTTTCTTGTTATTGTTTTAATTAAAAATGATCTGAAAAAAAACTAGCATTCTGGAGGAGGACAATGTTTTTGTAAATAAATCCCTGTGGTATAAAAAGAATCCATAATCACTTTTGGTCTTCGAATGCTGAAGTATTCTTTTTTGGTATTGTTCAAAGACTCAGCTTTGAACACCCAGAAATATTCGGAGTCCAATTCTTTTTGATTTTCATTCTTTACGGTCCATTCTATTGTTTTAGAGTCTTTTATGTCTAAATAGCAGTCTAGTGTCCATAATAAAGAATATGAAAATAAAAGAAATAAAAATGCTATGTTTTTTGAATTTTTCACAATGTAAAGTTACTAAAACAGAGAAATACGTACAATTTCGTTTTGGTTAAAAAACAGTTAATGTGCTTTTTACTAGATTTACATCTTTCTTTTGATACTTATTTCCTTATTAAACTCATTACAAGGGGGTAGGTTCTTGATTCTCTATTGATAAATATGTTTTTTCCTGTTTTTAGACGGGGGTCTGTTGTTATGGAGTAAAAAACTAATTTTAGAATTTTAAAGAGCAGTCGCTTATTTCGAATATATTTAATAAGATTTTTTATACAATAATTAGAGATAAAATGCCAGTAATCGTCTTTTACTTAGAGAAAATGGGTGATATCTCATCAATTAAGTTATTGTAAATGATAAATAGTATCTGGTTGGGTAATGGATTACATCAGCTAAGAATATTGTATTTTGCACTGATTTCCCAAAATCTTAACCTACTAATTATTTTATGAAGAAAACTGTACTTACGTCTTTCCTTTTTTTTGTGTTTTTGGCTGCCTTTGGACAAAATTATTATATGACCAAACCCGAAGGTTTTGGAGCTGCCGCTACTGGTGGAGGCAATGCCACTCCCATAACCGTTTCTACCTATGATGAATTTAAGGCCGCTATCAAATTGACTACTCCCCAAGTTATTTTGGTTTCTGGAACGATTAATTGTAGTTATACCAGTGAAACGCTAACCAATAAAACCATCATCGGTTTAAAAGGAGCGCGCTTGGTCAATACGAATCAAACGGCAACGGGCTCTGGAATTCTGTATCTAAAACCAGGATCGAATAACGTGATTATTAGAAATCTAATTTTTGAAGGACCTGGCGCTTATGATGTAGATGGTCGAGACAATCTCACCTCTGAGTGCACCAATCTTTGGGTCGATCATTGCGAGTTTCAAGATGGCACCGACGGAAATTTTGATAACAAAGGAGCTGGTGACAATACTACCATTTCATGGTGCAAGTTTACTTATTTAAAACCAGCAAAAGCTGGCGGCCCAGGCGGTGCAGATGACCACCGTTTTACCAATTTGGTAGGGTCCAGTAAGTCGGATTTTCCTGCAGATGGACATTATAGCATCACTTTTCAAAACTGCTATTGGGCTGAAGGTTGCAAAGAAAGAATGCCAAGAGCCAGAAATGCAGAATTACATTTATTAAATTGCTATTACAACACTACAGTTTCTGGCTCATTGGCTATTGGTTTAGGTGGTGGAAATAATAACACTACTTGTTATGTAGAGAACACTAATTTTGCCAACATTGCGAGCGTTTATCGTAATTACAATAGTACCGATGGAGGTACTGTTGGACTCACATTTGATGGCTGTATAAACGGAAGTACCAATGTAGGTACAGTTTCAAAACCTTCTTATTCTTATACTGTTTTACCGGTGGCTGAAGTAGCTACCTCAGTAGCTAACGGAAATTGTGGGGCGGGTGCTACATTAAACGTAACAGCCGCAGGTGTTATTTCTTCAGGCTGTGCTGCTCTCGGACAAAATGAGTCTATGCTGAGTAAGGTGCTGTTTTATCCAACTTTGGTCGATTCAACGCTAACGGTCGAATTACCTGAAAATATGGATGGCTTGGTAAACATTGAGGTGTTTTCAGTTTCAGGAGCTCAAGTTTTTTCACTATCTAAAAAAGTTAACGCTGCAGAGAAAATAGCTCTCAACTTGTCGACTTTATCCAAAGGTTTGTATTTATGTACACTCAAAATAGGTACTAGTACTACCACTTGGAAGTTTATTAAAAAGTAAGTTTTTCTAATCACTATCATTTTAAAAGAGGCTACATAAGCCTCTTTTTTAGTAATCTTTCTTAACTTGAGCCCATATTTAAAGACTTAATTATGAAAAAGGGAATTATAGTTTTGATGGGTATTGTATTTCTAGCTTGTCAAAAAGACAGCAATGTTTTGACTTTACAGTTTGAACTCCCAAAGAAAATAAAAGAGATTTCTGGAATGGTATACATGCCTCAAAGCAAAATGATTTGGGGATTAGAAGATAGTGGTAATGACAACGTACTCTTTGGTTTAGATGCGAATTCGGGTGACCTCAAAAAGACGTGTACCATCACCAATGCCTCCAATGTTGATTGGGAAGAGTTGACCAAAGATGCGCAAGGCAATGTGTATATTGGCGATTTTGGTAACAATGACAACACCCGTCGTGATTTGTGTATTTACAAAATTGGGGCTTCAAAACTCAATGCATCTTCTGCAAAAGCGGACTATAAAATTTCCTTTTCGTTTCCTGAACAAAAAGAATTTCCACCCAAAAAATCGGCACTACTTTTCGATACCGAAGCGTTTATTGAATACCAAGGCTATTTTTATTTGTTTACCAAAAACAGAAGCAAAAATTTTGACGGTACTTCTCTGGTTTATAAAATCCGAAATGCAGCGGGAGTGCAACAGGCGCAATTAATTGGAAAAATTAAAACGTGCGACACTTACAACAGTTGCCAAATCACCGGAGCAGCACTAAGTCCTGATAAAAGCAAAATCGTACTGCTTTGCCACGACAAAGTGTTTTTGTTATCAGGATTCAAAGGAGGAACGGTACTAAACGGAAGCAAAACTCTTTTTGAATTAGGGCATTTTTCACAAAAAGAATCCATTGCTTTTATCGACAATAATCAACTACTAATCGCTGATGAAGCCGAGAAAAAAGGAAGGTCAAAAATGTATTTGACTTCGCTACGTCAATTAAAATCCAAACCCTAAGCCTACAGAAAGTCTCGCTTCTTCGTCTCTGCTTTTAAAATAAGTAATTCTAGCAGTTAGCACATTCAATCCGTTTAGCCAAAGGCCACCACCAAAGGCTTGATGCCATTTGTTGGAACTTTCATTGGGGAGCCAAACACGGCCGTAATCGAATCCGCCAAGAAGACCATAAGAAAGTGGTAACAAGCTTTTTTTGATTTTCCCTAATTGCCAACGAATATCACTGCTTTGATAGAACGAACGTTTTCCTAAAAAGCGTTCATTTCTAAATCCTCTAAGGTCATAATCTCCGCCTAATGTGGCGCCTTGATAGAATTCGTAATGGTCATTAAAAAGTATTTTCGATTTTAGAATCGTGGCTAGGACTAGTTTTCCTTTTTTATCTAGACGATGGTTGAGGTTAATTTTGGTTTCCAAAGCGGTAAAGTTTCGGTTGAGCTCTTCCAAATTCATTTTCCAAGTTCCTTTTATCGAAAAACCAAATCCCATACTCGGATAGGCTGGTAAATCATAGTTTTCAAAAGAATAGGAAGCACTAGCACCCGCAAATTTTTGCCTATCGAAAACTTCTGGATTAACGACACCAGGCGTATTAATAAAACGGTTTGTGCTTTCTTCTACGGTAATGCGTTCTACAAGTGCTGCAAAGTTCCATTCACTACCCATTCTTCCTATTTTTTTTAGCGTAGGTGTAACGGATAAGGTTCTTAGACGCACACGGTTGTAATCCATTCCAAACGTTTCGTCGTTGTTGATGGTTTCGTTCCCATAACCAAAGAAATTGATGGTAAAATTAGGGCTCGTATACTTAGAAGCTACATCCAAATCCCAATTGCCCAAAGCCTTTGGAAAATGAGCATTGTACAAAAGTTCGAAACCGCTAGTAGCAAAAAAGTAGTTGGCTTTTAGTATGTGTTTTTGTGTAAAGGGATTTTGTTTAAAACGATTCACCGTATAGTTAGCAATCAACCCCAATTTTACGCCATCATCTGGATTGTATCCACCAAAAGGAAGTCCAGAAACCGCATTGTATTTGGGTTTTTCATAGTTGTAATACTGGGTGTCGTAATCATCTGTGATTACTTTTTTGGTTTTTCCATCCAAATTATAAGTATTAGGTTTCGATTTAAAATCATAAACCATAATATTTTTGCCGTGCGTTACGGTGTAGCTATCGTTATTTTGTCCACCCAAAAGACGTAGTAAAATTCCAGATTTGTTTTTGCCTTCAACTTCAAATACATCATCATCATCTAAGCCGTAAATCCAAATTGTTTTGGTGGTTTTAGCATCAAATCGTTTGGTGTACCACGATTCGGGTCCTTCTTTTTTGAGACGAGAGACTACCACTTCAACTTCGTTTTTTGAAGGGAATGAAATAGAAAATTGTTCTTTTTTGTTGGTTCCAACGATTACCACTGTTTTTTGAAGTACTTCATAATACGCTTTGGCATAATTCGGTAAGTCTCTCATTCGGACTTTTAACTTTTGAATGATCTCGGTGATAGTTTTTCCTTTTATTTCATTTGGAATGGATGCAAAACCTTCTTCTATTTCTTTATCAGACAAATGGTTTTGAATGTATTTGGCTTCTTCAATCCAATCTTCCTTTGTTGCAGTTCTTAATAAAGCCAAATCCAACGGATAAGGCTCTCTATTGAGCCATTTTACATTGCGAATGGACGAGTTGAACGTTTGCATATGGCGTAAAGCGGGCATATTCATTAATAACGAAAGCAACGCTCCATCGTATTTACTAAAGGCTTGGTCTCTGTCTTTTGGAATTGGTTTGTAAGTGACATTTTTTCCCTCTTTGAAGGCACTCCAGCGCCATTGGTCACTATGACGGTCCCAATCTCCAATAAGCATATCAAACAATCGCGCTCTGATATAGGCTTTTTCATCGACTTGGTATTTTTCGTCTTTGTGTAAATTGCTAAGCAACTCATCGGTAGCAATGATTTTATCGGGATTGTCGAACAACTCATTGTCGATTTGACTATCACTTGGTCTTTCTTCCACCATATACAGTTCGTTACCAAAATTGGCATTGAATTCTTTCAAAGCATTGTGTTTCGGAATGTAGACCAATTTTGGATTGGTGTGATAGACGCCAATTTTGTCCGCAAGATTGCCCACCGCAAAAGGCGTATAAGGATGCGATGTGGTGTAAAAGTCAAACAAGAAATCTTCGGCATAGGTGTCTTCAAAATCAGTAACGACGTATTGGTCTTTGAAGGCTACCGCTTGTAGAAAACGTGTGGCACTTTTTTTCAAGGCGCGCATCACGTATTCTTTTCCATCTTTGTCTACCAATTGCAGGGAATTGGATTGATGTCCGCCACCCGCTCTTTTGGGTTGTAAACCACCATAAAGTGTGTCGAGAGTGACAGTAGGGACGGCAATTTTGGTGCTGTATACTTTTCTGTAATGCGTGCCAAAAAGGAACTTATAAAAACCTTTTTTTCGGGTTTGCTTTTGGGTGTAAATCGAAGCAGTAGTTGTTTTTGGAAAATTTTTAGGTGCTACAACAGCATTTTTTTCATCCGAATCGAAAAGGGTGGTTTCGAATAAAAGGTGTTCGTTTCCTTTTTCATTTCCAAAAAAAGAAGCTGTGATACGACCATTTTTATACACAGAAAGCGTGGCATAACCATTACCGCCATAGGAGAAATCATTCGGGAAAATAGCTCTTGCGGCTTCAGATTTTGAGCCAGCACCACTAATGATTTGTTTGATGTTGTCGTGGTCAATATACTGTAAATTATGGTCGTGTCCCGAAACTACTACTACATTATTGTGGGCTTGTAATAGAGTTTTGATGCGCTTCGTCAAGATGGTGTACTGTTTGTTTTGAATGTCTTGCGGACTTATTCCTGATGTTTTGCGCAGTAAATTGATAACTGACCCAATTATTGGTAATGGAATTTTTTGTTCCAAAGGGAAAAGTTGTTTTTCTAGGGAAAATTGCCCGCCGTGCGACCCATTTGTTTGCAAAGGATGGTGCATAGCCAAAATCACTTTTTTATCTCTGTTTTTGTTCAACAGGTCTTCAAGTTCTTCAAAAAAAGCTTCTCTGGTTTTGATGTCACAAAACTCATTAATAGTAGGATGCTGATTCCAATCTTCAAGGAACCATTGGCTATCCACCACAATCATTGTTAGATTACTGTTGATTTTTACACTTTCGATGGCACAGTTTTTTTGTGGAAGAAAGCTTTTTTTATCGTTTAATTTCGTCGTGATGTATTGCGCTTGACGTTCTAATCCTTTGATGCCGCTGTACCAATCGTGATTTCCAGGAATGAATACTGTTTGTCCTTTGAAGTTTTTAGCCAAAGCGATTTGTGTATTCAATTTGGTTTCGGCCAAGGCCTTTGCCTCAGGTTCTTTGTCGCTGGGCATTCCTTTGGGATAAATATTATCTCCCAAAAACAATAAAGTGCTATTTTTGTGTGCCGAAGCTAACTTTTGACTCAGCAGTTCAAGGGTTTGTTGGGGTAGTGGTAAGTCGGCATTGCCGGCATCGCCAATTAAATAAAAAGTGTGGGCAATTTTTGTGGTATCAATGCCGTTAGTAGTCCTTGTTTTTGCTGCTTCTTTTCCAAATTGTGCCTGATGTGTGGCACAAGATTGAAGCAATAGTATAAAGATAAGAAGGGTAATTCTAGTTTTAATAGCTTTAAAACAATAATCCCAAAACAATTCCATAATTTAGTCGTATAAAAATTTGTTTATGATCCTGATTTCTAAAGCTCAAGATTTTGTCACTTCTTTGCTCAAAGATAAACTTTCTAGCGAATATACCTATCACAATTTGACACATACCCAAGGAGTGGTAGCGGCTGTTACAACTTTGTGCCAAGAAGAAAAAGTAGAAGGTGAAGACCGTGAGGCCTTATTTATTGCCGCATGGTTTCATGATACCGGATTTATTTCGGGTTGTAGCAACCATGAATTATGTAGTTGTGATTTGGTGACCACTTTTTTGACAGAGCAAGGGGCTTCTAATGCATTTATTACGCAAGTCTGTCAGTTGATTGCGGCCACCGAAAAAACATATGTTCCTCAGACGCTTTTAGAAAAAATAATTAAGGATGCTGATTATTACCATCTTTTTGGAGCCGACTATCTATTCAGTTGTGAAAAACTTCGCAAGGAATGGGAAAAAACCGAAAAGGTAACGTATACCGACAAAGAATGGGCTCTGGTTAATTTTGATTTTATGGTCAACTATCATCAATTTTATACCGATTATGCCAAGACGAATTGGCAACCTTTAAAAGATAAAAACTGTATTGCTTTGCAAAAAATAATTAACACCAAAGAAGATAAAAAAGGCAAAAAGGAGAAAAAGAAAGCCAATACTCTCAAAGAAGACAAGCCCGACAAACCAGATCGTGGAATTGATACAGTTTTCAGAGTCACGCTAGGCAATCACACCCGATTGAGCGGCATTGCCGACAGTAAGGCGAATATCTTGTTATCCGTAAATGCCATTATCATTTCTATTGCTTTGTCTACGATTATTCCGAAGTTGGACAACCCCAAATACGCGCATTTAATGATGCCGACTTTTTTTATGATTGTCTCTAGCGTAACGACGATTATTTTTGCGATTCTTTCTACGCGTCCCAAAGTAACCAAAGGCTTCTTCTCCCGACAAGATATCGAAGAGCAAAAAGTAAACCTCTTGTTTTTTGGTAATTTTTATAAAATGCCTCTCGATGAATACCAATGGGCAATGAACGAAATGATCAAAGACCGTGATTACATTTATAACACTATGATCAAAGATTTATACTTTTTGGGCATTGTCTTGGAGCGCAAATACCGCTTGCTTCGTGTGGCTTACAATCTTTTTATGTTTGGGATTGTGGCTTCGGTAATAGCTTTTGTGGTGGCGTTTAAAATGGCTGGAGTGTAATATTCGAAGGGATAATGTTTTTGCACCAATAAAAACTTTTTTAGCGTAAAGGCTATTGAAATTGAATCAATCTGTCATACATGCTCTTAATTTGAATATCTCCAAAGCCATAAATTCCTTCTCTTTTTACAAATTCTGTAAAAACAAGTTGAAAATCTTTTGATTGAGTTTTTAGTATTTCTAGTACCACTTTTTCGGGTCTGCCTAAGGATTGGTCTAATGGAAATCGGTCGCTGTGTGCTTGGCAAACCTCTTCTAGGTACTCCAAACAGTCTGATGGAGTTTTGGCTAATGCAATAAGTTTTTCTAAGTCATTATTTTGATAGGCTGACCATAGGTTTTTTCCCAAGTTGATATCATCAGGTGAAAATTGAATTTTTGAATGATATGCTTGTTCGAGTGTTTTGGGAGTGGATTCGGCAAAACCTTTCCACATATCTGCTTTGTTTGCGATGATTGGAAACACTCTGAAGACTTTAAAAGTGGGGTACTTGGAAAGTAAAGAAAGCACAAACCACATATTAACTTGACAGAACAAATCATTTTCAAACCAAAGGCAAATTTCGGAATGCTCCGGCAAGTTGCTTAGTTTGTTTAATTCACGGACTGTTTTTTCAAAATACTTTTCGGTCGATTCTTGATAAGTACTAGCAATAAATTGAGCTCGAATATTCCAAAAGAAATCAAGTCTATCGGCAGCGACTGGCCCAACAATCAAACATTCTCTGCAAATTATAAAGTCTTGATTGATTTTGGTTGGTCTCAATTGCTCAGCCAAACAGTCTCCATTTAATAGATGATAGGTTGTCATTAATGGAGGATTTACGGCACCACAAATGAAGTGGCGGCAACAGTCGTACCATTTAGATTTGGAAATATTCTTTTACTTATGGCTGGGTCATCATAGGCATTGTCCCAAAACGAATCTCCGTAGGCTCTCACATACACTTGTTGACCCGATGTAAAGCCAGCAGAAAGTAGTTCGGTTTGGGTGATGGTTTTTTCAAAAGGATTAATTTGCGCCACAAATACAGCAGAAAAATAAGTGTAATTGGTAGCACTTACTTGTGAACTGGTGGATAAAAAATAACGTACATAACGACGGTTGGCTGTATTTCCTGCGGGGTTTGTGGTAATGGATAACTTTACTTGATTGTTCAAAACAGCAGCCGTTACGTTTGTTACGGTAGTAGTAGACAGCTGTCCTAAGGAGGGAATAGTACTAATGGCAGTGGCTTGCCCGTTGGTTCCGTGTACCACACCAGTTTTTTTATAACTTCCAAATCCCGCTTTGGAGTATTCTAGAGTGTAGGTACCAAAGGGCACTTCTGGAAGCACAAATTTTCCCTCAGTGGTAGTAGTAGTTTGAATCAAAGGAGTTGTTTCTAAGACCTTAACATTCATATTCGATTTGTCCAAAAGCGTTGTTCCTTCATCATAAAGAATTACGGAACCCGAAATAGCTGCTTTTGAAGTGGGTGTAGGTTCGTTATCGTTGTTGCTGCAAGAGAAAAGCAAGACAGCGACTATAGTTACAAGGGGAAAAAGGATGTTTTTCATTTATCTATCTTTTTTGTGATATGTAAAGCTACTAAAAGTTTTTTTTTATTTATGTACTTAGAATTTAAGATGTTATGGAATGATTAAAAGTGTATCCAATAACCAATAACAATAAAAAGTCGGAATACTTTTGACACTTGCACGGATTACAAAACGCAACTATAAAACTGCGAAGTCGTAGGAATTCCCAATGCAGGAGTAAAGAATTTGTTGGACATCAGAGAGAATGAATCTTAAGTGCTTCTTGACAGTATCTGAAAAAGGGTTCAACTTTAATTTAAAAGTCAAACCCCATTGTTTTATTTAAAATAGCTATTAGTTGATCAATTTAATGATTTTTGTATCATTTCGTTAGGTGCAGGTTCCAAAGCATATATTTTATAGCCTTTTTTAAATAATTTATATACTGGAATTGCATATGATAATGTTAGAAATTCTCTTTTTTGGTTAACTCCTCTTGTACCTAATTCAGTTCCAATTCCTATCTGGAAATCTAAAATAGCAAAATTAAGTACTGGGGCAAAAACGTTTTTAGTGTCATCACCAGTACCTGCAGAAAATAAGAATCCAAGATTAATTCCAAATCTATTTCTGAACTCTTCATCAATAATTTCACCTGTGTTATCTCTTGTTCTTTCTAGTTGTCCCCAATAGTATCCTACACCAGCACCAATTGAATTAAAGAGAAGTATGTCACCTTGTTTTTGACTATCCCCTTTGACAAAATTGAATCTGACCAATGGTATTGTAAAATTTGTTGATAATATTTGTGAACCATATATAAGGGTTGTGTTTTTTAATGCCATTTTTTCTGCCTTATATTCATCTACTTTTGACACTTCTTTTCCAAGACTTGAATCGAAATCATTGATTTTTTCAATTTTGTATCCGTTAGCTTTGAGTGCTATTGCTAATTCCTCAATCCTTGCTTTTTCTTTTTTTTCATTTTCTTCTTCAATTTTTTTCTTTTCTTTTTCTAAAAACAAAATTCTTTGGACTGCAGATTCTTTTATAGTTTCATAATTTGTTTTTAATTCATCAGCAGACAATACCTTTTTGGTTATTTTAATTGACTCGACACCATTACTATTTTTCGAATAAATATTTATTGTTGAACCAACCTTAAATAAGGTAGGTGATTCATAGATGAAAAACTTATTTGCATTCGCATTAACACTTATTGGTTTTGTTCCATCACCAAGGTCGATGAAAATTGTTGAATCATCATCAATTTCACCAAAAATTGTCATACTGCCTACAAAAATATTTTTTGGTGGTGGTACACTTTGAGCATTTGAATAGTAACTGTTTAGTAAACACAATAGCATGAATAGTAATTTTGCTTTCATAGTTTTTATTTTTTGGATTAGTTAATGTAATTTATAAAATTAAATGCGTATTAAATACAAGTATAAATACCTATTGTTTTTCTATGTAATGTGGTCAATTAGTTTGATAGTCAGTGATTTGGATAAGGTTTTATATTAATCTAATAGTTGTGAAATTAAATTTAGAGATTAGTGCCATTTTTTTTCGAAGCCTCACGACTTGTTGTTAACTTAAATGTTTTTTCAACTACGTAAATGTAATAAAAGTCTGCTGGCTTTTATGTATATGTTTGTTTTTTAATAAGTTGTATGTGTTTGTAAAAATTGTATCCCATAATCCGCAACGATACAATCTAGGAGACTTTTGATATTTTCACATATCACAAACGTAACAAAGTTGTGACAAGTCAATGAAATATGTCAATGGCGAGTTCCGAATTAGTTAGTCTTTGGGGTGTGGAGTTTTGTTATGGTTCTAAAAAATAGTATTAATTTTAGTCTTTTTGTAATCCTCATAAGAAACTTAAATTTTGAAAAAAGTAGTTTTATTTTTAATAGTATTTCCTGTTTTTTCAGTTGCACAAAGTAGCATCGGCACTGTAATTGACAAAAAAAATAACTTACCAATTGCAGATGTTAATCTCACTTTGAAACTGTATGATAAGAGTATTATAACCGATGAAAAAGGTAAATTCGATCTAAAAAGAAACATAAAACTTGAAGAAAATGATACTCTTTACTTTTCTCATATGAGTTATGTCTCAAAAAGAATTACCTACAAGGAGTTGAAAGATTATGATTTTAAGGTTTTTCTAGATGAAAAAATAGAACTCTTAGACAGTATTACTCTTAGCTATTCCTCAAATAAACAATTAAAATTAAAAATTTCTTATTCAAAATTAGCTCCTCAAAAATATCCACTTTCAAATTTTGGTGCAGTTTTAAAAGAGAATAAAATTTATGTGATTGGTGGTGATGCTTCGTTTACAACTGATGCTTGGAAAAAAGTACAATATGAAAAGGTAGATCCAACAATGGAGGAATACATTAGAGAACTTAAATTTCAGTTTTCAGGGCAAATGTACAACGGCAACCTAATGGTTTATGATATAAATACCAATCAGTGGGAGACTTCTTTATTAAAGTTTAGAAAGCGAGCCTTTCATAATCTAAATGAATACAACGACAAGATTTTTGTATTTGGAGGAAAAAGAGTTTCTGTAAATGGTATTTTTGAATATTTAGATGATAAAATGGAAGTACTTGATTTAAACAAACAAACCATTACCATCGACAATACGAATCCTCATCAAGCTGCATCATTTGCTTCTTTTACCTATAATAATTCTTTAATTGTTATGGGAGGATCCGTAAAAATGAGTGATAATGGAAAAAAGAAGTACTCTGATAAAGTTCATTTATATGATTTAAGTTCTGGGTATTGGTACGAATTATCAGCAATGCCAATAGCTAAAGAAACCTCTGGAATTTTGATTAAAAACAAAATCTATTTATTTGGGGGTTTTAATGGAAAGCCATTGTCAGCTATAGAAAGTTTTGATTTAGTTACCGAAAAATGGAAAACAGAAGGTAACTTGTTTTGTACACTAAATAATCCTGCAATTACCTTTAATGATGATTTGGTTTACTTATTTGAAAACGGGAAAATATATACTTACAATACCAACACAAAAGAATTAAAAGAATACTTAATTGATTTGCCAATGCAAGCCTCTAAACTATTTTTTTATAATGACAAACTATATTTGTTAGGTGGGTATATTGAAAATTATTTTTCAAAGTTTCCTTCTCCCAATCTTTTCAGTATTGATAGCAATGAATTTAAAAATACAAAACCAAACAGAACGGCAATTTTATAAATTGTAGTTTGAAAAGAATCCATATGGTTTTGCTACACATTCTTGAAATATAATTTTCAAATATAAAAGTGAAGTAAACTTACTTTAAAATTAATTAGTCCTTATAAAATTTATATTCCAAAATATACCTAGTTCTAAATATATTTTCCTCTGCGAAGTTGGAAATATTTGCAGAGCGGGCGTGTCAAATTAGTTCGTCTTTAGGAACGAATTTTGTACTTTTTAGAATTTGATGCAATCAATAAATAAGGTACACCGATTATAATTGCAGCAAAAAAAGCAATGTTTTAAATACTTGAATTTTCAATACTTTTTGCGATGAAATACCCAATTATAATCGTTAAAGCCATTCCAAACAGCACATTTTTATATAAAGCCGCAATTCCTTTAATGTCAATCTTTTCTTTTTCTTCTTTTGACATAGTGTTATAACCAGCAATTAAAAAATACATTTTTCTGTATTTAATTAAGAAGCCGAAAATTATAAAAAGTATCGCTATTCCAATCATTTTTTACTAGTTAGGGTGCTATTTTGTTAGGTTAAAGTACTCAAAATAATCTGAAACTACAATGCTGCGAAGTCGGAGACATTCGTAGAGCGAGTGTGATGAATTTGTTAGACTTTGGGGAGCGGGGGCGGTTATTTTGATTCCAGTTTTTTCAAATAATCTATACCTTTCATTGCTTGTCCAAGTTGAGAATATTGACTCTCAACCGAAATCGTAAAACAAATAAATGAAATTGCCATTTTGAGACTTTGTATCCTATTTTTAGGATATTTATTTTCCAAATCTTTCTTTTTTATTCCGTTGATAATTTCGTCTATATATTGCTCATCGAATTCTAGTGTGTGTGCAATTTGATTCCTTAATTTATTTAATGCATTAACTTCTTTCTTTACAAATACAGAAATACCCAACATTCTTGCTATTGTAACTTTTTGTGAGAATGATAATTTTTCAGGATAAAATTCGTCATTTCTGTATATCGCTTCGGATATTGATTTGACTAAGGATTTTTCTACTAAGATATGACCTCTAATAATTATTCCTTCGATGATTGAAAAATCAGTGAAAGAATCATGATGTTCATCACTCAAGTTTTTTAACCATTCACTTCCTTCAATTTGGGTTGATACTTTATCTAGTAATAATTTAAAATTTAAATCTTCCATTTTATATAGTGAATTTATAATGAGTTCTAACGTTTTGTTACTACAGCAGGATAGCCAAATCATCCAAATACAAAACCAATTTCAAATTAAGCATAATAATCAAATTGTTTGTAGTGTGTGTTATTCGAAGCTAATTTTCTATTTTTATTATTCCTTGTGTTGTTGCTAACCAAATATTATTTCCTTGAATTGTAATATCCATAATTGTATTGTGATAATTACCTTCTCTAAAAATTAATGTTTCAACAACATCATCATTTTTAAATTTTGTCAATCCATTATTTGTTGCTAACCAATAAAGACCGTCTTTATCAACTTCAATATCACTAACAGTATGGTCAAGAATTTTTGAGTTAGATTTGTTATAATGTTTCCAATTTTTATTTTCAAGTAATGATAAACCACCTTTCCCTAGTCCACCACCATAACCAATTAACAATTTATTGTCGTTTGTAAATTTTACAGCTCTAACAACACTTAATTGTAATTCAGAGTTTTCAGTTGTATATTTTGACCATTTGTCATTTTTAAATATCAACAATCCATTATTATGTCCTATTGCAATTTCATTATCTTTATTAATATCTATAGACCTAATAACAATCTCGCTTGAAGGTGATTTTATTTCACTCCATTTATCTCCATCAAACTTTGCTAATATATTATCTCCTCCAAAATAAACATTTCCATATTTATCTTCACAAATTTCTATTATACTTTTATTACTAATAAATTTATTTTCAACTAACTCAATTTTAGAGCCATCAAATTTGACAAGTTTATCTGGTTTCCATAATGAAAACCAAGTATTACCTTTATTGTCTTTGAAAATAAAAGTTATTTTTGAGCGACCAAATATTTCATTTTTATTTAATCTACTATAATTCGTATTATCGTATTCTATTACTCCTGAATTTGCGCTTCCAATCCAAATATTTGTATTATCATTTTTGCAAATTGACCATAAATCATTATCGGGTAAATTAGAATTTTCTTTTGTAATTATCGTAAATTTACTTTGGGCATTTGCAAAAGTTATCGTTGTTAATATAATAAATAGTGCTAATTTATTCATTTGTAGTATTTTGGTTTTTAATTTCGCACATCGTTCTCGCGCTACAAGCAGTTTGGGATTAAATCAGCGTTATCTTACGGATTTGCCAAATCTTCCAAATACAAAACCATTTTTGCTTTAAGCCAAATGACCAAATCCGTTGTAGTAGTTTTTAAGTATTGTTAATCTGCATTGTGTAAAGTTATGGGGAGTTTGTATTTTGTTCTAACTGAAACTCCATCTTTTTCTCCTGGATTCCATTTTGGTGATTTTTTTAAAGCTTTTATTGCTTCTTCACCGGTGCCGTAACCTGGGTCTTCCACAATAGTGATATTTGATATTGAACCATCCTTTTCGATAACAAATTCGGTGAGGACTTTCACCTTTGTATTTAGTTTTTCAGGAATTTGATAATGTTTTCCTATGAATTTGTAGAACTTTTCGATTCCGCCCGAGAAGCTTGGTTTTAAAGTAACATCTTCGTAATTGTAAATTGAATCTAGCTTTTTTTCCTGACTTTGTGCGAAAAATGAAATGCTGAAAATAAAAATAGATAATAAATTTTTCAAAATGAGTTTTGATTTTTGTTTGTGGTTTAATTCCATAGAAATAGTATTAAGGTCTCTAATATTAGTCTTTTTTCTTTCCCAAATATATTCCTTTTCCTTCAAAAATTATAAAATTTTTCTGAAATATAGCCTTCTGTTTTGCTTCTTTCCATTTGTCTTTTTTCAACTTCTAACTTCTAATTTCGTACTTCTACCTTCGCATGAGGGATGGGAGTGGCATCCTCTTGGGGCGGGGTTCGCCCCAAGAGATATAGCGTACAGCCCGGCCCCCGCATGGACTTTGGGTGTGGTGGAATTCCAAACGTCTGGCGGGGGACATGCCCAAAATAATTAAATTGGGATAGGTATGTTGTCTAAATTACTTGATTTCGTCGAGGAGTTCTTGGTAAGAATAGGTTTTGGCGGGAGTGTCGCTCTCGGTGGTGTTTTTGACCTTGACACGTAGGGCGCGCAAACCCGAAACGCCTTGTAAATCCTCTATCTCGAATTGCTCTACGGTGGGCTCAAGAATGTTCTTGAATTGCAGGTACTTGATGTATTTGAGGTATTCTTGCTCTTCGTTGTTGTGCGAGTACACTATGGTGATTTTTTCTTTTTGGGTGATGCGCTCTTGGGTGCCTTTGATGTTGGCTTTGTCGATGCGTTTTTTGACCACTTCGTAACGGGCATTGTAGGTGCCGTCTACATCAAAACGTTTTTCGTCCATGCGAAAACGAATGGAAAGCGGGGCGCTAAAGACCAAAATCAGCGAGGTGACATCGAGTTCATACGGCAAAGTGGCTTTGAGTTGGTGGTGTTCCAGCTCCATTTCGCAAAGGGTTTGCAATTGCCAAAGGCGCAAATTGTGCAAATACATCATGTCGAAACTTCGGGTGGGCGCAATGCTGGTGCCAATGTACAGGTTGTGTTCTACGCCATCGGTTTTGAAGCGTTCGTAATAATGTGGGTAAATTTGCTGTGCTTCGACTTGTTTTTTGTCAAGCACGGCGGCCAGTTTTTTGTTGATAATCGACATGGCGTTATCGAACTTTTTGCGGGCGTGGTAAAACAATCCTGTTTTGGGGTCCAAACTCGCAAAGTAGCTGCTTTCTACTTTTTCGGTATCAAAATCCATTTTGGTGTTTCTCAAAATGGGGTGAATTTCGTTTTCGATGTAATTCTGAATCAGCTGCTCGGAGTCGGCTTTGAGCGGCGCATCGAGTTCGTTGTAAAACGACTGCAATTCGAATTGGCGTTGTTCGAGCAACAACAAATGCTGATTGGATTTTTGGTGCGAAAAAATATCCAACAAGGTTTTTAATTGGTTTTTCAAATCTTCTTTGACTACTTCGTTACGGTGCACGGAAGAGCCTTTGATGTCGATTTGACCGTACAACGGAAACACTTCTTTGAATACAATTTCCTTGAAAATATATTCTTTATTGAAACTGTTGGTTTGAATGAACTTGTAAGCTTCTTTTCTAAATTTCCAATACACGCTCGGGTGAATGGCGGTATACTCACGTTGAATCACCGCTTCGACCTGATGCAAAATATCGGTATTGTGACGTTCTATAGTGTCGATTAGATACGGAAGAATCAAATCGAGTTTTTCGGCATTGAGGCTGTTGAGCACTCTAGCCGTTGGTGCCACGAGTTCAATTACACCCAGCAACACATTATTTTTGATGACAGGCGAAAACACGGCACTTTTGATGCCTTGAGAAAGCAAATGTTCACACAAGACTTTATTTTCTGTTTGCAGTAAATATTGGTCTACATCAGCAATGATTAGCGATTTTTTTTCTGCGATGGCTTCTTCGAAACAACAGCTAAACAGCGAGTCGGAACAACTCAATTCTTGCTCGTTAAAAAGCAAATAGCTCGACAAGGTCTCATCAGAATAAGGCGGTTTTACAAAGGTGTTTTCTTCTTGATTGTACAAAATGAAACCCACTCTTAGCTCAGGAATTCGAAATACAGAACGGAAAATGGTTTCAAATTCATCAACATATTCAGCCTTTTCGATTTCGGACTTCAAAAGGTTACTTTTTAAATTCGAAATGGCGCTTTCGGTCGTGGCATCATACAAAGACACAATTCCAAAGCCTTTGAGAATCCAGCTTTCTTTAGGGAATTTGGCTTTCCAAAGGTCGATATTGTCATAATTATCGAGCAATTCGTGCACTTCTTCTTGGGTTAAAGTCAAGGATTTCTCAGTAGGAATGATTTCGACAAAATCGGCATTATACAAAATGCGATAATGATTCATAATACCGTTTTGGTCTTGGATATCAAAAAACAAAGGTTGGTTGAAGTTGATTTTTTGACCATAGAATTCATTGAGAATCAAGGCGCAATTCATAATATACAATTGGTCATCGTCTACATCTCTTATCGAGAATTCTGGCGTAAATCCTTGGTGCTGAAGTATTTTTTTGAAACGTTCAGTATAATTGAAGGTCAGATTTTGAAAAGGAATGGCCACCGCTTTGATTTCGTTTTGGGTTAAAGCGGTAGGAAACAAGTCGGCGAGTAAATTGCGTACTAAGGCTTCGTTGTCTTGTATTAGGCTTAAATCCTCGATGCCGTCTCGAAATTGAGGAAAAGCTTCGATTTCTTTGAGTAAGGCTTTGGCATAGTTGGAACGGTAATCCACATCGGATTGCGCAATTTCTTCTAAAGATTCGATGAGTTTATGAAACGAAATGAGCGTTTTGAAAGGACTTTCTTTGAGTGTAATGCTTTTCATCTGCGTAGGCTTAAGAATGCAAATTTACGCAATCTTTGTGTGCTATGGCTCAAAAAAAATCCTCAACTGCAAAGGGCAATTGAGGATAGTATTTTTGAAGTCTGAAAAAAATCTAGTTTTTCTCTTCTTTGTTGAAATATACTAAGTAGTAATACATTTGTTTTTCTTCGTCCCAGCCTTTTTCTACAAATTTTTCGGCACTTTCTGGATTGATAAAATCCATTTTGATTTGGATATGTGTATCAAGATTAATCACGTTTTTGATGGATTTTCTCGCGTCTGAAACGGCAGCATTGGCAATAGGGAAGGAGGTCACATCTTCGATGCTGTATTTCTCTCCTTTGTCTACTTTATAGTTTTTGAATTCAGGAATCAAATCGGGATTATCAATAACCTCGTTCAAGAAATTCGATTCTTCAAATTGGTCATTTTTAGCAAAATAATTCACCGAGCGGTTCATGAACATCACTTCTTCTTTTTTGTCTTCGGCAGGAAAAACAACGTCTTTGGCAAAGTTTTGACAAAATTTCAAATACTTTTTGGTGATGAAGTTTTCGTCCTCAAAAGCATCTACAGATAAGAAATGCTCCAACCAGTAGCGCGCATCATAACGGTTGCTGTCTACCGTCAATATTTTGTAGCCTTCTTCTTTTTTGTGGTTGAAAATCAAACAACCTTTGTCGAGTTTATTCAAGCTCACGCCGTGTTGCAGAATCATCTCTAAATGCGTTTCTTTTTCCTCAAATTGTAAAAAGTCGGATTGGATTTCGCTTTTAAAAATACCAATAGCGTCTAATATGTTATTGTCTATCGAAACATTCGTTAAATGCGCCACATACACCTCGCCATTCTTGATGTGCGGATGATTGGATTGCTCGAACAAGTGTTGTGTGATTTGTTTAGAAACTTCGTGTAAACTGCCTGGATTATCAAAAATTTGAGTGGCAAATTTGAACATGTCGTTGTAATCCAAATCTACTTCGTGTGCAAATTGAAAGTAATTTTCTTCTTTTTCTCTAAAAGGTTTCAAGAAGAATTCTTTAATCAACGGAACAATTTCATCGTTGAGGTTAAAAGGTTGTTCTGATAAGAAGATCGCTTCATTACGACTCTTGTTTCCAACACGATGTATGGAAAGCGTTTCGATGTGGGTGTTGAATAAGTTGATCATTTTTTTTGGAGTTGATGAGGTACTAAGTTTCTAAGTTGCTAAGATTTTAGTTGCTTTCTTTTATTTTTTTTATGAATGCAACCAACATTCTTTCAATCTCTCTACTATCCTCATACATATTATTAAATTCTTCCTCTTTTAAAAAGTTTATATTTTTTGCAATTTTCAGTTGAGTTTGCAATTCAAATAAAGATCCCATAGCAATAGTAAGAAACCTCAAGAGTTCGTTTTTACTATCTCTACCAATCCCTTCTGCAATATTACTTGGAATTGAAATGGCAGATCGTCTTAATTGAGAAGTTAAACCGAAAATCTCTTCTTTTGGAAATTTTTGAGAGTTGTTATAAATCTTTGTAGTTAATGCCATGGCTTTTTGCCACACTAAAATTTTTCTAAAATCACTCATTTTACTAGTTTATAATTCGCTGAAATTCTATGTTTCTTAGCTTCTCAGTGACTTAGAAACTTAGCTTCTCAAAAAAATTAGTTCCAATTCTCCTCGAAACCGTAGTCTTCGAAGCTATCGTCACCACTAAACATGTCTAGGTCGTCTTCGTCAAGATCGTCTTCGAATTCGCCGTAGATGTCATCATTCATATCGGCTTCAAAGTTTTTTTCACCGGCTTCTGCTGGCATAATACCGTGAGAGAATAAGGTTTCTGGATAGGTACCACCAGCAACTGGTTCTTCTATAGCGGCTAATTCAACCAAGAACGTCCACATGTTGATGAAATCGTACACATAGATGATTTTGGTATTGGCTTCATCAAGGATATCCGATAAAGCGTAATCGCTCATGGTGCGTTGCTCGCCAGGAACATCTCCCGTATCAAACAAAGGAATTTCATCTTCTTGATTCCAAGTTTCATCACAGGTATAAAAGGAAGCTACTTCCATACCATCAAAGCCAAATGCATTAAAAATAGCGTTGTGTAAATCTTCTAAAGTATCGTCAGAAAGTATTGCTATGTCTCTAAAAATGTCTTCTTCGGCATCTAGAATAACTCTAAATTTATAAACCATAATTTTTGTTTTTGTTGAAACGTCAAAGGTAAAATTTAATTTTAGAAAACTCTTTTGCAATCTTATTTTGTTGAAAAGATTTTATTTTCAAAAGCTACGAAAACAAAAAAAGCTGTCCATAACAGACAGCTTTTACTATGATCAATTGTGAAGTTTTAGTGTTTCTCTTCAGAACACAAACCTACGATTTCATGGAATACATCGTGTAATGCAGTCAATGATTTTAGGGTAGCTTCGTCTGAACCTTTGGCTTTTACTAGTTTGTCCAAGCCTTTAGCACCTTCTTGCAATTTTTTGATAGAAGCCAAGATTGCTGGTGTTTTGAATTCGGCTGGGATAGCTTCTTTTGACAACGCATCAGCTTTTTGAACCATTTCTTCAGAGCGAGTTTTAATAGGATTCAAATCACCTTCTTCTGCAGGATGAAAAGTTTGTGACATTACTCCGTGAAAGGTTTTGATAGCAGGCCATTTTTCAAAAGTAGTTTGTGCAGACAAATTGGAAACCACCAAAAAGAAGAACAAAACAGGTAAGAATTTTAAAGATTTCATGGTTGTTGTTTAAAAGTTATTGGTTCAAAGGTATCAACTTTTTAGTTGATGAAAAAAAAGAACGAATTTAAATAACAGCCATTATAAGTTAAAATTGGTAATGTAAGACACTCTCAAGGTTGGATTATCTTCTTGAATCGTATTCTTGTAATTCCAAATATGTTGATGGATGTAAGAGAACTGAATTTGATGATGCGAATTGATATTATAGCCGAAACCACCAATAATTCTATTTTGATTTAAAAAGGTAGCTCCAGCATTACTGCCAATATTCATAAAAACTTCATCACCTACAAAAGTAAAGAGTTTTACCTTGTCGTCTTTTTTGGTCAAATTATAGTTGGCTAAGAAAAGATAACGAAGGCGGTTTCTGTAATCATAATGGTCTATAGAATATTCTGTTTGACCAGATAAGGGATCTTTTTGTCCAACCGCAACGCCAACATATCTAAATTCATCTCTTAAACGATTGACAAATTTAAAATCGCCAGAAATAATGTTGTATGTACCTTGTATCCAAACATGATTTTCGGGAATGCTAATTTTGTTCATAGCTGGATCACCATAAGAATAAGTGTTGTAGTGCGAGTAACCAAGGCTTCCCATAAATTTCTTGGTAAACTGGTAATCTATAGATGGACGAACAAACCATTGTTGTTTTTCACTAAAGCCATTAGCATAGCGCATTACGGCTTCAAAAGAAACGGATGTCTTTTTGGTAAGCATGTTTTTACCAAAATAATGGAACCAAATGTCATTATTCTGAGATTTTACTTGAGCAGAAACTTCAGTAAAATTCAGGAAAAGGGACATTAATAGTATTGGGGATATTACTTTTTTTTTCATTTTTATAAAGTGAAGATATTCTTGAATATAGGAATGCGAGTAGTACTCCCACAAGTATTTTCTTGCGGGAAGTACAGTCGCAACACTAACTAAAATCAAACGATTTAATACAATTATTTTTGACCTTTTATTCTAGAAGACAATTTGTGATCTGAGAATGTGATGTGATCATCTAAACCAATTATGGTTACTTTTCCGCCTTTTGCTACATATTCATTTTCAAAATGATGAAGGTTTTCCATAACCGAGTGATCTACTAGTTTTGTTTTTGTAAAATCGATGGTCACATTCATAGCAGATGGTAGTGCTTCTAATCTACTTTTGATTCCCAAAAAATTACTAAAAATAGCCGACTTTTCTACCTCGACTAAATAATCATCACCGTTTGAGGAAACCAATGCAGTAGCTTTGAATAAAGAGCTAATTGGAGCACCATGAATTAAGTGAAAGAAGATTTTTAATAAAATCCCTGCTGCAATTCCTACCAATAAATCTTCATGAAGAGTAAAGAAAATAGTAATTAAGAAAATGGCTAATTGTTCTTTACCAATGTTTAAAGTATGGATAAATTCTCTTGGATGTGTTAATTTAATTCCAACTGTAATTAGCATAGCTGCCAAAGCTGCATTTGGAATCATTTCTAGAATTGGAGCTGCCAAAAGCACAAATAATAATATAAAGAAACCATGAAAAAAGTTAGCCCAACGTGTTTTAGCTCCATTATTTACGTTTGAAGAAGAACGAGCTACTTCAGAAATCATTGGTAAACCACCAAAAATAGCTGCAATTGTATTACCGATACCTACAGCAATCAAATCTTGATTCATGTTTGATTTTCTTTTGTAAGGATCCATTAAATCAATTGCTTTTACAGTAAGTAAAGATTCAATGGTACCAACTAATGCAAACATGATTACATATTTTATGAATAAACCTGTTTGAGAAATACCATCAAAGCTGATGTTAATATTGATGTTGTCAACGAAATTACCAATTTTAACTAAAGAATATGCTGGTTCTGTTTCTTTGAAATGCATGAACAATTCACACGGAATTGCGAAAAGCAAGACTACCAATGGAGCAGGAATCATTTTGATTGTTTTGTTTTTGATGTAAGGCCATCCTAACATTATGGCTAAACTAACAACACCTATGAATGTAGCTTTTGGGTCTAGATTCATAATAAAATTCGGAATGTTAGCAATCAGTTCTAAAGGTCCTTTTCCTTTGGCTAAACTTGGGTCGTCATTAAGTAAGACTGGGAATTGTTTGGCTATAATGATGATACCAATGGCAGCAAGCATTCCGTGAATAGCGGAAAGAGGGAAGAAATCGGCTAGTTTACCCAGTTTCAAAACGCCAAAAAGGATTTGAATTACTCCAGCAACTGCCATAGCGCCCAAGGCAAGTTTCCAGCCTGTTATTGGGTCACCTTTGCCAAATTCAGCAACAGCACCAGCAACAATTACAATAAGTCCAGCGGCTGGTCCTTTGATGGTCAATTTTGAACCCATCATCAAACTTACTACTAACCCCCCAATAATGGCAGTTAGAAGTCCCATTACAGGAGGAAATTCAGAAGCTTTAGCAATACCTAAACTTAGTGGTAACGCTAGTAAAAATACAATGAAACCAGAAATTGCATCTGTTTTAAAGTTCTCTTTTAATCCCGCAATTCCATCTGCAGGTATATTTAGTTTATTTTTTAATGACATTTTTTTGATAATTAAGTTGGTTAAAATTAGGCTAAGCTGATTTATACGGTAATTCGTGGTTGGTTTTTACGTGAGGTCCCAAGAATAATCGGGCATATACACGTATGCCAGCAATTCCTGAAACAACGAAGCAAGAAGAAATTAGAAATGCTAATAGGTATTGATTGCTTTCAATATGGCTAAACAAGAGATCCTCACCTATAAAAGTTGTAGTGATTGGAAATCCAGTTACTCCTAGTGCAGCAATCAAAAAGAATATCGCAAATGTTGGGTGATCATAGGCGTGACCTAAATAATGATTAATCAATATTCGTTTTTCTAATTTTTTTAGTTGTAATAAGGCAATGTAACCTACTATTCCTGAAATGGTTATTCCAGATAGGTACATAATCAGTTCGTTAGCTGTCACTTTTTCGTTGAAAAGAATCGCCATTGCTATCCAAAAATGACTCAAAACGATTAAAGTCCAAGCCAAGAAAGGTGTTTTACGCTCTGAAAATGATTTTAGTACAAACACAAAGCCAAAAAAAGCAAACAGATTAGGGATACTATAAATGATTTCGGTAGGGACATTTTCTTTGAAAACATAAATCAAAGCTCCTATAGCGTATAGGGGCAAAAAGATAAGATATACTCTTTTTAAGTTTAAGAAGTCTAACGATTTTCCCAAGGCTCGCAGTGGTCTCCATAAAAAAGCACTTTGAATATTTTCTACATTGAATTCTTTTAAACTTAGGACGTACAATGAATTGCGAAAACGTTTAGAAAGCCAATAGTTTTTCTTTTCTTCTAATGGAATAAAATTGTAAAATTGGTCGCGAATCAAGTAACTTACTACTGATGGAGACACTAGTAATTGATAAGTGCGCAATAAGGCATTTCCAGTAAAATGAAGTAAGGCTAGATTGTCTAATCCTAAAGCAATTTCGATGAAAATCAATCCAATTTGAGAAATAGAGCTGTAAGCGATTTGACTTTTTACATTCGATTGTACTTTACCAATCATGGATGCGATTACACTAGTGGTCAATCCCATAATTCCGATAGCAACTCTTACAATGATTTGATTCTCCCAAAAAGGATAGGTTCTTAGCATTAAAAAAATACCTAAATGCACAGATAACGAACCATAAAAAATGGCACTAGATGGTGTTGGGCCTTCCATTGCTCTTGGTAACCAACTTGAGAATGGGATTTGAGCCGATTTTACCGCTGCAGCACAGGCCAAACAAAATGCAATAAAGAAACCAATAAAAGTATGACTCTCTAAATGATGGTTGACTAATGCATAATTGTTTAGCTCAACAAACGTTATGTTTTCATGAAATAAATGATGACTAGCCCACATGGCTAAAATCAATCCAACATCCCCAATGCGATAAAGCGAATACACTTTGAAAGCATTTTTTACAGGCAAATAACGCTCTCTGTAAAAGGCAATAAGTAAAAAAGAAGAAATTCCAATGATTTCCCAACCAATGAATAGCGTTTCAAAATTGCCAGAGAGAATGGCTAAATTGTATCCAAAAAAGAAAAAAAGCACGGTATTAAAGAAACGCTTATATCCTTTTTCTCTGTGTAAATAATACCTGCTATAGGTAGAAATCATAGCCGTTAATAAAGCGCCAATTAACAAATAAACAGCCGAAATTTTATCAAAGTAAAAATCAATAAAAAAGGTATAATTGTCCGTTTTTACAATGGTTAACTCATCTAAATTTAAAGTTTGGCTGCCATTTAAAAGCCATACGATAGTAAAAATTGTAATACCTGCTAATTGTGTAAAAACAATTCCAAAAGACAACCACGAAATAGTGGATTCTTTTTTTTCTGGAATTAATAAGCTGATTACAAATCCAAAAAATGGAAGTAATATAAAATATTGGAGTATCTCGTTCATAGATAGTGTTATTTTAGAATATAAATTGGAAGGTTTTCTTGTGAAGCTTCTGCCAATTCTAACTCGTCATGAATACTAAGGTTCTCTTTCTGTAAAGGTGAATACAATTCAAATGACTCGTTTGTAAAGTGAAATAGTTCCTGATTTTCTGGATGTACCACAATCAATTTTACCCATTGGTTTTTGAACCATTCATAAGTTGCAGGATTTTTAGCAATAGCATATTTGGCTATTTCTGGAAAATGCTCTACAATGATTAATAAACGAATAGGATCATGTACTTCAATCATTTGACTTGGTAAACCCGAACGTAAATCTCCATCAATACCATTGGCAACGCCAATTAATCCCATAACGTTATGGGGAAGTTTACTACCAGCACCTAGCTTTTGGTTGTCTACTTTTGAAAAGTAATATTCTAGATTTATTCCTCCACCAACTGGGGCAACAGCTCCAAGAATTCCAGCAAGATAATCCCCCGTAGGATCCACTTGATAGTCGTAAGAATTCATAAACGAACGTCTGTCTAGAAACAAGTGCTTAGACAAACTTCTACGACCTACAATACACATAGCATTGGTAGCGTGATTTAATTCAGGTCTAGGTTCGAAAAGGGAAACGGAACGTCTTTTGATTTTTTCATGTACTTTTTCTAGACTTTGTGTAGAATCTATAGTGTCAAATCGGCGAGAACGTTCTTTTGCATTTCTAGATAAGGCTTTTGCAAAAGTAATTTCGTTTTGTTGATGTAATTCTTTATTGCTAGCGGTTAGCGTTTCTTCATCATAAAAAGCAATCTCATCCCTTGTGGTGTCGTGTAAAGCTGGTAAAAATTGTGTTGTATCAGGAATAATGATACCACGTTTTTTCAGGATTTCACGAACTTCAGGATGATTAGCAGCAAAAGAAGCCACCTTTGCATTAACAGAACTTGGTCTTCCGCAACAAGCTCCACAATCATAGCCGGCATAATGCGTATTGTTTACGCTAGTGGCTCCATGGCCTACGATATAAACTATTGGCGCAAAATTGGACACCAATCCAATACTTTTTAATAAACCTTCTACACGGTTGGCCATTTCTTCAACTGTAAAGCCTACTTGAAGACCGTCTACATTCTCAAAACTACTGTTATGTTCAATGATTAATTTTGATTTTTTATTCAAGTGTTTGAAAGAAGCACTAGTTGCTGGAGTTAGCGTTGGTTTCCAGATATTCAAAAACAATTTTAAAGCAGCCGAAAAACCAAGAGTTTGACTGATAATCCAGCCAAAAACTAAGGAATGCGAATGTTTATGATAGTGTAAATCTCTAGCTTGTTTTTTCTTTCTTTTTTCTTCTTTTATCAAGTATTTTGGCTGCATTGGCGCAGGGCAAAGTTTGGTAAAAAACTGCCCATTTACAGGCTGATAAAAGAACTCAAAATTAAAAAATGCAGGAGTACCAAAGGTTATTGCTGAATTGTCTAAATGTTCGATATGTCTTCTAAATGAACATTCACGGTCATCCATACAGAATAATCCCTGAAATGAAGCTTGTTTAGGAGCAACTTCTAGTTCAACTGTTTTGATACCTGATAAAACTTGATCATAAAACGTCCACTCGAATGCCTCTTGCCAAAGTGATAAGGTTTCGAAAAGTTCTGTCTTTTTTATGGTATCAAAAATAGGAGCTGGTTCCTGACTGATTTTGAAACTCAAAGGTGCCCAAATAGAATTGAATTTTTGATCCAAACTATCTAGTTCAAGTAGTAATTCAAACTGAATTAATTCTTTTAAAGAAATAGAACGTTTGTCTAATAATGAAGCAGGATTACTTTCAATCGTTGCGACAATTCCGCTCCAACCCGGATGACCAAATTGTTGATCAAACAAATAATGTTCGTAATACTTTGGATCTCCAACAATGATATGCAGCAACTCCTCGATAGAAGCTCCTCTTTGGAGCATACTTTTGGCGCGTTTGGTTTTAAGAATACCTATCGAACTGTTTTTATCTAGTTCTTTTATAGATTCTAAAAAGCTAGTTCCTAAAACAGGAAACGTAGTAATTGCAATGCCTTGATCTAAGTAGCCACAAAGTACCTTGAATAAAATGCTATAAGTAGATTTTTCTAGATTGATGGCATATTCTCTTTTCCACGTAGAACGGAGGCTTCCAATTCTAGGATATATTGACTCGTCATAGTTTTTGTAAAGAAGATTGTGTTTCCAAGTAGAGAGTTCTTCTTCTCCTTTTTTTGAACGTATAACCTGCTCAAGAACTTCATTATTGATTTCTTTTTTATCAAATCGTTCTCTAAAACTTGCTAGTGGTAAATAGGTTTTGTAGCCAAAGATTTTAGAGGATTCCTCTAGTGCTTCAAAAAAAGTCTTTCCTTGAAACGCATGCAAGGTATTGTGATGAACAAAATCCTTTAGTGGGTTTTGCGCTGGCAAATAATGCTTTAGACTATGAAGTACTTCATGTTCATCAAAAACTATAGAAGTTGATTTCATTTTAAAATATATTGCTAAAACAGCCCAATAGTATTGATTGTAAATAATTGTACAGTTGTCCTTTTTTCTTGGACTAACGCAATCTTCACTAACTTTTGGGTAACTTTAGGGGTTAATAAACTAATGATCGAAAATGTTTTTCAATAGGTTTATTAACTCGAATGATATTTTAAATTACAAAACAGCAGAAACAAGCCACTTTTTTTATAGAAATAGCTTTTGCGGTATTTAGATTGAACAGTGACGAATGTCCGATTCGAAGGGATAAAATCAAATAATTGGATAGGAGAGTGTAAAAAAGGATCAATTTCAATTTCGCTATATTCAAATTCTTCCTCCATATCGCTGGTAGGAATGTGAATTTTTGAATATTTTGAATGATCTTTTTTAGCAGTTGTATGTGCAAAAAAATCTTTTTCTAATTTTGAAAAAGAAAAAACAGGAAGGCTACTAAAAGCGGAATACAGTAAGAAATGAAAAAATACAAACAGAAATAGTAGAGCAATTCTACTATTTACATTTGTGTATTTTTTTTTGCTCATTTGCATAAATTCCAATTTTGGCACAAACATAAATAAATTAAAACAAATTTTCCAAAGCGCTTTTTTACTTTTAGACATTATTATCATTTATTTAATATTAAAAGGTTTTATTGGGATAAAATTATTTTTGATATTTATTTTTTGTTGAATTATTAGTGTTGTTTTGTGGTTTTTAGAGATTATAATTTGTTTTTTTGTTCCGAATTAAAATTTTATTGAGAATTTTCTATTTTATCTGAATTACAATTCAGCCTCGTTTTTCTACAATTCGGTCATAACTTTTTAGAGAATCGATAATCCCGAAAGATATTTGCTTCATCAAAAAACAAACAGTATAATGAAAACAAGTATCAAAAAAATCGCACACAAATTCTTTTTAGTAGCCCTATTGGTTTTGATGAGTAGTGTTACTCTTGCTCAAAGCACCATTTCAGGAAAAGTTATCGACCCAAAAGGTAAGCCCGTAGTTAGCGCCAATATTTATATCGAAGGCACTTATGATGGCGCCACAAGCGATGAGAAAGGACTTTTCTCATTCGAAACCACAGTCAAAGGAAATGCGACCCTAATCATAAGCTCTTTGATACACGAAACGGCAACTCTCGTTATAGATGTAGCCAATTACAAAGACAAAACGATAACGCTCAAAGAGAATGTCAACACCTTAGACGCGGTGGTGATTACGGCTGGAACTTTAGAGTCGGGAGACAAAGCTCGTGTTTCGGTGTTGAAACCTTTAGATATTGTAACCACAGCGGGTTCTGCTGGAAATATAATTGCAGCGCTACAAACTTTGCCAGGAACTCAAAACGTGGGTGAAGACGGTCGTTTGTTCGTTCGTGGGGGCGAGGCCAATGAAACACAAACTTTTGTCGACGGTATTCGAGTGGCACAGCCTTATGGCGCTAGCACGAATAATTTGCCTACTCGCGGACGCTTTTCTCCGTTTTTGTTCAGCGGAATTTCTTTTTCTACCGGAGGTTATTCTGCCGAGTATGGCGAGGCTTTGTCAAGTGTGTTATTATTGAATACTCAAGACGAACCCGACCAAAACAAAACCGAAATCGCTTTAATGACCGTAGGTTTGGGCGTTGGAAATACACAAAAATGGAAAAAAAGCTCTTTGAGTGTCAATGCCGCTTATATCAATTTGGCGCCGTATCAAAAAGTGGTGCCTCAAAATATCGAATGGAACAATCCTTTTCAATCCCTTTCTGGTGAAACCGTTTATCGTTACAACTTCAATAACGGAATTCTAAAATTATACGCAGCTTTCGATTCCTCAAAATTCGATTTGAATCAAGAAAGCGTTAATTCGCCTAACAAGGTCAGAGTCGATTTGAACAATAACAACTTTTATTTAAATACTTCCTACAAAGGTGGTTTTGGAAACAATTGGCAAGTAACAACAGGATTGAGTTATGGCTATTCTAAGAACAAATTGGGATTGGATTTGGATAAACTAAACAACGACGAAAACGCCTCACATCTTAAATTCAAACTCCGTAAAAGCATTTCGCAACACGTTAAATTGTCTTTCGGAACGGATTATTTTATTACTCGTTTCAACGAAGATTTCACGCCAAATTCTGGCATAGGAGGTACTAGCGGATACAACTCTTCAATAGCAGCAGCTTTTGCCGAAGGCGATATTTTATTCACCAAAAACTTTGCTGCCAAAGTGGGGGTACGTGCCTCATACAACGATTTGTTGAACGAAACTGCCGTTGCTCCTCGTGTTTCCTTGGCTTACAAATTGAATAAAACAAGTCAGTTTTCTTTCGCTTATGGCGATTTCACTCAGGCGCCAAGTGTCGATTTTATCAAGTATTCCAAAATGCACCAATTCGAAAGCGAAAAAGCATCGCATTACATCTTAAACTTTCAATACAACAACGACCGTCAAACGTTTAGAGCCGAGGCTTATTACAAAGATTACAGCAATTTGGTAAAATTCAATACAACAACGCCAATGTTTAATTCAGTGTACAACAACAACGGTTCTGGCTACGCCAAAGGACTCGATTTGTTCTGGAGAGATGGCAGCTCGATTAAGAATTTAGAATATTGGATTTCCTATTCTTACATCGATACGGAGCGTGATTATCGCAATTTCCCTAAACAAGTTACGCCAAGTTTTGTGGCAGACCATACAGCGTCTTTGGTGACCAAATATTTCATCACCGACTGGAAATCACAAATCGGTTTCACCCATTCGTTTGCCACAGGTCGTCCGTACAACAATCCTAACGAGACCCAATTTATGAACGGAAAAACCAAAGCTTTCAATAATTTGAGTTTCAATTGGGCGTATTTGGTGTCACAACAAAAAATCCTGTATTTCTCTGTATCCAATATTTTACAGACTCAAAATGTCTTTGGTTACGAGTACGCCAATACTCCAGATGCAGCGGGCGTGTACAACCGCAGAGCTATCACACCAACGGCCGATAGTTTCTTTTTCGTAGGTTTCTTTTGGACCATCAGTGACAACAAAAAAGACAATCAATTGAACAATTTATAAGTCTAATTAGGAGCAGTAAGCATAAGGTTTTTTCAGCAGGCATCGTCCCGTGATACACTATATCTTTGCTGCCGAACCCCGTCAGCAAAGGATGCCGCTCCTCCCGGGGCTAAGAGGCAAGATAGGGTGTTTTTGGAAAGAAAAGTGTTTTACAATTCATCCAAGGCATTTGCTTTTAAAAATACCCACCACAAATTCACTAATGAATCACGAATAAAAATGTGTTTTAATGACACGAATTATTACTATTGATGGAATTCGTGACATTTAATTTCAATTTCGATGACAATTAGTGACAAGTCGTGTAATTAGTGGCTAACTTTTTTTAAAAGCGAATACCTACAATTCATCCTCCAAAAACAACAGTTCAGTTACAATCAATTTTAGTTTCGATTGGTCCAAACTATTTTTACATCAGCATAATAAAATACACAACCTTTAAAAAAATAAGCTATGAAAACATCAGTTCTTATCCTGTTCTTAGCCATAAGTGCAATGGCAACCGCTCAAGTCGCTATCAAAGTTGACATCGTTGGTCTAAAAAACAACAAAGGGCAAGTCCTAATCGGATTGTACAATTCCGAAAATCATTTTCTAAAAAAAGTCTACAAAGGCAATGTCGCTTTAATCAAAAACGCAAAAGCAACGGTCACTTTTGAAAACCTTCCTGCTGGCGAGTATGCTATTAGTGTTTTTCACGATGAAAACAGCAACGGAAAATTAGACACCAACTTTATGGGAATTCCAAAAGAAGCTTATGCCGCTTCAAACGATGCCAAAGGGTTTATGGGGCCTCCAAAATACAAAGACGCTAAGTTCCAAGCCACCCAAAACAAGCACATCGTATTGAAAGTATAATCAGTTTACAATTCATCCTCAAAAAACGACAGTTCAGTCAGAATCAATTTCAAAAGTAGCACATCAGCAATACTTTTACATCATCAAAATAACAACAACCATTTAAAAGAAATTAACAACTAAAAAAATAGAAATTATGATTAAAGTTTTAACCGCCACCGCTTTATTTATTTGCAGTTTATTAGCTGCCCAAGGACAATACGAACAAGGAATGGGAAAAGCGTTCCAATTGTGGGGAGAAGGCAAAAACACCGAAGCTGCCGCTTTATTCGAAAGAATTGCAGCAGTCGAAAAAAACAACTGGTTGCCTAACTATTATGTGGCTTTAGTAAACACCACAACCGCTTTTAGAACTAAAGGCAAAGACGAAGTAACCGCTTTGTTGACTAAAGCACAAAACGCTTTGGATGTAGAATTAATCAAAAACGAAAACAATCCTGAGTTATTAGTAATGCAAGCTATGATTCACACCGCTTGGATTGCTTATGACCCAATGACCAACGGACAAAAGTTGTCTGGAAAAGTAATGGAACTCTACGGTAAAGCACAGGCCATTGCTCCAGAAAATCCAAGAGTGGTATTTTGTAAAGCCGAGTTCGAAATTGGTGGAGCCAAGTTCTGGGGAACAGATACTACGCCTATGTGTGCACAAATTGATAAAGCTATCGGACTTTTTGCTACTTTTAAACCAGAAACAGCTTTCTCACCAAAATGGGGGTTAGACCGTGCTCAAGAAGCTCAAAAGAATTGTAAAAAATAGCATTAACCCTTTCAGAGTTCAAAACTCTTAAAGGGTTGAAAAACCCAAAACCCAAAACCCAAAAAAAATGGAAAAACAGAAGAACAGTATACTAGACAGAATCAAAAAAGGCTTTATAGATTGTTTGAAGATTACACTGGTATTTACGCTTGTTTTTTCGTTGTTGCAAGGGGATTTCAGTCCTCAGAGTCTACTCACCACTTTTTTAGTTAGTGCTCTATATTCTTACGGAATTGGTTTTGGAAACGGACTCATCAATGATATTTTGGACCGCCGATGGAATTGGTTAGAGCAAACCAATTTGAGAGTGTATTTTGGGATTTTTTGTACCATTTTGTACACCGTTCCTGTAGTTTTAGGGATTGACTATTTGACTTTCGTAGTGTTTCAAAAACTAGAAGTTTCTGAGTTTTTCAACAACAGAATGGTTTGGGTGCATATGTTTTATATCATTCTTTCTTTGGGAGTTTCGACCTTTATGCACGCACGTAGTTTTATGCTCAACTGGAAACAAGCTTCTAAAAAAGAAGTATTCGAACAAAAGATTATTGCAGGAACAGCTTCGGCTAAATTTGAAACCTTAAAAAATCAAATCGACCCACATTTTCTTTTCAATAGTTTGAATGTGTTGAGTTCGCTGATTGAGGAAAATCCAGATAATGCCCAACGTTTCACTACTTCTTTGTCTAAAATTTACCGCTATGTGTTGGAACAAAAAGATAAAGAATTGGTATCGGTAGCCGAGGAATTGAGTTTTGCAACTACGTATATGAAATTGCTAAAGATGCGCTTTGAGAACAGTTTGTTTTATGAGGTGACTGCCGAAGTTCAAAATCCAGATGCCAAAGTAGTGCCTCTTTCACTGCAATTGTTATTAGAAAACACCGTAAAACACAATGTGGTAAGCGAACAAAGACCTCTACACATCCGAATTTATATTGAAAATGATTATTTGGTGATTCAGAATGATTTTCAAAAGAAAGAAGTATTACAAGACCGACAAGGCGTTGGATTACAAAACATCATCAATCGATACGCCATCATTACCAAACGAAAAGTACTGATTGAACAAAACGAACAAACTTTTACCGTTAAAATACCCATTTTAACCCAACAAATAACTGTTATGGAAACGACATTAAATTACAGAGAAAACAATGCGTACTACCGCGCAAAAAAGAGAGTAGAGGAATTAAAGGGATTTTATGGCAACCTGATTTCATATTGTGTAGTGATTCCAATTTTAATTTATGTGAATCTTACTTTTGTCCCACAATTTCATTGGTTTTGGTTCTCCGCTGGAGGCTGGGGATTCGGTTTGATTATGCACGGTTTCAAAGTTTTTGGTTACAGCTCTAGCTGGGAAGAACGAAAAATTCAAGAGATTTTAAGAAAAGAAGACGAACAACAAAAATGGAAATAAAGATGGAAAGAATAGATACCAATCAAGAACAAGAAGCTTTGGTTCAAATGGCCAAAGAGAGAGTGAAAAAACTGAAAGATTTTTATTTTCACATGATATTTTTTATGCTAGGCGTAGTAATTTATGTTTTGAAAACGTATTATGGTGCACCTTTGAACTTTTTTCCCATTCGTTACATCAACGGTTTTGTGATGGCGATTTGGACTACTTTTTTTGCTATTCAAGCGGTTCAATTGTTTTTTACCGAAGTAATTTTGGGTAAATCTTGGGAAGAAAAGCAAATTAAAAAAATGATAGAAAAGAACAACGAAAAACAAATCTGGAAATAATTATGGAAACGAATTTTCAAGAAGAAGACAGATATTATCAAGCCAAGAAAAGAGTAGAGGATTTAAAAGGATTTTACGGAAATTTGACCTCTTACATTGTAGTGAATATATTTTTAGCAGTAATTAATTTGTTGACCTCGCCAGGATATTTATGGTTTTTTTGGCCGTTATTAGGTTGGGGTGTAGGCGTGTTCTTTCACGCGATGAAAGTGTTCAATTGGATGCCTTTTTTCGGCAAAGAATGGGAAGAGCAAAAAATCAAAGAGTTTATGGAAAAAGAAAAACAATCCAGAAACGATTGGAAATAAATTAAAATAAAAAACATCATGGAAAATAAGCAAAACCAATACGATTCAATTTTAGACAGAACACAAGAAGAGCGTTACGATATCGCATTTAAAAGAGTGCAAAAAATAAAAGGATTTTATGTGCATCTACTAGTCTATGTTTTAGTCAATATCGGATTAATCGCTATGAGAGCAAGGCATTTGGATTCATTAGATAGCAATTTTTGGAGTTGGCAAACACTCAATACTGCTTTCTTTTGGGGCATTGGATTGGTAGCACATGGAGCTTCTGTTTTTGGGAAAGA
This sequence comes from Flavobacterium sp. RSSB_23, assembly GCF_051547145.1. NCBI lineage: Bacteria > Pseudomonadati > Bacteroidota > Flavobacteriia > Flavobacteriales > Flavobacteriaceae > Flavobacterium > Flavobacterium sp. RSSB_23. Next base: position 123,112 of record NZ_JBPTTO010000004.1, on the reverse strand, counting down.
TTTGTTTTTAGGCAAAGATTGGGAGAAAAGAAAAATGGAGGAATTTTTAAAGGAAGAAGATGAAAAACAACAACAGTGGAAGTGATTTTTGTTTTCGGTTCTGAGTTTTCAGTTCTGAGTTCTCAGTTTTCTGCCTTCTAACTTCTGCCTTCTAATTTCTAACCTCTAATTTCTAACCTCTAATTTCTAACCTCTAACCTCTAACCTCAAATAATGACTACTATAATCATCGAAGACGAAAAACCAGCAGCGCGTTTGTTGCAACGTAAACTCGAAAAACTACAAATAAATGTTACGGTTCTTTTACACTCGGTAGAAGAGGCTATCGAATGGTTTTCGAACCATCCCCATCCTGACCTTATTTTTTTGGACATTCAATTATCCGATGGCTTGTCTTTTGCCATTTTTGAAGCAGTCGAAATTAAGAGTGCTATCATTTTTACCACCGCTTATGACGAATATGCTTTGCGTGCTTTTAAGCTCAACAGTATTGATTATTTACTCAAACCCATCGATGAAGATGACTTGGAAATTGCTGTGAATAAATACAAATCTCGCATGCCAGAAAAGGCACCTGAAAATCCTTCGCTTGCGTTAGATTTTGAAGCTATCAAAAAGATGCTGACCAACCCATTTGAGAAAAATTACAAAAAGCGATTTACGCTGAAAATTGGGCAACATTTGAAAGTGATTTCAGTGGATGAAATTGAATGTTTTTACAGCGAAAATAAAGGCACTTATTTGCACACTTTCGATAACAGAGATTATCTTTTGGAGACCACTTTAGAGGTTTTGGAGCAAGAATTAGACCCTGCTGCTTTTTACAGAATCAGCCGAAAATTTATTATTCCACTAAAAGCTATAAAAGAGATTGTGGTGTACAGCAACTCCCGTTTGAAAATTATTTTGCCTACTTATAAAGCAGAAGAGGTGATAGTAAGCCGAGAAAAAGTAGCCGATTTCAAAAATTGGATTGGTTAAGAATTGAATTGATTTTTTAGTTTAGATAAAAACAGTTAAAAATACTGGTTATTAGTTATTTAAGTTCTTGGTATAAGATTTATCTATGAGGCTTTTATTCGCTAATAAACCGTTTTCTGATAGCTATAAGAATAAAAATCATCAGTGTGTAGGCGATAAAAAACGGCGCTATGTATTCGATAAGATGCAGTGGTAACATCACAGCAATAATTAGCAATTGAAACCCTAAACCATAAATAGATAACAAGCTCATAAACCAATTTGGAAACGTTTTTACTTTGTAAGCTTCTTTATCTAGAGCGTGAATTATTTTGTCAAAAAGGCCATAAACGATTGTATAAATTCGGAACAAAAGAGTCACCGATTTTTGTGTTTCTCCAGGTAAAGCTTTGGGCGTTTTGTATTCAAAAATTTTACTAGTGCTGTCTCCTCCAACCGATTTATGTCTCAGAATTACGTAGTAATAATTGTAAAGAGTTCCTTGTAATTGGATGCCAAAAAAAGCGGCAAACGCATACCAAAATGTCGTTTTTGAAACCCAACAAATGGCCATAATAATCATAAAATTTAAGACGATATCAAAGACACTATCGAGGTATCTACCAACGTATGAAGGTTTGTTTTTTAGTCTGGCTAATTCACCATCTGCAGCATCAATTCCTGATTTTAAAACAATGAAAAAGGCAGCCAAAAAGTAATGATTGGTGAGTATGCAAAAAATGGCAATCAACCCAGAAAGGCCAAAAAGTAGGGTTACGTGAATAGCTGTGAATCGGGTTTCTTTTAATTGTTGTGCAAGGAATTTACCAAATGGGCGACCATAATCGGAGAGGTCGAAGAACTTATTTTGTGCAGCAAGTTTAGACATTAATAGTGAATAAAAAGGGAAGGACAATATAGTCGAAGCGCAAAAGTAGCTCTATTTAAGCGGAATAGTAGCCTAAACAATAGTTTACTTTGTGTTAAAGTAAAAAAAGCGCGTTTCGAGTTTTAGTACTTTTATGGTATTAAAAACCAAATTTATTGTATTATGGCGGCACCAAATTTAAAAGTAATTCAAGCCCTTAGAGAAACAGCGAAACAAATTGCAAGTAGCGGTCGTTATGAATGGGGGCATATGGGAAGTTGTAATTGTGGGCATTTGGCACAAAATATAACTTCGTTTACCAGAGCTGAAATTCAACAATTTGCCTTGCAAAAACGCGGTGATTGGTCGGAACAAGTTATAGATTATTGCCCAACGAGTGGTTATCCTATGGATTTAATCATTGGCAGAATGATTGAGTTTGGATTTACAGCTTCTGACTTGAGACAACTCGAAAACTTGTCCAATCCTGAGATTTTAGCCAAAGCTGGTGTGACTTCTTTCAATAGAAATGTGATGTCAGATACGGTAAAATATATGAATGCTTGGGCATATTTGTTAGAGAGCCAATGGATGGAGCAAAACATAAATCACATCGTTTTACCTACTTTTGAAAGAGAAGAGATGGTGTATTAAGCCATCTCTTTTTTTTATTTAGTGAAACGGTGTAGCGTATAAGTCATGGCTGTCAATAAAAAGAAAGCTGTGATTTGGTGCGCCAATCCTAACCAAAGGGGTACGCTATACAACAAAGTCAAAACGCCTAGTGCAAATTGCACGAAAACAAGTATGACAAGCGCATTGAGTCCATTTTGTTGTGCAATTGACAAAGAGTATTTTTTGCTTTTGAAATACAATAAAACCATCAAAGCCACCACCAGATAAGCGGTAGTACGATGTACGAATTGCACGCCGCTTTTTCCTTCAATCAAGTTCAGAATAAAACTGTTTTTTTCGATAAATACACTATCGTGAATGAATTGACCATCGCTCATTAATGGCCAATGGTTGTGAATTAATCCCGCGTTGAGTCCTGCAACAAAACCTCCGTAGATTATTTGAATAATCAAAAACACAAAGGCAAATCGAGCAATAGTTCTCAACTGAGGATAAAAGTTGTCTTTGTTAGGATAAATTAAATCTAAAGCTACCCAAAGGGTATAAGCAAAGGTGATGAAAGCAAAAGTAAGGTGTAATGCCAGTCTAAAATGGCTCACATCTGGATTGTCGATTAAGCCGCTTTTTACCATAAACCATCCCAAAAAGCCTTGGAATCCTCCCATACACAAAAGAACAATGCATTTTTTGATAGTGGATTTGTCTAATCTTTTTTTGGCTAAAAAATAAAAGAAAGGAATTAAAAACACCATCCCGATGATTCGACCAATAAAACGGTGAAACCATTCCCAGAAGTAAATGAATTTATAATCGGATAAGGTAAAATCATTGTGGATGTTGATTTTTTGATACTCAGGAAACTTTTTGTATTCTTCAAAAGCTTGATTCCATTTCGCCTCTGTCATAGGAGGGAAGGTATCGGTAATCAAATGCCAGTCGGTCATAGAGAGTCCAGAATTAGTTAAACGGGTAATTCCGCCAACCACAACCATTAAAAACAAAAGAAAGCAGCCAGAAAGCAGCCAAATGATAACAGGTTTATTAGATTTAGTCATTTTTTTAGTGATAAAAAATCAATTATTTAGATGCAAATTTATGGGTTTATCAAAGAAAAAAAGGACTAACAATCGTTAATCTTTAGGCCTAATTTGGCTCCTTTTTTTAAGATAAATTCATAAGCTGCTTGGTACTCATTTTGTATTTCTCCTTCTAGAATAGCTTCTTTTACGGCTTCTTTTAGGATGCCAATTTCTCTAGACGGTTTTAAGTTGAAGAGTGCCATTATTTCCTCGCCACTGATTGGAGGTTGGAAATTACGGACGTGGTCACGCGCTTCAACTTCTACAATTTTTTTGCGTACAATTTCAAAATTACTGTGGTATTTTTTGAACTTGTTTGGGTTTTTAGTGGTGATGTCGGCTTCACAAAGCGTCATTAAGTTTTCTACATCTTCTCCTGCATCAAAAACCAAACGACGTACTGCTGAATCAGTAACAGTGTCCTGCGCCAATACAATTGGTCTCGAACTCATCACTACCATTTTTTGTACAAATTTCATTTTATGGTTCAAGGGCATATGCAATCTTTCGAAGATTTTCTTAACCATTTTACCACCCAAAAACTCGTGTCCGTGAAACGTCCATCCTTGTTTTTTGTTGAAGCGTTTCGTTGGAGCTTTTCCGATATCGTGCAATAAAGCAGCCCATCGCAACCAAACATCGTCTGTATTCGGGCAAATGTTATCGACTACTTCAAGTGTGTGATAAAAGTTGTTTTTGTGCGTGTGTCCTTCTATCTCTTCTACTTGATTCAAGGCGGTTAATTCAGGCAGAATCAGTTCTAATAATCCTGTTTTATAAAGCAACAAAAAGCCCAAAGAAGGTTTTTCAGTCAGAAGAATTTTGTTTAACTCTTCTACAATGCGTTCTCCTGAAATGATTTTTATTCGTTCAGCATTTTTGGTAATGGAATCCAGAGAATCAGGATGTATTTCAAAACCTAATTGCGTAGCAAAACGAATGCCTCTCAACATCCTTAGCGGGTCATCTGAAAAGGTGATATCTGGGTCAAGCGGAGTTTTTATTGTTTTAGATTCTAAATCAGAAATACCAGCAAAGGGATCTAAGAGTTCTCCGAAGTTAGATGGATTCAAAGACAAAGCCAAGGCGTTTATGGTGAAGTCACGGCGGTTTTGATCATCTTGTAGGGTTCCATTTTCTACGATAGGATTGCGGCTATCGTGGGTGTAGGATTCTTTTCTGGCACCTACAAATTCAATATCAGTATCTTCAAAACGGAGCATAGCAGTTCCGTAAGTCTTGAACACTTGTACCTTTGGTTTTTTAGGTAAAAGTTCTGAAACTTTGAGCGCCAATTCGATGCCACTGCCTACAGCCACCACATCGATATCTTTTTTAGTGCCTCTTTTTAAAAGTAAATCCCTAACGAACCCACCAATTACATAGCTTTCTATGTTTAGTTCTTGGGAAGCTTTTGATATTACTTCGAATATTGTATTTTTAAGTGCTGATTTATAATTCATAATTTTTTACCGCAAATTCGCAAATTAATTTTTTGAATTTATTATGCGTTTGTATTCTAAAGAAACTAAATTGAAATTAGCCAATATGGCTAATTTGTTTTTGGAAACTTTTAAATAATTTAAACATTGGTTATAATGACTGTTATTGAAACAGTCAACTGTTTTTATTTCAAGAATGATTTTGTCATAAACCACAAAATCAGCATAAAATTTATGCTTTAAAGTGGTGTTTTTATAGTTTACTGCAAATTCTTTTTCACGTTGATATGGAATGTTGTTTTGTTGAAGTTCAAATTCTATTGCATCTTTGTAAACAATTTCAGAAAATCCTTTTCCTAGATTTTTATGAACTTCATAAAGTATACCTACGATTGCATAATTTTCTTCTCTATAAATGTATTCTTCCATATAAATAATACAATTTGCGAATTTGCGGTGAACTACTATTTTCTTATGATTTTAACTTGAGAATCATTCGTCAATTTAATAATCGTAGAAGGTTTTTCTGCAATTTTTTCGTGCTGCAAATTTACAACATAGTCTACGCCTTTTATAATTTCTGGACTAATTTCTTTGAAAGAACTTGGTGTGGGTTGCCCAGAAATATTAGCTGAAGTAGAAACTAGCGGTTTCTTCATTCGCTCCAATAGCTTAAAGCAAAAAGGCTCTTTTACCAATCGAATTCCTAAGGATTGGTCTTCGGCAATAAGATTTGGAGCTACATTTCTTGGGTTATCTAGTATTAAAGTTGTTGGCTTTTCGGATAAATCTAGAATTTGCCAAGCTACTTCGGGAATCTCCTTGAATACGTTGTACATCATTTTTTCCCCATTCATAAGGCAAATCATACTTTTGCTTTCGGTTCTTTGTTTGAGTTGGTATATTTTGGCCACGGCTTCAGGATTCGTCGCATCGCAACCAATGCCCCAAACCGTATCCGTGGGATAAAGAATGATGCCGCCGTTTTTTATAACTTCAAAAGCATTGATGATTTCTTCGTTCATATGATTATTAGGTTTATTTCATTTGCAAAGCTATCCATTTGATTCCTAAATTGTGGTATGAATCACTATTTTAATAGGTTTAACCAAGAAAAAAGCCCGACGTAGGTCGGGCTTAGGCTGAAAACTTTACTTTTTTTAAATTATTTGCAATGTGTAGAAACTACTATTGAGGATATTTTTTCATCTCTACTGGTAGTTTTTAAACATTGATCAGTATCATTGTTGAACCAAACTTTGTAAGTGTTACCTCCTTGCTCGTGTGTTTTCTGTTCATCAAAACCATTTTTTCTTAATTCACTATATGCATAGGTAGCTCTTTGACCACTTAAATAATTATATTTAAAATTTCGGTTATAACTTTTGTTATTGTTGTATCTATTGTTGTTATAGTTGTCGTCATCATCATTGTTGTATCTGTTACTGTTGTAGTTGTTGCTGTATTTGCCTTTACCACAATCTTCCAAAGTGGATTTTACAATAGAGTCTATTCTTCCATCATTAACTTTTACAGTTACACATTTGTTTTGATTTCTGTTGTACCAGTTTTGATAAGCACTATCTCCAGATTTACTTCCATTTATATAGGTATAACCTCTATCTCTTAATTCGTTAAATGCGCCAGCTGCTTTATCACCAACTAAGTCTTGTAAGTTTTGGGCAAACCCTGTTATTCCAATAAAAAACATTAGAAGCAATGATAAAAAATTTAGTTTAATCGTTTTCATAAAAATTTAGTTTTTAAAGTTATCACTCAAAGTTAAGATATTCAAAATAAATAATTCTATTTTTTTTACCTTTTTTTTCTTTCAAAAATAAATTATATTTGTCTATGTATCAACTTAAAAAGAAACAATATGAAACGAAAAGCATTACACCAATTTGGGTTTTTAGTATTGGTTTTAGTATACTCAACAACTTTGGTATATGGCCAAAAACCGTGCGACGGATATTTTGTTGCTCACAAAGGAGCTAAATATGAAATTACTGCCTATGATAAAAAAAATCAGGTAGAGGCGGTTTCTAGTTTTTTGGTAAAAGATGCTTCATCAGGCAAAGTTGTCATTCATCTTGTCACCAATTCCAAAGGAAAGGAGACTTTGAACACCGAGTACGATATCACTTGTGATGGTAAAGTAGCTATTATGGATCAGAAAAAGATTGTAAGCAATCAATTAAAATCTAATATGAAAGATCCCAACATTACAGTAGATGTTTCTGGTAAAGATGTTGAGTCACCGCTAGATTTAAGTGTGGGTCAGACATTACCAGATAGTGAAATTGATATTGCTGTAAAATCCTCAGCAATGAATATGAATATGTATTTTAAAACCTTGGATAGAAAGGTAGTTGGGCAAGAGAAAATAACCGTTCCTGCAGGTACTTTTGATTGTATGGTTATTACGGCCACAACAGATACTAAATTGCTTTTTGCCAAAAAAGGTACTACTAAGCAATGGGTTGCTAAAGGAGTGGGTATGGTTAAGCAAGAAACCTATGCTAAGAATGGCAAGATTGAGAAAACGGAGTTGTTGACCTCTTTCTCAAAGTAAAAAATGATTTTTAAATGAAAAAGGAAGCCGTAATGCTTCCTTTTTTTATGAACTGCAACTAAGCATAGAGCAACCGATCTTTACTCTTGCCCAATCGGGTCGTTTGGCGTACCACTTTTCATATTCGGGTTGTTCTTCGTAAGGTTTTTGTAAAAGTTCAAACAATTCTTTTAGTATAGAATAGTCTTCTTTTTCAGCGGCATCAATAGACAATTGCGCCATATAATTGCGAAGGACATATTTTGGGTTAACTTGATTCATAGCGGAACTTCTTTCTGCATCAGAGAATGTTTCTAGTTGAAGTCTGTTGCTATATTTAGTGAACCAATTCTGCCATTTTAGAGTTATGCTTTCATTACAATCATTAGCATTATAAAAGGCAAATTCAATTTTTGTTAAAGCAGTTTCTGGAGTATCATTTTTAAGTACTAAACTCAAGTTTCTAAAGAAAATAGTCATATCTGTTTCTATGGCTTGAAGTACGTCAATAAGTTCTTGAATTAAGTCGCGATCTTCTTTATCGTTTATTTGCAATCCCAATTTTGATTGCATCATTTGGAGGTATTTTAAATCATACGCTTTGGTGTAAGCATCCAAAATAGCTTCCAGCGGTTGAGTTTCTTCAATTAAAGGATATAAGGCATTGGCCAATTGATACAAATTCCATAAACCAATTTGGGGTTGATTTTCAAAACGATATCTTTTGTGTTGATTGTCAGTGGTGTTAGGTGTCCAAGTGGGATTATAGTCTTCCAGCCATCCATAAGGACCATAGTCAATGGTAATGCCGTGAATTGACATATTATCTGTATTCATAACTCCGTGAACAAAACCCACTCTTTGCCAGTGAAGAATCATCTCCAATGTGCTTTTAGAAACCGCTTCAAAAAATTGGATGTATTTTTCTTTTCCTGTTACTTTTATCGATGGGAAGTAATGCTGTATGGTAAAATCAGCCAATAGTTTAAGATTCGTATGATCTTGTCTAGCAGCGAAAATTTCAAAATTTCCAAAGCGAATAAAACTAGGAGCAACTCGGCATACGATGGCTCCTTTTTCATAAGCGGGGTTCCCATTGTACATAATGTCTCTAAGCACTTCGTCTCCAGTTAAAACCAATGAAAGTGATCGGGTGGTAGGTACTCCAAGATGATGCATAGCTTCTGCGCATAAGTATTCCCGAATGGAGGAGCGTAAAACTGCTAATCCGTCTGCTGTTCTAGAATAGGGGGTTGGACCAGCACCTTTTAATTGTAAGGTAAAGTTTTTTTCAAGATGCGACACTTCCATTAAATTTATGGCTCTTCCATCGCCTAATTGACCTGCCCAATTCCCAAATTGATGACCTGCATAGCATAAGGCAAACGGTTGGGTGTTTGGGTAAATTTTTGCTCCTGAAAAAAAAGCTACAAAATCCTCATCTTCAATATCATTTTTATTCAAACCTATTTCTTCAGCCATTTGATGCACAACGTGAATTATCGATGGATTTGAAGGGATTTTTGGTGATACATACGAAAAGCAAGCATTGTACACCTGTCTAGGAACATTGTTGGTGTCAGTGTCGGCAGGTAATTCTTTGGTAAATAGGTTGTTGAGTTTTAAGACCATATTTTTGAATGCAATAATAGTATTTCTCTAAATTGGATACGATTTTGAAATACTGAATTAGCTAGTAAAATTAAATCAATCTACTATAATCTCTTTTGTTTTTTGATTTTTATTAACGATTGTAATCATTATGTTCTTTGTATTTTATTCATTATTATATAGTTGTAGTTTTGTTTTTTTAACTATTTTTATGATAAATTTTGTAATTTATATCTCAGAAGATACTATGAGAGGTGTTTTTTTGATATTACTTATGTTTTTATTTAATCTTATACTATGATGCAATTTTTTATGAAAAACAGCAAAAAAAGAGCCTTTACCGATTTTTTCTACTTCAATTTTAAAAGTACTTATGTTGTATTCTTTTTTATTTTGAATTCAATTGCTTTTGGTCAAACAAAACAAGCTGTCAATAAGGATACTTTAGCCAAAGAGAACAAACAATTGGATGTACTTATGCAACAATTAAATGCAGAGAGTTTAAAAGAGAATAAAACAAACTACGAGTTTAATGTGTTGACCAATAAGCAAAATAGTAGTTTTAATTCGCTTAACGAAGAAATTCAAAAAGCCAGTACTGTTCTTAAGGAAGGTATTGATTATAAAGGTTTTACAACGGAGTTGGCCTTGTTGGTAGATTGGAAAGAAAAATCATTAAAAGGAATTGTAAAAGACGTAAATAAGATGCAAACCATACGTGATTTGACCACAACGTCTATTCTTTTGAATGAGCTAATAAAAAGAACCGATTATCAGTTAGATAAAATTGCAGTAAATAATAGAGAACTCAGCGGTATTCAACGTAGAATGGATTCATTGGCAACGGACCCTATTTTTTATAAAATACCCAATCAGGAAGTTGCTAAAAAGAACTACTATCAACGTATGTTCTCACTAACGAAAGATTTAAATGAAGCTAATAAAAGTTTAAAAAATGCTATTGACAGCATACAAAAGCTAGAAATTAACGGAAAATTATTTAAGTATAGTTTAGAATCTGATTTGGCTATTGTAAACAATGCAAGAAAGGTTTTAAGTAAAAAAGTAAATTCAGGGGCATCTGATATTGTTGTGGGGAACGATAAGCCACTTTCTTTTGTTGAAAATTTTGTTCACTCTTTTGGGAAAGGTTCTTTGTTGTTTATTTTTTATTATGCGAATCAGTCTGGTATTTTAGGGTTATTGTTCTTCTTTATTATTGGGCTCACCCTTTATCTTAGAGTCATTCGAAGTAAGTATAAAAAAGCAGATCTCTATGAGAATTTAAAATATCCAGGACACGTTTTGAATTATCCATTTGCGGCGTCGGTATTGATTATGATTTCAATCTTTCAGTTTTTCTTGCCTTCGCCTCCTTTTGTGTTTAGTGCTTTTTTATGGACTATTAGTGGGATAGCTTTGATCTTAATCATTTATAAATCATCGAATAGGTATTGGTTTTTAATTGGTGTGGCTTTTCTTTTATTAAACTTTTTGGCTTTTCAGGATAATTTATTGTTGCTTTATTCTCCATCAGAATTCAGATTTGTACTCTTTTTGAGCTTGATAGGATTAGCATTGGGTATATATGTGTTATTCAATAGGAATAAGAAAGGTAGAGAAATTGAAGAAAAAAGTTTTGCCGTAGCCTTGGTAGTTTTCATAGTTTTAGAGTTTTTTGCTATAATTTTTTCATTTTCAAACTCCTATAACCTTTCAAAGGTTTTAATGACCTATGGGTATTTTACGATTTTAATTGCTTATCAATTAATTTGGGCCTTTGGCTTGAGTTTAGATATTTTAAATTTCTCAAAGTATTTAACGCAAACTGAAGAAGAAGAATTGCTGTCTGCTGAAAAGGAAGAAACTCAATTCAAAGTACCGGCTTTTATTTATGTCTTATTTGGTTTGGCTTGGTTTGTATTGATTAATAGAAATTCGTATGGTTTTCAAAGCTTTATTGAGCCTATAGCACAAGCCTTTTATGAAGAAAAACAATTTGGGGAATTTAAGTTTTCATTCAACTCAATCTTCTTGTTTTTCTTTATCTTATTTATGTCTGGTTTAAGTGCCAAAATAGTTTCGTTTTTAACAACAGAAAGTAAAACTACAGCAAATGGAGCCGCCAAATCAGGTTTAGGAAGTTGGTTGCTACTCATTCGAATTGCGATAATTACACTTGGAGTTTTAATTGCCTTTATCTCTGTTGGAATCCCTATGGATAAGATTGCTTTAATGATTAGTGCTTTGAGTGTGGGTATTGGTTTTGGTTTGCAAAATGTAATTAACAACTTAGTCAGTGGATTGATTATTGCTTTCGAAAAACCTATCAATTTGGATGATATTGTTGAGGTTGGTGGGCAAACCGGTAAGATGAAATCCATCGGAATTCGAAGTAGTGTTATTACAACTTGGGATGGAGCCGATGTCATTATTCCTAATGGCGATTTGTTGAGTCAACATTTGGTGAATTGGACTATGGGTAGTAATCGTCGTAGATTTGAGATTGATTTGGGCGTCGCTTATGGCTCAGATTTGAATGAAGTAAAAACTATTTTGATAGAGGTGTTAATGCAACATGAATTGGTATTGAAAAATCCAGCTCCGATGGTTTGGGTGACTAAATTCAACGATAGTTCTATAGATTTTGCTATAAAATATTGGGTGCCTCATTTTAATTTTGGGAATGATGTGCGAAATGATTTAATTATAGCGATTGACGTAGCTTTTAAAGCAAATGGTATAGAAATTCCATTTCCACAGCAAGATTTGCATATTCGTTCCAATGTTTCTGCTAACAATGATGAAAATTTAGATAAGGAATAATTCTAGTTTTTCACAAAAGACTTCTTTTAGTAAAAGGTATAATTGTTGATTATTAATAAGAGCAATATAGAATTTTAGTAACCAATTTAAAATTAAGACGAAATGAAAAAAGCAATCGTAACTTTATCATTAATAGCTCTTTTTGGTTTGACTTCTTGTAAAAAAGAAGCTAAACAAGAAGAAACACCAATTGATTCTACCACATTAGTTGTTCATACTGTTAAAACGGAAGCAATGGTAGATCCAGACCCAACAGATACCATTCCAGCTGGAAGTTATGGAATTAATTCTTCTAATTTGAAAACAGCAGATTTAATCCGTTTAACTATTAAAGATTTGTACAAAGATGATTTGGCAAAGAACTTTATAGATGACTACAGTAAAAAGTTTATTTTCTTCGAATATGATTTAAACGATGATGGAAAAAAAGAAATTCTAGTCGGATTAACTGGAGGTTATTTTTGTGGTACTGGTGGTTGTACTCAGTTGCTGTTGGATAATCAAGGAAATGTAATTACGCAATTTTCGGTATCAGGTAATCCGGTTGTAATCGATACGAATAAAACCAACGGATGGAAAGACTTGTTTATATACAGTGGAAGTAAATACCGTATCGTAAAGTTTAACGGAAAGACTTACCCATCTAATCCATCAATATTGCCAGAGTTAAAAGTTATACCTGGTGATGGTTTACCAAGAGCATTGGATTTTGAACATGAACCTTATGCTTGGTTTAAGTTTTAAGTAATAAAAAAGGGCTTTTGATATTCAAAAGCCCTTTTTTTATTCAGATAACATTGTTATTGCTTTTTATAAATAGCATAAATAACATTTAATGTTTTTTGGTCTATAATTGAGTCAATTTCTGTCTTGATATAATGCAATTTAAAGGCTTTGATAGCGGCATTCAGGTTTTTTGTGTCATACCCAATTATTCGCAACGCCATTTCAGCATTAAAATCTGTAGGAGCTGTTTCCAATTGCGCTTCTGGCCAAAGACCAAAACCTTTTTCAGCCAATAATTGCCATGGAAACAAGGCGCTAGGGTCTACTTTTCTAGTAGGAGCAATATCTGAGTGTCCAATAAAATTTTGAGTAGGAATGTTGTAGTCTTTTTTCAGTTTTGTTAAAAGAGCAAGCAAACTATTAATTTGTGCTTCAGAAAAGGGCTCTGAGCCGTTATTGTCAAGTTCAATCCCTATTGAAGCAGAGTTGATATCGCTGTTTCTTCCCCAAGTTCCATTACCAGCGTGCCAACCTCTCAAATAGTCATTTAACATTTGTACTACTTTTCCATCTTCGGCGATGACATAATGTGCACTCACTTTTGTGCTGGCTAGTGTAAATGTTTTTAAGGTTTGTTTTAAGGAATCCTGTGCGGTATGGTGTATGATTACAAAATTAGGTTTTCTTAAGTTGAAGTTTACCGTTCCAATCCATTCGGTTGTAACATTTTCTAATGCTGTCGGATTAAATTTAGAAATTGAATCTTTTAGTGTATTGATTTGTTTTGTGTAAAGCGTATCATGAGAGGTGGAAGTAGTCTCTACTTTTTTTAGTGCAATAGCTTCTTTTTCAGCTAATTTTTGCTGCAACACCTTTAATTGTTGTTCGTATACTTTATTACTCTCTTTGTATGGATTTGTTCCGCACGAACTAATAAGTAAACCCAATCCAATAGTAAGTAGTAGTTGTTTAAACATTGGTAGTTGGTTTTAGTTTTTTATTTCTTTTTCTTCTTTTTAAATCCTCCAGCAACAATTTTTTTATAAATCTCTTTCTGGTCTGGATTCAAAAGTTCAAGTATTTTTCGGTCGGTATTCTCAGAGATTACTCTAAGGTCTTCGCTTTTACTTTCGTTCGAACCCTCTTTTTTTATGATTACGCCTTGTGCATTTAAACTTTCAATTAATAAATTTTTGATAGCAATTTCTTGCAAAGCATCAAAGTTGAGTTCGGTTTTTAAACTTTCCATTACTCTTGCAGCGGTTTCTTCATTTGAGGGTGGTTTAGGAGCACTTTGTGTTGGTCCAGAACCCATTCCCATTTGATTCATTCTACCATTATAACCTCCACCATAGCCATTATTGCCATAACCGTTATTATATTGTGCCCAATTAGTTTGAGTAAAAAATAACGTAAAACCTAAAAACAATAAATATTGAAATTTTTGCATCGTAAACTATTTATGAATTCAAATATACTAATTAAACAGGTTCTCCGTACAAGTCAAATTCTGTTGCATCTGTAATTTTGATCATAACAAACTCCCCAGTTTTTACATAATGTTTTGAAGCATCAATTAATACTTCATTGTCAACATCTGGACTATCAAATTCAGTTCTTCCAATAAAGTGTGCTCCTTCTTTACGGTCGATAATACATTTGAACGTTTTACCTATTTTTTCTTGGTTCAAATCCCATGAAATTTGAGATTGTAGTTCCATTAATTCGTTTACACGAGCCTGTTTTACCTCGTCAGGAACATTGTCTTCTAGTAAATAAGCGTGCGTGTTTTCTTCGTGTGAATAAGCAAAACAACCCATTCTGTCAAATTTCATTTCTTGAACAAAGTTTTTCAAGGTTTCAAAATCTTCTTGGGTTTCACCAGGATAACCTACAATTAGCGTCGTACGAATTGCAATTCCTGGAACAGCCGCTCTAAAATCACGCAAAAGTTGAGTGGTTTTAGCTTCTGTAGTACCACGACGCATCGATTTCAAAATGCTGTCCGAAATGTGTTGCAACGGAATATCAATATAGTTACATATTTTTGGTTCGCGCTTCATAATCTCCAACACATCCATTGGGAAACCAGTAGGGAATGCATAATGCAAACGAATCCATTCAATACCTTCCACTTTTACCAACGCTTCTAGTAAATCTCCAAGTGCACGTTTTTTATATAAATCAAGACCATAATATGTCAAGTCTTGAGCAATCAAAATCAATTCTTTTACCCCATCTTTGGCCAACCCTTCTGCTTCTTTAACCAATTTTTCGATGGTTTGAGACACATTTTTTCCTCTCATTAAAGGGATTGCACAAAAACTGCAAGGTCGGTCACAACCTTCAGAAATTTTCAAATAAGCATAGTTTTTAGGTGTTGTAGTTAAGCGCTCACCTAATAATTCATGCTTGTAATCTGCGCCTAAAGCCTTTAATAAACCAGGCAATTCAGTGGTTCCAAAGTATTGGTCTACATTCGGAATTTCTTTTTCTAAATCCGGACGGTATCTTTCAGAAAGGCAGCCTGTTACAAAAACTTTGTCAACCAATCCTTTTTCTTTTTTATCAGCATATTCCAAAATCATATTCACAGATTCGGCCTTGGCATTATCAATAAAACCACACGTATTGATTACGATAATGTTACCTTCATCTGCCTTTGCTTCATGGGTAACTTCTTTTCCGCTTGCACGAAGTTGTCCCATCAAAACCTCGCTATCGTAAATATTTTTTGAACACCCTAAAGTGATGACGTTGATTTTATTCTTTTTTGTTGACTTTGTTCTCATAGTATAGATTCCCCTTCTTCTAGGAATTGGCAAAAATACGCTTTTTTTTCTTCTGAAAAAGCATTTATTACACTTCACATCCCAATATGCATTGGATTTTATATGGAGTTTTGGATAGAATTAAAAGCAGGAAGGAAAAGGTTTTCTTGGTATCAAAGACCCGTCATCCGCTATATCTTTGCCTTTTGAAACAAAAAGGTAAAGGATGCCGCTCCTACCGGGGCTATAAGGAAGATAGGGCTTTTTTGTTGTCATTTAAAAGAAGGCTTAAAGTAACAGCAAAAAAAAGAAGCCGAATTGGGCTTCTTTTTCTATTTCTTTTTATAATTCAAACAGCACCGTCAGAGAAACGTTATTGTTAATGGCGTCTATGCTTGCTGCATTCGTAAGTCCCGTGCTAAAAAAACCTTGTTGGTAATTTCGTTTAGCATAAGAATAAGCAAGGTCAACTCGTGTTGCTCCAAAATTATATCCCAAACCTCCAGAATAGCCAGTTAAGTCTCCAATGGTAGTTTTGTTCTTATAAGGACTTTTTTCCATTCGGTAGCCACCTCTCAAACTCAACGCTTTAATTTTATATTCAGCACCAATTCGTAATTCTCCAGAAGTTTTAAGAGTTGCATCCATTTCAGCGTTTAAATCTCTATAATAATCGTCACTTGTAGGTCTAAATTTGACATTATTATAATCTTTTATAGAGTAATCAACACTAATTAATCCTTTTTTGCCAAATACATAAGCCGCACTTCCAGTAAATTTACTTGGAGTTTGTAATCGATAAGGAGCATAATAGTTAGTAATACGTGGGTCAATTACATCAGTTGGTAGCTCACCAGAAGTATTGCTTCTAACAGAACTTAATCGTTGTGTCAATTCATCACTCAAATTCATCCAAGTTGGAGATTCATAGGCCGCACCTAGTCTCAATCCATCTGTAATTTTTGCAATAGTACCTATTTGAAATGAAAATCCTGTTCCGTTAGTGTATAAATCATTACTGAAACGCATTCTTGTAATTCGGTCTTCATTTGTTAAAGTGTTATCATTGTCTTCGTAAAATCTTGAAGATTGAGTATAGTTAGAAAAATGCGAATTAAGGTTAATACCTATATAAAGTTTGTCCTTGTAGGAAGAGGAAAAGTTAAAGGATAACTTTCCGTTGTACCCATTGGAGTAAATGGCGTTTTCTTGGTAGTAATTGCCTCCTTCGCGAACATTTGATGTATAGGCTGTATTATTAGTTGCATTTGAAACAGGATTGATAATATATCCGTGAAAACCAAAGAAAGCTTGTTGTTGTCTGTAGTTTAATTCAGGATAGTTTCCGAATTCAATTGTGTTTAAAGAAATTCCATTGGCATAACTCAAAAAATAATTAGCAATAGAATTGGTTGGATTTACTCCTGCAGAAAATTTAGCATTGTCAAAATTGTTGGTGTTTTCATAGTTAACCGCAAAGGCAATTTTAGTCCAATCAGCATTTCTGTTGTGGTTTTTAAATACAAAAACACCTCCAGCTTGATTCAAGTCAAAAGAATTTTCACTATCGCTAGTTTGAGTTCCAAAATAGTTGGAATTATTTTTAGTGCTATAGTTGCTTATAGTTAGCCCTAATTGATTGTTGTTGAACACAGCAGAGCCTGCTGGATTTACATTGATAGAGGATAAATCACCGCCCAATGCTCCAAAAGCGCCGCTCATCGACCGGTATCTAGCTGTACCGTTGAGGTTGTCTACAGAATAACGTAAAGCATCTGATATTTCTTGAGCTTTTACTGAAGTGCACAAAAAAGCAATAGCGATTACTATATAGGTCTTCTTCATAATGGTTATGTATGTTTGATTGAATAGTTGTTTATAGAAAGGTATTAACCTCTTCCACCTCTTCCGCCTCCGCCTGAAGATCTCGTTCCGCCTCCGCTACTACCACCTGAGGAACGCATACTTCCACTTGAAGAACTTGGAGAATAGGATCGACTAGGAGTGTAGCTATTGCTTCTTGATCGTGAAGAACTATTAGAATTTGTGTTATAATTGCTGCTCTCTCTACTGGTTCTTGTAGTAGTATAGGATGAATTGTTTGAGTTAGAACTGTTATTTCTTCTGTTGAAAGAATTGGTACTGGTGTAGCTAGAGTTGCTATTTCTTCTAAAATCAGTAGTGCCTCTTCTGAAATCTGTACTGCTTCTTCTATAGGTAGTCATGTTTTGACTGTTACGGCTATTGTAGCTTCTGTTAATGTAGTTCCCATTGGAGTATCCAGAGCCTCTTCTGCTAGCATTGTAGGCATAATTGTTGTATCTGTAACTTGGATATCCCCAGTATCCACCAGGGTAGCCCCACCAACCTCCTGCAGGATAACCCCATCCCCAACCAAGACCCCAGCCAGCATTCCAACCCCAGCCAGTATTCCATCCCCAACCAGTATTCCATCCCCAGCCGCCATTCCAACCCCAAGGGTTGTTCCATCCCCATCCGGCACCATACCAGTTGTTCCAACCATTGTCATTAATATATATGGTAGTGCTTTGTGGATTGCTTCCCCAACTTGCGTAGCCAGTATTTGGAGCTTGTATACTATCATTGCTATCTTCATAATTATTGTAGCTTTCTACGTCTGTAAAAATTTCTGAAGATGAATTGGTGTTTTGCAATGATCTAAAATATTCTTGATATTGATTGCCAGAGGTGTTTTGTGATTCATTGTAAACAACTCTTGAAGAATTTGAGCCGTAAACACCGTCTGTTTCGTAATAGGAGCTGTTTTGGTAAGAGCCACACGATGAAATTAGTAAACATAAAAATCCAATAAATGCAAATTGGGGTATATTTCTTTGGTAAAAAACAGTAGTTTTCATATTCTATGGGATTTTTTATTGTTGAACAATACAAAAATAGTTAGTTTTGCCTAACTAATAAGTTAAAAAAAATAAAACAAAATTTGTGCCAAACTATTTGATATGAGCAAGAACCTTACTACAAGAGAAGAAGATTATTCGAAATGGTATAATGAGCTAGTTGTAAAAGCTGATTTAGCCGAGAATTCAGGTGTTAGAGGCTGTATGGTAATCAAGCCATACGGATATGCTATCTGGGAAAAAATGCAAGCAGAATTAGATCGTATGTTTAAAGAAACGGGACATCAAAATGCTTATTTTCCTTTGTTTGTGCCGAAAAGTATGTTTGAAGCTGAAGAAAAGAATGCTGAAGGATTTGCGAAAGAATGTGCGATAGTAACTCATTATAGATTAAAAAATGATCCTGATAAGCCTGGGAAATTAATGGTGGATCCAAATGCTAAATTAGAAGAGGAGTTAATTGTACGTCCAACTAGTGAGGCAATCATTTGGTCAACTTATAAAGGTTGGGTTCAGTCGTATAGAGATTTGCCATTGCTGATTAATCAATGGGCTAATGTGGTGAGATGGGAGATGAGAACGCGATTGTTCTTAAGGACTGCTGAGTTTTTGTGGCAAGAAGGACATACTGCTCACGCAACCAAAAAAGAAGCGATTGAAGAATCGGAAAAAATGATGAATGTTTATGCTGATTTCGTTCAGAATTTTATGGCTATACCCGTTGTAAAAGGCTTGAAAACCGAAACAGAACGATTCGCAGGTGCTGAGGAAACGTATTGTATCGAAGCTTTGATGCAAGATGGAAAAGCATTGCAAGCTGGGACATCACATTTCTTAGGACAAAATTTTGCTAAAGCTTTTGATGTTAAGTTTGCCAATGCAGAAGGGAAGCAGGAATATGTTTGGGGGACTTCTTGGGGAGTTTCAACTCGATTGATGGGCGCTTTAGTTATGACGCACTCTGATGATAAAGGATTGGTTTTACCTCCTAATTTGGCACCAATACAAGTTGTTATTGTACCTATATATAAGTCAGAAGAACAATTGCAAGCTATTTCAGCTGCTGTTGCTATTATTTCAGCTGCGCTACGCAAACTTAATATTAGTGTTAAGTATGATGATAGAACTACACAGAAACCAGGATTTAAATTTGCAGAGTGGGAATTAAAAGGTGTCCCTGTTCGAATTGCAGTAGGTCCAAAAGATTTAGAAAACGGAACTTTTGAAGTAGCTCGACGAGATAATTTGTCTAAAGAGGTGGTTGCTGCAGATGGAATAGAAAATTATATTGTTAATTTACTTTCTCAAATTCAAGCGGATTTATTTAATAATGCGCTATCCTATAGAGAGAGTCATATTACAGAAGTAAATAGTTTTGAGGAATTTAAGTCTGTTTTGGAAGGAAAAGGAGGGTTCATTTCGGCTCATTGGGATGGTACTGCTGCTACTGAAGAAAAGATAAAAGAGTTAACAAAAGCAACCATAAGATGTATTCCTTTGGATAGAGTAGAGGAGGCGGGAAGCTGTGTATTTACTGGGAATCCTTCGGTTGGAAGAGTGCTTTTTGCAAAGGCATATTAAAAAAAATTAATTTTTTTTGCATCAGCTATTGTGCTTCTCAAAAATAGTTGTATTTTTGCATCCGCAATACAGAAGCAGGGTCCGTTCGTCTATCGGTTAGGACGCCAGGTTTTCATCCTGGTAAGGGGGGTTCGATTCCCCCACGGACTACAAATTTTGTTTTTAATATAGTTTTCCTGGACTTTAATCAGGAGATTGGTCCGTTCGTCTATCGGTTAGGACGCCAGGTTTTCATCCTGGTAAGGGGGGTTCGATTCCCCCACGGACTACAAATTTTTATTGAAGTAGTACTAAGATGTAAAAAGACATTTATTTTGTTTTTTTAATAGTAAAGCCGGTTTTGGCCAAAATAAGTATTAGCTTCTTTATAGACTTCAAAATAAAATAATAAAGATAAAAAAATAGTACAATGGCAAATCATAAGTCAGCTTTAAAGAGAATTAGAAGTAACGAAAAGAAAAGAGTGTTAAATAGATACCAACACAAAACTACTCGTAATGCTATCAAGGCGTTAAGAATTGCTACAGATAAAGTTGATGCTTCAGCTAAATTGTCTGCTGTTATATCTATGATTGATAAATTAGCTAAGAAAAATATCATTCACGATAATAAAGCTTCTAATTTAAAATCTAAATTAACTAAACACGTTGCTAAATTGTAATACACATTTAGTGTTTGATATATTAAAAAAAGCTCCTAAAAAGGAGCTTTTTTTTGTTTTGTATTTATCTGAATTTTTCTGTAAGGTATTCTAACATTCCCACCGTAATTGGTTTGGGTAAAAAATCAGCTACTATTTTATAGGTTTTTGCTTTAGCTAAATCTTGTGGGTCGATAGTGGAGGATAGAATAATTACTTTCGTATTGTTAAAGGCAGCATATTCTGGTTGGGTAAAAAGTTCTAAGAATTTCCAACCTCCCATTACTGGCATATTTAGGTCTAAAAAAATAAATTCAGGTTTTGCACTTAATAATTGATTTTTATTGAGTTCATCGTAGATTTTTAACGCCTCTTCTCCATTCGATGCTGTTAAAATCTCTTTTGCGAAAGAGGTTTTCGTTATGATTTTTTTACTAATCATTAACGAAATTGGGTCGTCATCTATGCAAAAAATGGTGTTATACATTTTCTTTTGTTTAAAAGGTTAAGGTGAACTCTGTCCCTTTGTTTACTTCGCTTTCAATGGATATTGTACCGCCTAATGATTCTATTTGAGATTTTACTAAATAGAGGCCTAATCCTTTGCTATCAGGATAATCATGGAATCTTTGATACAAACCAAAAATGTGTTCTGAATTTCGTTTAAGGTCAATTCCTATGCCGTTGTCTTTAAATTTTAGTATGGTCGAATTGTTTGTTTTTTTAATTGTAATTGAAATTTTTAACTTTTTTGTTTCCGATTTGTATTTAATAGAATTCGTTAACAAGTTGATTAAAATGCTTTCAAGGTACGCTTTATTGGTGTAAATTGTATCTGCTTCATCAAAATTTAGTTTGAGTATCGGTTTTGATTGCTCAATTTGAAATTTGAGTTGACTAAAAACATGTTCTACAACTTCATTGATTGTTACGTTTTCTTTTTGAATGGATATTTTGTCTTTGATTACGATGATTTTTACTAAATCATTTATCGTTTCATTTAAAAGATGCGTTGATTTTTTAAAACCATTAATTATTTCTGATAGTTCAGAGTTGTTTATTGGGATGTCTTCTATTAAATTTAATAGTCCAATTAAATTTGATAATGGCGCCCTAAGATTGTGTGAGGTTATGTATGAAAATTGTTTTAGGTCTTTATTGTTTTGAGTCAATTCTCGAATTAGTTGTTCTTTTTCCTTTTCTTGTTTTCTTTCCTCAGTTACGTCTTTTTGAATAGAAATCCAATGGGAGAGTTCGTTGTCTGAGTTGTAAATTGGAATCATAGAAAAGCGTACCCAATATTCTTCTTTGTTTTTCTTTTTGGTTAAAGTTTCAATTTGGCATTCTCTTTTTTCTGCAATTGCAGCAATGAATTTTTCATATTCATGGCTATCTAGCTCTTCAGTATTGAATGGATTGAATGGTTTTGATAGTACTTTTTTTGATTTGTACCCAGTCATAGCGCAAAAAGCATTGTTCACATATATGATGTTAGGAAATCTTGCGCTGTTGGAGTCTGATTTGGTAATTACAATGGCATCTTTGGTTTGGGTTACAACAGTTTCTAATAATTTAAGATTTTCCTCTTCCTTTTTTTGTTTGGTTATGTCTTGAATGGCTCCAATCATTCGATGAGCTCTCCCTTTTTTGTCTTTTAAAAGAAAGCCTCTATCTAGTACATATTTATAGGTGTTGTCAGCACATCTAAAACGGTATTGGTCTTGCCATTTTTCAGATTTTTGCTCAATAAAGGAGTAGAGTTTTACCGACATTTTTATACTGTCTTCAGGGTGAATCTTGTCAAACCACCATGCAGAGTTATTGCCAACTTGTTCCTGGGTGTAGCCAAAAATAGTTTCAATTCCTTTATTCCAAGTTATAGTATCCTCTTGTATTTTCCAATCCCAAATCGTATCACTAGTGGCTTTTGATACAATATCGTATTTCTCGTTAGATTCTTTTATTTCGTTATTGTTGGATTTTATTTTTTCTAAAATTCTACTATTGCGTTTTTCGTTTTTGGATAAAATATATCGAAATAATAAACCTACAAATAAGATGAAAATAACATCTTTGATAAGGTTGTAATAGTAAGGATTTTCAAGTTGAAGATTGTTTGAGAATTTATGCCAAATTATGGCCATAAATATGGAGAAAAGAATGAAAATGCTAATTATTTGGTTGGTTTTACTTCTCATTAATCAAATATAAATAATTTATTTGTTAGAATTTTAAATTTCTGTTACAAAACTTTGTTTCTTAAAAATGACAAATAATGAACTGCTTGTTATTCATTGTTTTAGGAAACCGTGTTCGAAAGTTTTTTATATGAAAATAAAGTGTACATTTGCACCCACAAAAAATCACAGATGGAATCTATTAGAAACATTGCAATTATTGCCCACGTCGATCACGGTAAAACCACTTTGGTTGATAAAATTATGTATCACTGTCAATTATTTCGTGACAACGAAAACACAGGTGATTTAATTCTTGATAATAACGACTTAGAGCGTGAAAGAGGGATTACTATTACATCAAAAAACGTATCAGTTGAATATAAAGGAACTAAAATCAATATTATTGATACTCCTGGTCACGCGGATTTTGGTGGTGAAGTAGAACGTGTATTGAACATGGCAGACGGTGTTTGTTTACTAGTAGATGCTTTTGAGGGACCAATGCCTCAAACTCGTTTCGTTTTGCAAAAAGCAATCGATTTGGGATTAAAACCATGTGTAGTTATCAATAAAGTTGATAAAGAAAACTGTACTCCAGAAGAAGTTCACGAAAAAGTTTTTGACTTGATGTTTGAATTGGGTGCACAAGAATGGCAATTAGACTTCCCAACGGTTTACGGTTCTGCAAAAAACAACTGGATGTCTGATGATTGGAAAAATCAAACAGAAAATATCGAGCCTTTGTTGGATATGGTAATTGAGAATGTTCCTGCACCAAAAGTGTCTGAAGGAACACCACAAATGTTGATTACTTCATTAGATTTCTCTTCATTTACTGGTCGTATTGCGATTGGTCGTCTTGAAAGAGGTGTTTTGAACGAAGGAATGCCTATTTCTTTGGTAAAAAGAGATGGTAAAGTAATCAAATCAAGAATTAAAGAATTACATACTTTTGAAGGTCTTGGACGTAAAAAAGTGGCTCAAGTTGTTGCAGGTGATATTTGTGCTATTGTTGGAGTAGAAGGATTTGAAATTGGAGATACTATCGCTGATTTTGAAAATCCAGAAGCTTTACAAACCATCGCAATTGATGAGCCAACAATGAGTATGTTGTTTACGATTAACGATTCTCCATTCTTTGGTAAAGAAGGAAAATTTGTTACTTCAAGACACAT
This sequence comes from Flavobacterium sp. RSSB_23, assembly GCF_051547145.1. Taxonomy (NCBI): domain Bacteria; kingdom Pseudomonadati; phylum Bacteroidota; class Flavobacteriia; order Flavobacteriales; family Flavobacteriaceae; genus Flavobacterium; species Flavobacterium sp. RSSB_23. The sequence goes on along the minus strand of NZ_JBPTTO010000004.1, from coordinate 99,184 downwards.
TAGAGAACGTTTGACAAAAGAATTAGAGAAAAACTTGGCTATGAAAGTAGGTGAGACTGATTCTGCAGATAAATTTATGGTTTTTGGTCGTGGTGTATTGCACTTGTCAGTGTTAATCGAAACGATGAGAAGAGAAGGATACGAATTACAAATTGGTCAACCACAAGTTATCATTAAAGAAATTGATGGTGTAAAATGTGAACCAGTTGAAGAATTAACTATCGATTTACCAGAAAATCTTTCAGGTAGAGCTGTAGAGTTTGTTTCTATCCGTAAAGGTGAAATGTTATCTATGGAAGGAAAAGGAGAGCGTATGATTGTAAAATTCAACATTCCTTCTCGTGGTATCATAGGTTTACGTAACCAATTGTTGACTGCAACTGCTGGTGAAGCTATTATGTCACACCGTTTTATTGGTTATGAACCTTTCAAAGGTGAAATTCCAGGACGTAACAACGGTTCATTGATTTCTATGGAAAACGGAAAAGCAATTCCTTATTCTATCGATAAATTACAAGACAGAGGTAAATTCTTTGTTGACCCTAACGAGGATATCTACGAAGGTCAGGTAATTGGTGAAAACACTCGTAGCGATGATATGACAGTTAACGTTACTAAAACTAAAAAGTTATCTAACGTACGTTCTTCAGGTGCAGATGATAAAGCAAGAATTATCCCAGCTATTAAATTCTCTTTAGAAGAAGCTTTGGAGTACATCCAAAAAGATGAATATGTTGAGGTAACTCCAAAATCATTACGTTTACGTAAGATTTACTTGTCTGAAACAGATAGAAAAAGATATAAAATCTAATTCTCTTCAAATACAATACTTAAAATCCCAAATTCCAGAGTCAATGGAGTTTGGGATTTTTTTTATGGTGTTCCCCGCCAGAAAAAGGCGGGCCGGGCTATCAGCTATATCTTTTTGGGGCTAGAAAAAAGCCCCAAAAAGGATGCCGCTGCTATCCCTAACACAATATTGCTACCATTAGAAATTATAGCTTATCATTCATTTTAATTGTAATTTTTGAGTCAGCAACAAGAGAAAACTTCGCATCCTCATATTTTGGTGGTCCCATAAATCCTTTAGCATTGTTCGAACAAGCTACAGCCTCTTTTGGCATTCCGATGAAGTTTTTGTCCAATTTTCCATTGTTGTTTTCGTCGTGATATACCATAACAGTGTATTCGGATTTGGGTAAATCACTAAAAGTTACTGTTGCTGTGTTGGATTTGATAGTAGATGAAGTGGTTTTAAAAGCACTTTTTAAAAACTTTCCTTTCGAGTTGTAGACTTCTACGGTAAGTTTTCCGGTGTTATTTTTTATTCCTGTGACAGTAACAGTAAGGCTTGTGTTTTGAGAAAAAGCTAGGCTGCTTATTCCAAATAATAGTGATAAAAGTTTTAACATCTTATATTTAATTTTTTAACAGAAACAATAGTGGAATATCCAATCGCTTCGCCCACGCTACTTCCGAATGGTTTTCTCCAGGGAAGAATTTGGTTTCCCAGTTTTTGTTGGTAAAACCTTTGGCTTTCATCACAACATCTACTTTTTCTTGTAATGGTTTGTACATGGCATCCAAGGTTTGGTCGCCATAATCAAAGTAGATTTTATGGTCTTTTGGATTGGGAAGTTTCTTTTTTAAGTACGCTACAAAGGCATTAGGAATTGGATTATTATCTGAAGAAAAAGTACCTGGCCAATGCGTAGATAAACAAGCAGCACCTCCAAAAACTTTTGGATATTCACAAATAGCATACATCGAAATAAGTCCTCCCATACTGGAACCAGCAACAAAAGTATTTTTTTGGTCCTTTTTTGTTGAGAATGTCTTGTCGATAAAAGGTTTTACCTCAGTAACCAAAAACTGAAGATACAAATCAGAATACGGTTTGAAGATTTCCTTGGTTCTACCAGCTTTCTGCAATTGAGCTGTGACTGTGTCTCTTTGAATTTGAGTCAAACTTTCATAAGGTTTTTGAGGAAAATATTCGGGGTGGCGTTTTGGGCCGTTGTTCCAAATGCCTACGACTATAAATTTTTGAGTTTTTCCTTCTGCTATTAATTTCCCAGCCACTTCATCTATCTCCCAAGCTTGTTTATTCCAAGTGCTTTGTGCATCGTATAACGCTTGACCGTCGTGCATGTACAAAACGGCATATTTTCCTTGCTCAGAATAACCATCGGGTAGCCAAACATCAATGTTTCGGGCATCAATTAGTTTTGATTTGAAATTTTCAAAACGTTGTACTTTTCCTGAAGTGACTTGTACTTGTGCTGTTGTGGCGAAAATCAAAAAGAGAACCAAGAAAATGGTGAGCTGTTTTTTCATTGTTATGCTATTTAATTTCTAAAATTAAAGCCGATTTTGGGGCAACTTCTAGTGTTCCATTGACATTTATTTCTTTACCACTTAGCGCATCTTTTGCATTGAAGTTGGAAGGAATCATGTCTTGATAGGTTTTCATATCCAATGTGATTTTTTTATCGTTTTTATTCAAAATCACCATTATTTTTTGAGTGTCGTTGTATCGGAAATAGACGTAAGCATCATTTTTTTCGGGAGCATAATGTTTGAATTTTCCATTGTGAATAGCGGTGGCTGTTTTTCTCCAATTGAAAAGCTGTGTAAAGAATTTTTGTGCCTCTACTTCTTCATTAGTTAATCCTTTTCCAGTAACAGCATTCTTGGAATCACCTTCCCAACCACCATAAAAATCGACCCTTCTGAATCCATCATTACCTGGTTTTTCTTGTCTGTACAATAATTCAGTCCCATAATACATTTGCGGAATTCCTCGCATAGTTGCATATAAGGTCATGGCTAATTTCCAATGGTCCAGATTGTGTTGTAATCTTGTATAAATACGGTCCATATCGTGATTGTCTGGAAAAATCAGCAAATTATTGGGGTTCGGAAATTGGTAATCTTGCCCCAAACCTCTGTATATTTCTTTCCATGTTGATTCCCAATCATTTTTATTGTTCAAGGCTTTTACCAAATTATCGGTTAGAGCAAAATCCATTAAGGATGGCAAGTAGCATTGGTATCCGTCTACATTTTTTTTGTCTTTTTGCCAATAGGCAGCGATTTCTGTGACATGGGTCATCTCTTCACCCACGATATTAAAGTTGGGATACTCTTCTAGAATGGTTTTGGTCCATTTGGCCAAGAAATCTTTGTCAGCATACGAAAAAGTGTCTTCTCTAAAACCAGAAAGCCCAGCATATTCAACCCACCAAATGGTGTTTTGAATTAAATAACTCGCCATCAATGGATTTTTTTGGTTTAAATCGGGCATAGTGGAATCAAACCATCCATCGGTATACCCTTTTTTATCTTGTTCTGTGGCATAAGGGTCCAAAAGTGTCGATTTCAAGTGATTGGTTCTTGTTTTGGTATCTGGAACATTAACCCAATCTTTCATTGGCATATCTTTGATAAAATAATATTCTAACCCACAATGATTTAAAACAACATCCCAAATCAAGCCTATGTTTCTTTTTTTAGCTTCTTGTACTAGTCTTTTAAAATCTTCATTGGTGCCGTAGCGAGGGTCAATTTTATAAAAATCGGTAGCAGCATAACCGTGATAGGAATACTTTGGCATATTGTTTTCTGCAAGCGGTGTATTCCAAATTTGAGTATACCCAAGCGATTGAATGTAATCTAAGTTGTTAATAATTCCTTGAATGTCACCACCGTGCCTTCCGCTTTCGTCAGCGCGATTGGCTTTTTCTAAACTACCGGGCAGGTTATCGTTTTTGGGATTACCATTAGCAAAGCGATCAGGCATTATTAAGAGAATTACATCTTTGTTAGAGAAACTTTCTCTGTTGGCGCTGTTGTTTTCTCTAGCTAATAAAGGAAAATCTTTAGTAATGATAGTTTTCCCCTTTTTCTTGAAGTCAATTTTAGCTTTTCCAACTTTAGTATCGGGAGCAATGTTGATTGTCACAAAAAGATAGTTTGGATTCTCAACTTTTTCTGTTTTTACGATACTTACTCCTTCGTATTTTGTTGTAGGTTCTAAATCTTGAATATTGTTTCCGTAGACCAATAAAGTGATTTGATTGAGTTTCATTCCCACCCACCAATTGGCTGGCTCAATGCGTTGGATTTGTGCTTGAATTGAAGTGGTGATTACTAGTAAAAGGATGGTGATTTTTTTCATATGTAGATAATATTTTTTTTAAGGTCATATATAATTCGCATATCTTCATTAGTGTTTGCGATTAATTTTCGGTCATGCTTATTTCATAAATGCAATATTTTAAAAGGAAACTTGTCTTAAAATGGTTTTTCCAAATGGAATAAGAGTCACTTTTTCAGTGGTTTGGGTACTGTTGTTTTTTAAAGTTACCTCTATTTTACCATCTTTAAATTTAGCATTATTTTCCTCAATAAAGGAGTAACTTAACTTTTCTTTAGGAGCATATTCTATATCATAAAAGCCAGTTTTGTAAAGTCTCCCTTTTATTTCTTCAGCTTGAAAGGGTAGCGCAAAAACCTGAGCACCATAGGTGAAATATTTTTCGTTGTTGGCATCCTTTTTGACAACGATTGCTGCTTCAAACTCTAGTGTAATTGCCTCTTTTTCTAAACTATTTTCTTCAAAAAGTAAAAATCCGTCAATCTCTTTGTATGGTTTCGATGCGATTATTTTAGTAGCCCAATTCGGTTTTCTGACTTTTAGATTAAATTTTGCCTTTTTAGGATTATTTATTCTAAATGTGAAACGATTTTCAAATGGATATTGGGTGATTTCTTCAATTTGAACGGGTTTGCTTTCTATGGTTGTTTTTACAGTTGAAGGACCAAGTAAGCTGGCAACAAGTGTATTGTTATCTTCCAATAACCACGATTTTTCTAAGAAATAAGGTGTAATTCTACCAGCATTTGGATTACAACAAACGGCTACATCTTGATGCGTAGCAGAGTATTTGTATCGGGTTTGTTTTCTGTCGGGTTCTATTTCACCATTTTTGGTTCCCATCATTTCAAAAGAATTATCTGTTTTTAGATAGGCTATGCACGAATGATTTGGATTTCGACTCCCTTGTGCAGCATTATAAAATATCGTTTCGATGTCATCTGCGAGTTTTGCTTCTCCATTTTTTTGAAGCAGTACGCTGTAACTGTCCAAAAGCTCGTGAATTGAGCAATATTCATAACCTGTATGTGTTGCATTGGCTTTTCTTTCAGCTATCCATTCATCACCTATTGGTCCTCCTGTGATTGTGGTTACTTCTCTGATGCGTTGTAAAAACAAAGCAAGGGCTTGTTCCATTTCAGGATTATTTTTGGCATAAGTAGCCACAATAAGTGGACGTAAATGTTCAAATGTATGAACGCCGTGCGACTGCAGTTTGTAATTTGGATTTAAAATGTTTTGTAATTGCGCATCTTTTTCAGATTGATACGTTTTTGAGTAATCCAAGTACAAGAACAAGGCATAGTCTAGGTATTTTTGTTCTTTGGTGATTTGGTACATCTTGTCTAAAACATCTGTAAATGTTAAGCCGTGAGAGACTCCACCATTGAATTTTTCCCCTGAACTAAACGGACTTGACGCGTTTATGGGATAATTTTGCATTACGTTATCGACAGCTTTTACCAAAGATTTCCAAACTTTAGGATCTTTTGAATAGTCATAATAGGCTAATAAACCGCGATACAAAGTGGCTTTTGCCCATAATTCTCCGTTTTCTGAATTGAATTTGTAACGTAGTTCAGGATCGTAGATTCCAAGATAGCCATCAGCATCTTGTGTGGCTAAGATTTCGTTGATATATTTTTTTACTTTTTGTAAAGCCTTGGCGTCATTCAGTAAAATGGCATTTCTAAGGTAACCATCCCACCAATTGGATTGCGTCTCACTATTCCACCATTTGTATTGATCATCTCCTTCGGCATCACCTTCTTTTTGATTGCCCAAATCTTTTGCCTTGCTGTGTTTTTGCAATCTCCCTTTTCCGTATATGGGATCATTAATCAAATCGGGTACTAATTCATCAAGATGACCAACGAAACCTTGCATGTCTTTTTCCATTTGATTTTTTATCCAGCCTGAAGGTGTAATACTTCCAAAGGGAAGTGTTGTGTACTGTTCCTGTTTTTTTTGTTGTGCATTCATAGCGTTAAAAAATAATAAGGCAAAAAGAATATAATAGCTTTTCATAGTAATGAATTTGATGTTGTTGCAATAGTAAATTTTACTTTTTTCAAATAAAATTTACTGGATGTATCAAAATTAGTGGAATAAAAGGGTTGTAATTAATCCTATTTTATTCAATTGTAATACTATATTGAATTTATGTAATTATATTTGATGTATATCTGAATAGTATTGTATTATGAAGCCGATTTTAGAACAAATTAGATTACAGCAACCCAATGCTACTTTTTATAGCTATCGTTTTGAAGTTCCTTTTTTTGAATTCAAATGGCATTATCATCCCGAATATGAATTGACCTATATTGTCAAAGGCAATGGTTTTCGATTAGTTGGGAATAGCTATGCGTCTTTTACGGATGGGGATTTGGTTTTGATAGGTCCTAATTTACCGCATACTTGGGTAGGAAAATCTAAAGATGATGCACTGTTTGAAGCTGTTGTATTACAGTTTTCCTCTTCATTTATAGCTTCTTTTTTAGGTTTTGAAGAGAGTGCAGCTTTGCAAAAATTATTGGACACTGCTCAAAAAGGCCTTTTTTTTAATTTAGCGAACGAAGAAGTCAAGAGTTTGATGATTCAACTTACAGAGACCACGGGTTTTGATCGTATTCTTTCTTTTTTGGCATTATTGAATCAATTGAGTGCTGCGGAATCACTTCCATTGGCCACAGAAAATGTTGTGTCCTTACAGTCTTTAGAAACAGAAAAAAGAATTAATAAAGTTTGTGGTTATTTGGAACAAAACTTTACCACTAAAATTACATTGGGTGAGGTGGCAAGCTTGATTTCACTTTCGGAAAGTAATTTTTGTAAGTTTTTTAAAAAAGCTACGGGTAAAACCTTTTCAGATTATTTGAATGATATTCGAATACAAGAAAGCTGTCAAATTTTATTGAAAACAGATTTGGATATCAATCAGATTGCTATGCAGTGTGGCTATGAGTCTTTGAGTTATTTCAACCGAATATTTTTAAAGAAAAAAGGTTTGACGCCGAGACAATTCAGACAGTCAAACCTTTTATAAACTAGCGTTTCAGTGCAAAATGGCCTTTAATTTCTCGACCATCTTCGAGTACCACTGTGTACCAATAGTCATCTGAAGGTAAGGGCTGACCATTAAAGGTTCCGTCCCAACCATTACTGTTCGGGAAAATTTGTGTGAGCAATTTACCGTATCGGTCAAAAATACGAATCACAGATTTCGAGTTGGCGGCGGTATTAGTTCCTTTTACGTTCCAATAATCATTGTATCCATCTCCGTTTGGAGTGAAGTATTTGGGTGCTCCAACCACGGCCACTTCTTTACTTACAATTCCACATCCGTTTTTATCATTTACATAAATTGTGTGAATTCCAGAAGGGATGTTCTCAAACACATTTGATGAAATAAATGGACCTGAGGCGTCATCTAAACTGTATTCATAATCTCCTTGGCCACTAACATTGATTGTAACTTTGTTTACATCAGTCAAATCAACTACCTCTACTGATTCAATTTTAGCAATGTCCGATGCGGTTACTTTTATAGTTCTAGTTCTGCTACATCCTTGTGCATTAGTAACATCGACTGTGTAGCGCCCTTCGCTATTAACATTCAAAGTATAATTTGTTTGCCCTGATAGTAAAGTTCCGTCTTTTTTCCAAACATAGGTATAATTAGTTATTGGGCTTCCATCATTAATTCCAGCGTTGAGTTGTACCGAGAAGGTCGGTAAATTTGTACATACCAAGGCATCTTCAGACCCATCGGAATTCAAATTAATATTGGGTAATGGATTAACTACAAAAGATAACAGGGTTTCTTCTATGCAAGTGGTGTTCTTTGGATTTTCAACCGTTGCTCTAACATTTTGCGTAGCGGTGATAAAAGGATTAGGTAAAGGACTTGGTAATGGAGTATTGTTAGCATCAAAATAACGAACCACCATTCCAGTTTGACCATTTAATAATTGGCTTTCTATAGTGCTGGTATCAAAAGCATTTAGCCCATCGGTATCGCTAGGGTTGGCATCATCACAAGCAGCAGGAATAGTTACTGCATTGGCTATGGGATGAACGTCTACGATAAATTTGATTGTAGTTTCGTCATAACACGGAATGCCATTGTTGGTGTTAGTAATGGTATTGGTCACTCGAGCTTTTATGGTTTGTGATTTTGTGGTAAAATTGGAAGGAAATGGACTAGGTAACGGATTGTTATTTTCGTCAAAATAGGTAACTGCCACATTGGTTTGTCCTTTTAACAAATCGGTTTGTAAGGTAGCCGTATTAAATGTGAAAATACCATCATTGCTAATTTCATCACATTCTTTGTAATCTATAATTGGATTTGCAATAGGTAATTTTTCAACAGTTAATGTCACATAATTTCCTAATCCAAAACAAGCGTTGTCTAAATTAGAATCGACGCGCACAAAAATAGGATGTTGATTTGCTATGGTATTTCTGTAGGAAGTGGTATTTGTGATTTCATTAGTTTCAGCCAAAGCATCAGCTTGTGTTGGGAAATATTTTATGGTGTACGCTGAAGCTGGGGAGGGAAGTATTGCTTGGATATCACTTGTTACAGTGCTAAAATTAAAGGTGGCGATTCCATCTGTGTCGTCGTTCGTAGTATCTACATAATCATCGCAAACTGTAAAGTTACGTTTAAAAGTTGCTGGAATTTGTGTAGCCGAAACAATTAATTGTATCTCGCTTGTACTAAAGCATCCATTGGCGTTTTCTACTCTTGTCCAAACACTTCCTATACCACTGGTATATTTGGTTGGGTCTGCAATTTTTGTTGCCACATCATTGGCTGTAGCTCCAGCAGCAGTTTTGAAATAGGTAAAAGTTTCATTTAAATAGTTTGCACTAATGAAACTATTTTTTTCGGTTAAGTTAATGGCAGTAATTCCATCATTGTCGTCGTCACACTGTTTAAGCGTTACACTTGTTACTACTGTAGGGAGCGCTAATGTGGTTAATGTTGCCGCTGTAGAGGTTAAACCACAGGAGTTTCCAACTCTGTTTAATTTCACTCGATAGCTGTAGCCATTCATACTCGCTGCAATAGTATTAACTTGTAGTGTTTTGGTTGTAACGCCTGAATAATTTGCGTTATTGGTTAGTGTAGTCCAAGTTGTGCCGTCGGTACTCAATTCCCATTGGAAACTGTCTGCATTAGATACCACTTCAAAAGTAGTGCTTTGCAATAAACATTGAGATTTGTTGCTAGGTTGCGTAGTAATGGCAATGGGTGCTCCAATAGTATAATTGGCATTTGGAGTGGTATATCCAGTACCGGATGTAACAACTCCTTTGTCATTTACTGTCACAGGACTATTTCCTAATAATCCATCTGCGTCACCATCTAGGAAGCCAGCTTCGATGACGTCTTTGCAACCATCATCATCACTATCTAATTCAAAATAATTAAAGTTACCGTCCGCATCAGAATCAGCTATGGTGTATTTTAATTTTCCGCTATCTGGAGTGGTTTCTAAACTGTCTAATAAACCATTTAAACCCACATTTCCGTCTACTTTTCCATCTTTATTGGCATCGTTTGCATTATGACCAGCTTCATCCAAATCATAAATACCGTCATTGTCACTATCTAAATCGAGTACATCTTTTACAAAATAGAATGTTCCATTCACATCTGAATCAGAATTAATAGCAACTAATCCAGGTTCAAAGGCATCATCTAAACCGTCTTTATTGGTATCTACACCAGAGAATGATTTGAATCCTTTTCCTTGTGCTTCAATACTATCAGGAATTCCATCATTGTCACTATCGATATCTACAGCATCAGGAATAGTGTCTAAATCCGAATCTTGGTCTACAGTTTGTCCTATATAAAAAGCGGCTCGGTTAGCTACTGTTTCTGAAAGGTTGAAATGCTTAAAAGTTAAACTATTAACTTTATAACCTTGAATGGTAAAACGAGCACCCCCTGCAGGAACTGCTGTTGTACTTTTAAATCGGAAACGAATTTCAAAAGAGGTAAATTCTTTTACGCCACTTTCGTAAATACCATCATAATTGGTATCAATCAGCAAATCACCAAAGGGATCTTTAATCGTTAAAGTTTGATTAGTAGGTGCACTTACCACAAAATCTCCATCTCCATTAGCAAAATCTCCAGTAGGAGTGGCTTGAACGTTGCCATCAGCTATATAACGAAAATCAACAGTTTCAGGTTTTGTAAAGTTGATTGCATAAGTAGTAGGATTGTTTTTACCCGCTGGAACATCCGAAACAAAACCATAAACAGGATAGCCTGTTATAGTTCCGGAGCCAGTTACTGTCGCGTTAAAGTTACTATCCGAAAGCGTGTTACTTTGGTTAAAAAAGGTAGAGCTACTCTCTACGGTGTTAAGCAATCCATCATTGTCCCAGTCAATATCAATGTTGTTGTTTGTGCCATCATTATCATCGTCTTTGGCACAATCACTCACAGGGATTTTATCTGAAAAAACATCGCTCAAACATCCAGAAATACTTCCCCTAACTTGATAATAACCTGGTGTAGTAGGTGTATAGGTGTTGGTAGTAGCCAACGGAATTGCTACATCATCTTTGTACCATTGAAAGGTATCATAAGCCGATAAACTACTAATTTTTAAAACAACATTAGGAATACAAGATGATGTTCCAATAGCAAGTTTGTCCGAAACAATTTCTGGTTTTAAATCAAAACCAGAATAGTAACCGCCATAGGTTGCCGCTCCGTTAGTCGCAAAATAAGAAACATACACTTGTTTGGTTGATTTTACGGCTATATTTCCATTTAGTCCAGAAACAGTGTATTTTACAAAGTTTGGATTTCCAGCGATAGTTTGAGGACTGCTTCCAATAGGACTGTTATTAATTAAAACCTTCGCCCCAGTTTCAGTAATGATATTCAATCCACCAGTATAAGCAATATTACCAATTTCCTGAATATTTGGAATGTTATCCACCACGTTTGGTGTAGAACAATTCAAAGGCGGTACAAAAAACATATTTTGATTAGCAGGGGGATTATTAGGATCTCCATTTGGTAAAAAGCCTTGAGCTAGCCCCCCGATACTTTGATAAGCAAATACTTTTTCTGAAGTGGCAACATACATACTACCATTGATGAAATTGGTTCCATCAATCGCTACATATCCTCCTTTATTTAAAGTAACATAAGGTGTTACACTACCATTTAAAAATACTTGGGTTTGGTCTGTGTGTGCTACCAATAAAACTCGTTCCAATTCATCTGTTCCTAACCCTTTGGCAAAAATGTATTCGGTTCCCGTGCGTTCAATAGGTACAATTTGATCAAATCCTACATCTCTACCCACAGGGACAAGTTGGCCATTTTGATTCATACTTAAAACGGTACTATTACTTCCACAAAATGAACCCGCGTTAACTGCCACCGCTTTATCTGATTCTACCAAGGCACCAATCATTTTAGCACTATTTGATGGGGTACCACCAGCATTATTGTTTTCTAGAGCCAAAACATAGCTGTCATTTTTGTTAAGCGTCACCGTTATTGGTCCATTGATTACGGTACCATTGGTCAAAATAGTTCCAATAGGCAAATTCGAAATCGTAACTTTAGTTCCGTTTTCAGTCGCTAAAATAGACGCAAAATTCAATAGTGTAGTATCATATAAAGGATTTAACATTGCTCCTAAACGGAATGTTTTCCCCAAAGCACTGTTCCCTTTCGAGACCAATCCGCCTGCATGGTTATAGCCATTATTACCATTTCTTGCCGCATTCACACGAATATTAGCATACACCAAATCTTCAGCTTCAATTACATACCCTTTGTTTTTTACAATTCCAATGCTATTTTTTGGAGTAAACAATTGCGTAAAATCTCCTGTCCCAATAAAATAGCGATATGGATTCAAATTATTCACCACACCTGCAATCACATTACCACCATTCTCAATGATTTTAAAAGGAACATTTGTAGTATTTGGAGTAGAAATATAAATGTAATGGTCTTCCACCACACTTGACTGAGCTGTGATGGGAGGTAAGTAATGCGTTTTACTAAACTGTGCTTGCGAAGTCACAACAAAAAATAGAAAAATAAAGGAAAAAAGGTTCTTCATAGGGTAGTTAAAAACAATAATTTATGGTTCGCCAAATTGTAAAATATCTTTTTTTAGGAGCAGTCACAATAGGCTTTATCAGGCAACATCGTCCCGTTATCCGCTGTATCTTTTCCTTTTTAAAGAAAAAAGGAAAAGGATGCCGCTACTACCGGGGCTAAAAGCTAAGACATCGATTACTTGGTTACAACCAATTCAATTGATTACTAGATTCTAAAACCAAAAATAGGTTTAATAAGTGGATTAAAAAAGAGTAGTAAAAAGAATTATTTATAAGTTTTTATGCAAACTCAAGGCCTCTTTTTTTGTGTTTTTTGCACGAAAAGCAATTTTTTTATAAAAGAGTGAAGAAATTATCGTTTTAAACTAAAATGTCCTTTGATGATTTTACCATCTGCAAAGATAAGTTGAAACCAATAATCATCCGAAGGCATAGGTGCACCAGTAAAGGTACCGTTCCAGGAATCGCCTGCAGTAGTTAATTCCTTAAGTAGTTTTCCATATCGGTCAAAAATCACTATTCTCGATTGAGGAAGAGAACCTAAATTATTGATTTTCCAAGTATCATTAAAACCATCACCATTTGGGGTAAAAAAACGAGGATAGTCCAATACATAAATCAAATCACTAGTAGTGATACCACAGCCATTTTTATCTCGGATACTAATGGTGTAAGTACCCGGAGCTACATTGGTAAAAGTAGCGTTTTCTTGATAGCTTGAACCATCTAACGAAAATTCATAGTTTCCTATCCCTTTATAATCTATTGTAATGGTATTTTTATTCCCGGCAAAATCTTTTACTGTAGCATTCTCATAAGTTGCTTTTTCAGAAGCTTTCACGATGAATGTTTTTGTTTTTTTGCAGCCTTTATCGTTAGTCACCGTTACCGCATAACTTCCTACTTGTTGCACGGTAATCGCAGCAGTAGTAGCGCCAGTATTCCACAGATAACTAGAAAAACCCGAATCTACACTCAGATTTAGGTTACTTCCCGAACATAAAAAGGTAGTTTCTTCTTCAAAATTGACAGGGTCAAAAGTGTTGACCACCAAGGTAACTGGTGTTATTCCGTAACAATCCAAACCATTTTTAATTCGAGTGTAAATCGTTTGTTGAAAAGCTTGGGTATTCGTAAAAATAGGTCCTATTTTGTTCTTTTCTACCAAGGCATCGGCAAAGGAAAGGTAGTAATCTGCTGCCAAACCTGAGGGCAAACCATTTAATAGCTGTGGTGTTACAAGTGTTCCTAAATTAAACGTATGTAGTCCATCTTGTATCGCATCTTCATCACAAATAGCAATTGGACTAGGACTTGGAACAACTGTGGTAGCGGTACTCAAGGTAACTGTTGCAATTTTAGAACAAGCATACTTGGAGCTAGCCTTCACATAAAGCACTTGATTTGGACTTGTATTACTGAAACTCGTTAGATTAGTTATTGCATTGGTCGAATTCTGAGCGTCTGTTAGGCTGAGATGCCAAGTTGTTTTTGTAATATTGGTGTCATTACTTTTAAAATTGGCATCAGTGGTACTTAAATCATAAATGGTTAAACCATCAGCATCAATATCACATTGAACCAAACTGCTGTTATTCAAAATCAAGTCTGGGGCGTATTCTATTTTAATTTCTTCAGAGATAATACAAGTTGGTGAAAAAGCCACATCTACTCTGTAGGTTCCTGCTGAGGTAACTTGATAGGTCGGTTGGTTTTCGCCTATAATTTTTACTCCGTTTCTAAACCATTCAAAAGAATTTGTTGCTGGTAAATTAGTGTTTAAAAGGAATGATTCACCAAAACAAACAGGGTTATTGGTGGCCAACAAACGATCAGGTCCCAAATCGATTTTAGAGCTAAAGCTACCTGCTTCGATAAAAACTGCCGAGTCCCAAACTACTTCGCGATCATCGGCAACAACTAATTTAATGTGATAGGTTTTACCAGCAGTAACCTTGGTTTCAGCCGTCAATACTTTAGTTTGTCCTGCATAATTAATTGGGCTGCTAGAAGAATTAAATCCATTAAAATATTTCTCATTGATGGCCGGACAGCCTGGCCTCACGCCGTTGCTTGTGGTGACAGGATTAATGAACGGATGGACAATTTTGGAAGAGACAGGCGTGGTCGTTCCAGGTAAAACAGCAAGATTTTTATATTGAGTCGTACTTCCTTTTTCTTTAATCAAAAAAGCAAATCCATCTGAGAATTCGCAAGGGAAATTGAATTGGTATTCATTAGAAGCAAACAAATAATTAAAACTAACATAATCGGTCAAAGGCACAAAGTCAAATTCTATAACCGAAGCGTTAATACTAGTTATACCAAGCGCAGTATCTAGGTCTGCATCGCCTCCCCAATTATTTGAGCCTCCGCCTCCTTGTTTTTCAAAAAAGGGGCCAGGAGTGTTGCTACTGCTCCAAGTACTCAAGAAGATTCCTTGTTTAAAAGGGAAAGAAGTGCCATTAAAATCAAAAAAACCTAAACTTTTTCTACTAGGCGTAAAGTTGTCGCCCGATTCACTAAAATCCGAAACTTGGGCACAAGAACTATTGACTAATACTTTTTCAACTAAATATTGGGTGCTAAACGTATCATCAACTTTTATATATTGTGCCTTTGCTTTTTGAAAAAAACAAAAAACAGCTAGTAAAAAAAGTAAGGATTTAATCTTCATAGTATAGCAAATATACTATAAATCACGCTTTTTTAAGATTTTGTAAGACATTAAATTAAGAATACAAACCCAAGCCAACACAATGATAATAGTTGTAAAAGCTACGCCATAGTCTTTGGTGTTTTCAACGCCAATTTGACTTCCAATGGTTTTTACTAACGATAATCTTGAAAAAGGTTCTACAATCAAATTCGACATGGCTTCCAATGGGAAAAATTGGGTAATATATCCCGCAATTGGGCTATCAGGAAAGATTTTAAAAGTTAAAACACCTTTTGCGATTCCTTCAGCTATGGATAAAACCAATAAAAAACCTATGGCAAAAGCCGAACGTTTGACTAAAATTCCGAGGAATAAACACAAAGAAAAGAATCCTGTTAGTTTCACAAAAAAGGCAAGGACGTATTCTAAATCAGAGAAAATGATGCTCACCTCAGTGTAGGAAGAGAAACACAATCCCAAAATTAAACTCATTACAAAAACAAATACAGTTGAAGCTAAGGCAAAAGCAACTACCGTCAAAAATTTAGAAAGTACTAGTTCTTTTTTGCTCATTCCGTCGATGAGGTTTTGTTTTAGTGTGCCATAACTGTACTCATTGGCCATCATCGATACAATGACAATTGCCAAAAAGAATTTTAAGATGGCCGCGATATAGGTATTAAAATGCCAAATAAACGGAAAGTTGAAAATCCCCATTTCGGCCAAATGAAACTTGAATACACCCAAATCAAATTTGATTGATGCAATCAAGGCAATGAAGGAAAGTAATATGAAATAAGTAAGTGTAAGGACTCTACTGGCTTTGTTGAGCCAGATTTTTTGTAATTCTATAGAGAGTAATCGTTTCATAATGTATTTTTTGGGAAGGTTAAGAGATAAAAAAAACTATTTTTTGGTTAATGCTAAGAATTGCTCCTCCAAACTGTTTTTTCGTTTGACTAAATGGTTTACAGCAATACCATTTTGGAACAAATACTGATTCAAATCCGAAGCTTTTAAATCACTTTTGAGATACACCAATATTTTGGTATCGTCTGCTACAATTTTATCCACTGCTGGATGTGTAGCAAGTACAGTTTTAAGTGTACTATTGTCATCTGCTTCAAGTTCAAAAAAACCTTCATTGGCAGCCATTCCGTCTACCAAACCAGCGTACAAAATTTCTCCTTTTCTCAAAACCACTACATGTGAGCATACTTTTTCTACTTCGTCCAAAAGATGCGAGGCCAAAAGGATAGTGGTCCCTAAACTAGCAACTTTTTTAATGATGTCACGAATTTGGTGAATTCCTTGTGGGTCGAGACCATTAGTGGGTTCGTCTAGAATTAAAATTTCGGGATCGTTGAGTAAAGCAGAGGCAATGGCCAAGCGCTGTTTCATCCCTAAAGAAAACGTACTGAATTTACTGTCTTTTCTCTCGATAAGTCCTACCAGTTCTAATTTTTCTTGTATTTTGGAATAATTGATGTTTTTAATTTTGCATACAAGTTTGAGATTTTCGTATGCTGTCATATAGGGATAAAAATTAGGACGCTCGATAATAGCTCCTACTTTTTTTAAAGCTTCATGTGTTTCTAGCGCTCCATCAAACCATTGGTATTCTCCTGAAGTAGCATTTACTACGTTGAGTGTAATACCTAATGTGGTTGATTTACCACTTCCGTTGGGGCCTAAGATTCCGTAAACATTGCCTTTTTTAATTTCAAAAGAAACGTTTTTTAACGCTTGGATTCTTCCGTAGCGTTTGTTGAGGTTTTTGATGGTTAGTATCGTTTCCAAGTTTTTAGTTATTTAGTTTTATGTAGGACGAGCCAATTTAATATTTGTTACTTTTAAAATAGAAAATACTGTAAATTTGTAGAAAAGACAGATTTATGAGCGAGCCATTAATGGTTTTTAAAAAACCAACTTATCCCATCAACAAACCTTTAATGGAATATTTAGAGCGTTTTGAACGTATTTCTAAAGTGCCTATTTTTTATGATGATTTGTTGCGTTTTTCGGGTTCAATAAATGTGTATGATAAAAACAACAATGATACGCTTTGGATACGAGTGTATTATAACGAATTTGAACGCAATGAAATCGATTTGACTTTGATGAAAATCTATTCTTTACTGCATTCTGATGGTAATTTGAATATCATAAAGTTTCTAACAGTCGATTGTATAGATTATTGCACTTTTGGAAATTCTAAACCCTTTCGTGTGAAAGTGCGTAATATTCTTAATGATAACTATACCCATTTTTATATTAAAAAAGCGGATGCTTCTAGAGTCTATGGTCTTGAATTTGAACATATTTTATCTCCTGATAAAATCAATTTTTTGGTTTATAAGGATACGTTAATCGAAGAACATATTATGGGGATTCCCGGGGATGTATTCATGAAAAATCTGTTAAAAGATTGTACGGAAACTGCCAAAGCTCAAATTGCTAAAGAGTTTGTTAAGTTTAATGAACGATGCATGATTCGATTGTTAGGGGATATGCGAGCCTACAATTATGTAATTGTACCTACGCATGATTTTGATCAAGTAGTGTATAAGATTCGCGCTATAGATTTTGATCAACAGTGTTACGAAGGAAATTTTAAAGTCTACCGTCCTCAGTTCTTTAAAGAAAATTATCCAATGATTTTGTTGGTCAAAGACAAGCTTCAAGAAAGTTCTATAGAACAATATAAAAAGGAAGAGCGCTCAGCAATGGCCAAGAGAATCCAATCTTCTGAAAATAGAATAAAAAGATTAGTGCAAATTATGTCTGGTGAAACTTTAGCTCCAGTTGAGCATTTAAACCAATTGAAAATGGAGTTGTACAATTATACACATGATTTGAACTTCAAAAATGCAAAATCAATGGGAGGTATTATGACGGCAGCCTTTGATTTTATTACTCGCAATTTTAAAAACATGAACAGTATGCGAGCTGGCTTTTAAATGCTATTTTTACCTTTTTAATTCTATCTTTTTTTATGAAGACCACACCCAATAATGCCTTGCTGTTTATTTTTATTACTGTTTTAGTCGATGTTATTGGTCTTGGAATTATTATTCCAATTGTACCAAAACTAATTGAAAATTTAACGGGTCTTGGCATCAATGAAGCTTCTAAATATGGAGGGTGGTTGTTGTTTTCTTTTGCTATCATGCAATTTATTTTCTCTCCAATTTTAGGAGGACTAAGTGATCGATTTGGGAGACGTCCTATCTTATTACTTTCGCTTTTTGGATTGGGTTTAGATTATATTTTTCATGCCTTTGCGCCTTCTATTGCTTGGCTTTTTGTTGGGAGAATTATAGCTGGAATTATGGGCGCGAGTTTTAGCACGGCTACTGCTTATATTGCCGATATTAGCTCGCCAGAAAAAAGAGCACAGAATTTTGGACTAATTGGAGCAGCTTTTGGTTTGGGATTTATTATAGGTCCTGTAATTGGAGGTATAAGTAGCAAATGGGGAACTAATGTTCCTTTTTTGATTGCTGCTGGACTTACACTATTGAATGTAATTTATGGTTATTTTGTTTTGCCTGAATCTTTGTCAAAAGACAATCGTAGGGCTTTTGAATGGAAACGTGCGAATCCTATTAGTTCTTTGAAAAATTTAAGAAAGTATCCTGTGGTTTCAGGTTTGGTAATTTCCTTAGTACTCACTTTTATTGCTTCGCATGCCGTACAATCCAATTGGTCATTTTACACTATGTATAAATTCAATTGGACCGCTGAAATCGTAGGATATTCGCTTGCTGTTGTTGGAGTTTTAGTCGCTTTTGTTCAAGGATTTTTGATTCGAAAAATTATTCCACGTTTAGGGCAAGTCAAATCCATTTACTTAGGAATGTCATTTTCAGCGCTTGGATTATTGCTTTTTGGATTAGCATCAGAAAGCTGGATGATGTTTGCTTTCCTGATTCCTTATTGTTTGGGAGGAATTGCTGGACCAAGTATACAAGGTGTTATTTCGAGCCAAGTCCCCGCCAATGAGCAAGGAGAGTTACAAGGTGCCCTTACGAGTTTAATGAGTTTGTGTGGAGTGTTTGGACCTTTATTAATGACTAATTTGTTTGCTTTTGCTACCGCCAAAAACAGTACGTTTCATGTGCCAGGTGCTCCTTTTTTCTTGGCTTCATGCTTGACTTTGGTTAGCTTTTATCTTTCCTATCGTACATTATCTAAGAAACATTAGTTTAGAAACAGTACCGTAAATTTGGAAATTGTTACCCTTTTTTAAATGGTTAATTTGTAGATTTGTGGTTTTTGTAGCAATAAAAAAGCCGACTTGTACCACACAAGCCGACTTTTTTAAACAAATAAAAACTAAAAAAAATCTTAGAAACAGTAAGCGTTTTCAGCTACTAGTTTTGAAGTAATAATTTCTCTTAAACCTACCACATTTGGCATGTTTGTATATTTAGTATAACGACGAAGTCCCATTAACATCATGCGTTGTTCATCACCTTCAGCAAAAGATACGATTCCTTCTTTTCCTTTTTGAGTAATGATGTCTACTGCTTTGTATAAGTACAGTTGTGCCATAGCGATTTGTTCTTTTACAGCAGCTTCACCTTTAGTCTTAGCTAATTTTTCTGTTCTCAAAATGGTACTTTCAGCCATGTAGATTTCGATAAGGATATCTGCAGCAGCCATTAGCAATTGTTGGTGACCGTCTAAGTCTGGACCGTATTTTTGAACCGCTCCACCAGCAACCATCAAGAACGCTTTTTTCAATTTGCCAATCATTTCTTTTTCTTCAGCAAATAATTCAGAATAATCAGGTGTTTCGAAAGACGGAATTCCCATTAATTCTGCTTGCACTTCAGAAGCTGGTCCTAACAAATCCACGTGTCCTTTCATTGCTTTTTTAACCAACATACCTACTGATAACATACGGTTGATTTCGTTAGTACCTTCATAGATACGAGCGATACGAGCATCTCTCCAAGCGCTTTCCATAGGAGTGTCTTCAGAGAATCCCATTCCACCAAAAATTTGAATTCCTTCATCAGAACAGTTTTGAACGTCTTCAGAAACCGCTACTTTCAAGATAGAGCACTCGATAGCATATTCTTCAACTCCTTTTAATTCTGCTTCTTGGTGTGAAGAACCAGCAGCTTCGCGTTCTGCGATTCTGTCTTCGATATCTTTAGCAGCTCGGTATGATGCACTTTCACCAGCGTAGCATGAAGTTGCCATTTCAGCTAATTTAGAGCGGATAGCTCCAAATTGAGAAATAGGAGTGTTGAATTGAATTCTTTCATTAGAATAGTTAACAGCTCCAGAGATTACTCTTCTTTGGGCATCCAAACAAGCTGCTGCCAATTTGATACGTCCTACGTTCAAGGCGTTCATTGCAATTTTGAATCCGTTTCCTCTTTCAGACAACATGTTTTCTACAGGAACTTTGGTTTCATTAAAGAACACCTGACGAGTAGAAGAAGCACGAATTCCTAATTTATGCTCTTCTTCATTCATAGAAATTCCGTTAGCAGGATCGTTTTCTACGATGAAACCTGTAATGTTTTTGTCATCGCCAATTCTAGCGAAAACAATGAAAAGTGAACAAAATCCTGCGTTTGAAATCCACATTTTTTGTCCTGTGATAGAATAATATTTTCCGTCTTCAGATAAAACTGCTTTTGTTTTTCCTGAGTTTGCATCTGATCCAGCTCCTGGCTCAGTCAAACAATACGCACCAAACCACTCACCTGAAGCCAACTTTGGAACATACTTTAATTTTTGTTCTTCAGTTCCATACAATGTTATTGGCATAGTTCCAATACCTGTGTGTGCTCCAAATGCAGTTGAAAATGAACCAGTAGCTCCAGAGATATAGTCACAAACCAACATAGTCGATACGAATCCCATTCCTAAACCACCGTAAGCTTCTGGAACAGCTACGCCAAGTAAACCTAGTTCACCTGCTTTACGCATAGTTTCTTCGGTGTAAGCGTAATCTTTTTTCTCAAAGCGATCTTTGTGCGCCCATAATTCTTTGTCTACGAACTCTTTTACAGAGTCACGCATCATTAACTGCTCTTCATTAAAATCTTCTGGTGTGAAAATATCTTCACATTTTGTTTCTTTTACGATGAATTGACCACCTCTTGTTTTATTGCTCATAGTAGCCCCCTAACCCAAGCACCCAAACCACGAAGGTGGAGTAAGCTATATGGGAATTCCTACTAGGGGTAAGTAGGGTATAAATTGTTAAACTATTTTTTTTTAATTGAATGCATTATATTAATTCCTACATAGAGGAAGGGATAGAGGGCTTTTACACCAACTCAAAAATCCCTGCACTTCCTTGTCCTGTACCTACGCACATAGAAACAATTCCGTATTTGTTGCCTCTGCGTTTCATTTCGTCGAATAATTGAACCGAAAGTTTAGCACCTGTACAACCTAGAGGGTGACCTAAAGCAATAGCTCCACCATTCACGTTGATGATTTCAGGATTTAAATTGAGTTCTCTAGTTACTGCTAAAGCTTGAGAAGCAAAAGCCTCATTTAGCTCAATCAAATCGATGTCATTTAGTGTCAATCCTGCTTGTTTTAAGGCTTTTGGAATGGCTTTTACTGGACCAATACCCATAATTCTTGGTTCTACACCTGCAGAAGCAAAGTTTACCAAACGGGCAATCGGCTGAATGTTTAATTCTTTTACCATTTCTTCGCTCATCACCAAAACGAAAGCAGCACCATCACTCATTTGAGAAGAGTTACCAGCAGTTACACTTCCATCGGCAGCAAAAACAGGACGTAAACCTGCCAAGGCTTCCAATGAAGTACCAGCTCTAGGTCCTTCATCTTTAGTGACTATATACGATTTGGTTTCTTTTTTACCATTTTCATTGATAAAAGTTTGCTCAACTGTAATAGGTACAATTTGGTTGTCAAATTTTCCTTCTGCTTGAGCTTTTAAGGCTTTATTGTGCGATTGAAAAGCAAACTCATCTTGGTCAGCACGAGAAATGTTGAATTGTTTCGCCACCGCTTCTGATGTTAATCCCATTCCCCAGTAGTAATCTTCGTGACCAGCTGCAGCCACTTTGTAATCTGGTGTTGGTTTGTAACCTCCCATTGGAATATAACTCATACTTTCAGCTCCACCTGCAATGATGCAATGCGCCATTCCAGATTGAATTTTGGCTGTTGCCATCCCGATAGTTTCTAATCCAGAGGCACAGTATCTGTTTACGGTTACACCTGGTACATCATTCACTTTTAATCCCATTAAAGAAATCAAACGTCCGACATTTAGACCTTGTTCAGCTTCTGGCATAGCATTTCCAACCATTACGTCATCAATACGTGTTTTGTCAAAATCAGGCAACTCATTCATCATGTACTGAATGGTTTCTGCTGCTAATTCATCAGGGCGTTTGAATCTAAAAACTCCCTTTGGTGCTTTTCCTACGGCTGTACGATAAGCTTTTACTATATATGCTGTTTTCATTGTTATAAAGTATTAAGATTGGAGAATTAAGTATTAAGATTTTCCAATCGTTATTTGTTATTAGTTTTTAGAGATTTTTGAAGAGCAAAATTCATGTTACTCACTTCAACTAAATTATGGATGATTGGAGTAATTTTTTCTTCTTCAATTAATTCTAAGCGTTTTGAAATCATTAATTGAGTTATTAATTCATAAGTAGAACCATTTGCAATACCAAGAAAATGCACAAACTCATTATTTGAATTTCTTCCTGAGCCCTCAGCAATATTTGATGGAATAGAAACGGCACATTTTTTAATTTGATGTGTTAAGTTAAATTTCTCATCAGAAGGTAATTCTGAAGTGACTTTGTAAACATCTACAGCTATATCCATTGCTTTTTGCCAAATCTTTAATTTCTCAAATTGATGCATATTTCAAGGTCTTGATACTTAATACTTAATTCTTTGTACTTCAATCTAGTTTCTCAACGGTTTCCCTTTAGTTAACATAAATTGAATTCTCTCCAATGTCTTTCTTTCTGTACAAAGAGATAAGAAAGCTTCTCTTTCGATATCCAATAAGTATTGTTCAGATACTAAGGTCGCTTCAGATAAGTCACCACCGGCCATTACATAAGCCAGTTTGTTGGCAATTTTCTTATCGTGTTCAGAGATGTATTTACCAGCTTGCATTTGATCAGTTCCAACTAAGAACATTCCCAAGGCTTGTTTTCCTAATACTTTTACATCTTTTCTGCGAATAGGTTGAGTGTAACCAGCTTCGGCCATCAATAAAGCATGTTTTTTAGCTTCAGCAATCTGACGATCTTTGTTGACTACCACTATGTCTTTGCCATTTTGTAAAATACCTAAATCAAAAGCTTCATAAGCAGATGTAGATACTTTGGCCATAGCCA
Organism: Flavobacterium sp. RSSB_23; assembly: GCF_051547145.1. Taxonomy (NCBI): domain Bacteria; kingdom Pseudomonadati; phylum Bacteroidota; class Flavobacteriia; order Flavobacteriales; family Flavobacteriaceae; genus Flavobacterium; species Flavobacterium sp. RSSB_23. The sequence continues at coordinate 75,870 of NZ_JBPTTO010000004.1, read as the reverse complement.
CTGTTAAGAAATACTCTTGAAGTACGTTCAATTCTACGTCGTTTTTACGGAACAAATCAGACGCTCTCAACGCCATTTCTTTTGATCCACCACCACCAGGAATTACACCTACACCAAATTCTACTAATCCAATGTACGATTCAGCTGCAGCTACAACTTTGTCAGCATGTAAGCTCATTTCGCAACCACCACCTAATGTCATACCGTGTGGTGCAACTACTACTGGAATTCCAGAGTAACGTACACGCATCATAGTATCTTGGAACATTTTGATAGCCATGTTTAATTCGTCGTATTCTTGCTCTACAGCCATCATGAAGATCATTCCAATATTGGCTCCAACAGAAAAGTTTGCTGCTTGATTTCCAATTACTAAACCTTGGTATTCTTTCTCGGCTAGATCGATTGCTTTGTTGATTCCTTGCAATACATCGCCACCAATAGTATTCATTTTAGATTGGAATTCTAAGTTTAAGATACCATCTCCCAAATCTTGAATAATGGCGCCACTGTTGCTCCATACTTTTTTGGTTTCGCGTATGTTGTTCAAGATGATGAATGCATCCTGACCAGGAACTTTTGTTTGTGATTTTGTTGGAACATTGTAAAAATAAGTAGCCCCTTCTTTCACAGTATAAAAACTAGTATTTCCAGCAGCAATCATTTCGGTAACCCAAGCAGCAGGTGCTAAACCTTCAGCTTTCATGATTTCAATTCCTTTTTCAACACCTATGGCATCCCAAATTTCGAATGGTCCATTTTCCCATCCAAAACCAGCTTTCATAGCGTCGTCAATTTTGTATAATTCATCTGATATTTCAGGAATTCTATTCGAAACATAAGCAAACATTCCAGCGAAACTTTTTCTATAAAATTCACCCGCTTTGTCTTTTCCTTTTACTAAAACTTTAAATCTATTGATTGGCTTGTCAATTGTTTTTGTCAATTCCAAAGTTGCGAAAGAAGCTCTTTTTGCCGCACGATATTCTAAAGTGTCTAAGTCTAAAGATAAAATTTCTTTGCCTTCTTTTTTGTAGAAACCTTGCCCTGTTTTACTTCCCAACCATTTGTTTTCCATCATTTTGTTGACGAAATCTGGTAGTTTGAACAACTCATGTTGCTCATCAGTTGGGCAGTTTTCGTAGATTCCGTTGGCCACATGTACCAAAGTATCTAGTCCTACAACATCAACCGTTCTGAAGGTAGCCGATTTTGGACGACCAATAACTGGTCCTGTCAATTTATCAACTTCTTCAATAGTTAATCCCAATTCTTTTACCAAGTGAAACAAACTTTGGATTCCGTAGATTCCAATTCTGTTTCCGATAAAAGCTGGAGTATCCTTGGCTACAACCGATGTTTTTCCTAAGAATTTCTCACCGTATCCAGTTAAGAAATCCAGAACTTCTGTTGAAGTTTGTGGACCTGGAATGATTTCGAATAATTTCAAGTAACGCGCAGGGTTAAAAAAGTGAGTTCCGCAGAAGTGCTTTTGGAAATCTTCACTACGACCTTCACTCATGAAGTGAATCGGAATACCAGAAGTGTTTGAGGTTACCAAAGTACCTGGTTTTCTGAATTTTTCAATTTGTTCAAAAACCAATTTTTTGATGTCTAAACGCTCAACAACTACCTCGATAATCCAATCTACACCTGCAATTTTCGCCATATCATCTGTAGTGTTTCCAGTACTGATACGGTTTGCGAATTTTTGATTGTAAATAGGAGAGGGCTTTGATTTTAAAGCGGTAGCTAAACTATCATTTACCAATCGGTTTCTCACGATTTTGCTTTCGAGAGTTAATCCTTTTTTGGCTTCTGCATCCGTCAATTCTCTTGGAACAATATCCAAAAGCAAGACTTCAACACCAATGTTGGCAAAATGGCAAGCAATTCCAGAACCCATAATTCCAGATCCGATTACTGCGACTTTTTTAATTGTGCGTTTCATACTTAGTTACTATTTATTTTTTTATTTTATTTTTTGATTGTGGTGTCGCTTTTTAAGCAGTAAGTTACTGTTGTGTGTTTTCATTCATCACTGTTGTGCCTTCATTGGATTCATTTTCAGTAGTTGTGAAAATGCTTTTCTCATGAATCAATTCGTTGATGATTTCGGCGACCTCCATAAAGTGGGCTAATTTTTCTTCCGAAACATGTTGTTTAACTGTTTCATTAAACTTTAGCACTGTATTTTTTGAAAGCTCTCTTTTTTCTTTTCCAAAAGGAGTTAGATATAGTAAAACCCCTCTGCCGTCGTCTGGATTTTTCTTTCTGAAGATTAGTCCCTTTTCTTCCATAGTTTTCAAAGTTCGGGTCAAACTCGTTGCTTCCATTCCCATTCTAGGACCTAAAGCTGTCGATGGTGTTCCGTCTTCTTTGTCAATACTCAATAAGGCAAATCCCGTTGCCATTGTTGCATCATATTTGGCAGCTTCTTCGTTATACATTCTAGAAACTGCTTGCCATGTTGCTCTTAAAACATAATCAATTGTTTTGTCTTTCATAGTTTACTATATCGATTTCAAATATATATAAAAAATACTATGCATGCATATTATTTTTTAAATTTTTTTATAAAAATAAAAAAACTCCTTTGTTTTTCAGGAGTTTATGGTGTTGTTAAATTATTTTTTTTGCCAATACATTATGATTTTGCTAACAAAAAGAAAAGCAATTGAAAAATAGTAAAAGAGAGAGAAATCTACAAAAATGTTTTCGAAAAATATCCCAAAACTATTGCCCAAAAAAAAGTCCTGAATTACTAATTCAGGACTTTTCGTTTTTTATCAAATCGTATTTTTATGATTGACCATAAATCTTCTCATAAAGTGGTTTGTACATTTCTAGTACAATTTTACGTCTAAGTTTTAGGGTAGGGGTAAGTTGACCGCCATCAATAGACCAAACGTCTGGTGTTAACTCAAAGCGTTTGATTTTTTCCCAATTTCCAAATTTAGCATTCAAGTGGTCTACTTCTTCTTGAATACGCGCAATTACTTTTGGATTAGAGATGATTTCTTGATTGGTTTTACCTACTTCAATTCCGTGTAGTTTTTCCCATTCTTTGATGAATTCAAAACTTGGCTGAATGAAAGCAGCTGGCATTTTTTCGCCATCGCCAATCACCATTATTTGCTCAATAAAACGAGATTGTTTCATCGTGTTTTCAATCAATTGTGGAGCAATGTATTTTCCACCAGAAGTTTTGAACATTTCTTTTTTACGGTCCGTAATTTTCAAGAAACCTTCAGCATCAATATTACCAATGTCTCCCGTGTGGAAATAGCCATTAGCTAAAGCTTCGTTTGTTTTTTCTTCATCTTTGTAGTAGCCCATCATTACGTTTGGACCTTTGCAAAGAATTTCGCCATCTTCAGCAATTTTTACTTCAACACCGTCGATTAGTTTACCTACTGTGCCAATTTTAAACCCTTTGTTTCTCATATCGTTTACTGAGATTACAGGCGAAGTTTCTGTTAATCCGTAACCTTCCATTACTGGGATTTCGGCAGCAGCAAACACTCTTGTCAAACGCGGTTGCAAAGCAGCACTTCCTGAAACCATTAAATCTAGATTACCACCCAAACCTTCTTTCCATTTACTGAAAATAAGTTTTCGAGCTATTTTTAATTGGAATTCATACCAGAATCCGTTCGCTCCATAAGGTTCGTAACGCAATCCTAAATTGATAGCCCAAAAGAACAAAGCTTTTTTGATGCCAGTTAGTTCAGCTCCTTTGGCATAAATTTTATCGTATACTTTTTCTAGCAAACGCGGAACTGCTGTAATTACGTTTGGACGTACTTCTTTGATGTTATCGCTAATTTTTTCAATCGATTCTCCAAAATAAACCGAAACACCATAATATTGGTACAAGTACAAAATCATACGTTCAAAAATATGGCAAATAGGTAAGAAGCTTAAAGCCGTATTTTTTCCTGGTTCAAACGGAATTCTTGGCGCACTGTTCAATACATTAGAAACAATATTTTGGTGCGAAAGCATTACACCTTTTGGTTTTCCAGTAGTTCCAGAAGTATAAATGATGGTAGCCAAATCTTGAGTGGTCACATTGTTTTTGCGGTCTTCTACCACATCTTGATTGCTTGAATCAGCACCAAGAGTCAATAGCGAAGACCAATTTTCACAACCTTCAATCTCATTAAAAGAATACACTCCTTTCAAAGCCGGAACGTTCGCTTGAATGTTTTTTAGTTTATTGTAGACTTCAATATCCGAAACAAAACACAATATAGAACCAGAGTGGTTCAAAATGTATTCGTAGTCTTCTTCGCCAATAGTTGGATAAATAGGCACGGTTTGGGCTCCGGTTTGGAGTACACCAATATCCATAATATGCCATTCAGTTCTATTATTGGAAGATATAATGGCAATTTTGTCGTTTTTTTGAATGCCCATTCTAATCAAAGCCCTAGAAATGGTGTTTGCTTTTGCAATGTACTCTTCGGTTGAAGTTTTGTTCCAAACTCCATTTTGCTTAGTTACTAAAGCATCGGGAATTGAGTTGAATTTCTCTAATTGATAGTAAGGAAAATCAAATAGGCGTGTGATATTTACCATTATAAATGAATTGAAATTTTCGCAAATTAAATAAAAAATGCTAACATTTTTAGGTTTTTAAAAACTAATTATTATTCTGAATACTAATTAGTTGGTATTCAGCGAAATCGATTTCTTGAAATTGAAAAATTTGTGTTAAAAACGATTACTCAGGCTCTTTATGCTGAAAACAAATCCTCAAACAAAAGACCTTCAAGTAGTTGACTTTTTACCTTTTTAACTCTTCTTCTGTAAACTCCTTAAAGCGCTCACCCGCAATAAACATCTTCATTTTATTAAAATGAATCGTAAAGGACTGGTAAGTCCATTCTTCTCCCTCCGTAGCCTTCGCTTTTTTGTACCAAAACGAATAGGCTGCACTGTCAAATCCTTCTTTAAAAATCGGAATTCCAGATTCAGAACATTCAATTCCCCAAACAATCGGTTCTTTTACCAAATCCTCGTTTTGCATCATTCCCGTCCCGTCGGCATTGAGAACGGTTATAGGTTCAACTTGTTTTTGCACCGCATAAAGTCCCGCAATAGGATAATTGATAATGGTAGTAATGAAATGTTCAGTGTTTTGATTCTTGATTTTTGTCGTTTTAATTTGAGCAAAAGTGGCACTAGCACTCATCAAAAGCGCCATAAGCCATAAAGATTTTTTTTTCATAAGTAGGTTAGTTTAGTTTTAGGGTAGATTATGAGCGAGGGCGTGCTCGGGTTAAAGTATTTTTTTTATGTATTAGGAGCAGCAACAAAAGGGGTTCTTGTTGTCACGGGTCCCGCTGTTCGTTATATCTTTCCCGCTGAACCCCGTCGGCAAAGGATGCCACTGCCATCGGGGCTATGAGGAATTATGGTTTCTTTTTTGTTGTCATTATCATTTCAACTTTTGATAAAAAAAGCTCATTCCTAGTTAGAATGAGCTTTTTACAGAAAGTAAAAAATGTTTTATTGTTTTTCAATCCATTTTCTTGCGTTCACAAAAGCTTCTAACCAAGGCGAAACTTCATCTTTTTGCCCGTTGTCTGGGTAATGTGCCCAGTTCCAAGGGAAAATAGAACGCTCAATATGTGGCATCATCACCAAGTGACGACCGGTAGCATCACATAACATAGCTGTGTTGTAATCCGAACCATTTGGGTTAGAAGGATAGCCTTCGTAACCATATTTTGCTACGATATTATAATTTGCTTCTTGTTCTGGTAAATGGAATTTTCCTTCACCGTGTGACACCCAAACCCCAAGTGTAGCACCTTCTAAGCTAGAAAGCATCACCGAGTTGTTTTTTTGCACTTTTACCGAGGTAAAAATACTTTCGTGTTTGTTCGAAGTATTGTGGTGCATTTTTCCGTGTACTTTATGTTCTGGATTGATTAATTCTAATTCCATCCACAACTGACAACCGTTGCAAATCCCCACAGATAAAGTGTCCTCACGTTTGAAGAAATTTTTCAATGCAGTATTGGCTTTTTCGTTGTACAAGAAAGCTCCCGCCCAACCTTTGGCAGAGCCTAAAACGTCCGAGTTAGAGAAACCACCCACGGCACCAATAAACTGAATGTCTTCCAATGTCTCACGTCCCGAAATCAAATCGGTCATATGTACATCTTTCACATCAAAACCAGCCAAGAACATAGCGTTTGCCATTTCACGCTCGGAATTACTTCCTTTTTCACGGATAATTGCCGCTTTTGGTCTCTCGACTGCGCTCGAAATGACAGCTGCTTTACCTGTAAAATGCGCTGGGAATTGATAGTCTAACGGTTGGTTTTTGTAATTGGCATAACGCGCTTCAGCCATTCCGTTGCGAGATTGTTTGGCGTCTAACAAATACGATGTTTTAAACCAAGTATCTCTTGTTTCATTTACGTTAAAAGTAAACGTATCTGCATTATTTTGAATAGTAACTAAATCTCCTTCGGTAACCGTTCCAATTTTGAAAATCTCAACCTTTTGAGCGGCAAAAAGAGCTTCAATGGCTGCATCGGCTTGGAAAACCACTGCAATATTTTCATTAAATAATGTTTTTACTGTATCCGCTTCACCAAGAACGCTCAAGTCATACGTAGCACCTAAGTCTACTTCGGCAAACGAAAGTTCTAATAAAGTAGTAATCAAACCACCGCTACCCACGTCGTGACCCGCTTTGATTTGGCGGTTTTTGATGGCGTCTTGTAAGGTGTTGAAAGCTGTTTTAAAATAAGCTGCGTTAGTAATGCTTGGCACATCGGTTCCTACTTTGTTCAAAATTTGAGCAAACGAAGAACCTCCCAATTTGAAACTATCTTGAGATAAGTTCAAATAGTAAATGTTGCCACCATTGCGTTGTAAAACAGGTTCAACAACTTTGGTAATATTGGTACAATTTCCTGCTGCCGAAATAATCACTGTTCCTGGAGCAATAACTTCGTCGTTAGGATATTTTTGTTTCATTGAAAGTGAATCTTTACCCGTTGGGATATTGATTCCTAATTCGATGGCGAAATCAGAACACGCTTGCACTGCTTCGTACAAACGAGCATCTTCACCTTCGTTTTTACAAGCCCACATCCAGTTGGCCGATAAAGAAACCGATTGTAAACCGTCTTTTAAAGGAGCCCAAACGATATTAGAAAGTGCTTCTGCAATAGCAGTTCTTGTTCCTGCTACAGGGTCAATCAACGAAGCTACTGGCGAGTGACCTACAGTGGTCGCAATTCCTTCTTTGCCTTTAAAATCCAAAGCCATAACTCCCACATTGTTCAGTGGTAATTGCAATGGACCAGCACATTGTTGTTTGGCCACGCGACCTCCCACACAACGGTCTACTTTATTCGTTAACCAGTCTTTACAAGCAACCGCTTCTAATTGCAGTACTTGATTAAGATAGTTCGGGATATTTTCAGTAGTATAATTTAGTTCTGTATAATTTACAGCTACTTTTTTGTCTGTCATTATCGTTTTTGGAGAACTTCCAAAGAAATCTTCCAAAGCATAATCCATAGGTTTTACTCCTGTAGTTTTGGATTCAAAAGTAAAACGATGGTCGTTCGTTACGTCACCAACTTGGTACATTGGAGAACGTTCTCTATCGGCAATACGCTGTAAGGTGTCAATGTCTTTTTCGCCAATCACTAATCCCATACGCTCTTGCGATTCGTTACCAATGATTTCCTTAGCAGAAAGCGTTGGGTCGCCTACTGGTAATTTATCCAAATCAATCAATCCACCAGTCTCTTCTACTAATTCCGAAAGACAGTTGAGGTGTCCACCTGCTCCGTGGTCGTGAATTGACACGATAGGGTTATGGTCGCTTTCTACCAGTCCACGAATGGCATTCGCGGCACGTTTTTGCATTTCTGGATTAGAACGTTGTACGGCGTTCAACTCAATTCCAGAGCCAAAAGCACCTGTGTCAGCTGAAGAAACCGCTGCACCACCCATTCCAATTCTATAGTTTTCTCCACCTAAAATAACGATTTTATCGCCAGCTGTAGGTTTCTTTTTTATCGCTTGGTCTAATTTTCCGTAACCAATTCCACCCGCTTGCATAATGACTTTGTCGTAGCCAATTTTACGGTTGTTTTCTTGGTGTTCGAAAGTCAAAACAGAACCCGTAATCAACGGTTGTCCAAATTTGTTTCCAAAATCAGAAGCTCCATTCGAAGCTTTGATTAAAATATCCATTGGCGTTTGGTACAACCAAGGTCTTTCTGCCATTCCTTTTTCCCAAGAATGTTCATTGTTTAATCGAGAATACGCAGTCATATAAACCGCTGTTCCTGCTAATGGCAACGAACCTTGTCCTCCTGCCAAACGGTCACGAATTTCTCCACCTGAACCTGTAGCAGCTCCGTTGAAAGGCTCCACAGTAGTAGGGAAGTTGTGCGTTTCAGCTTTTAAGGAAAGTACGGCGTCAAATTCTTTTTCTTCGTAAAAATCTGGTTTATCGGCACTTTTTGGTGCAAATTGTGTCACTTTTGGTCCTTTTACAAAAGCCACATTATCTTTATAGGCAGAAACAATATCGTTTGGATTCGTTTCTGAGGTTTTCTTAATTAATTTGAAAAGAGAAGTCGGTTTTTCTTCACCATCAATTACAAAAGTTCCGTTGAAAATTTTGTGACGACAGTGCTCTGAATTTGCTTGCGAGAACGCAAAAATCTCAGAGTCGGTTAATTTTCGACCTAATTTGGTTGCTAAATCAGAAAGGTACTCCACTTCTTCTGGACTCAAAGCCAAACCTTCGGATTGGTTGTATCCTTCAATATCATCGATTTCCAATATAGGTTCTGGTTGGATATTGATGGTAAAAATATCTTGATTGAGTTCGCTAAACTTTTGCGAAAGCATAGGGTCAAAATCCGAAAAATCTTCGGTAACACGTTGAAATTCCTCTATTCTGATGATGCCAGAAATACCCATATTTTGAGTAATTTCAACCGCGTTGGTACTCCAAGGCGTAATCATAGTGGCGCGTGGTCCAACAAAAAAATCTGACAAGACGGATTTTTCTATTTTAGTGGCATCAGCAAATAGCCAGTTGAGTTTTGAGATGTCTTGAGCCGAAATTTCGTTCTGCGTGTGTACGGCAAAAACAGTGTTACTTTGGTTTTCAAAGAAATGAATCATTGTTGTAGGGTTTGTTGTATTGCGGTGCAAATTTAGTTAATTAAGGCCTAAAAAAAAAGCGGCAATTGCTGCCGCTTCAAATAAAATTATTTTATCGTTATCTAATTTACAATTAGCTTTTTGGTTGTTGATTTTCCTTCTTTTGTGACTTTGACCAAATAAATCCCTTTTTGAAGATTATTTACAGTTGCAGCAGCTGTGTTGTTGTATTCTTTTTCAAAAACTTTTTGTCCCGAAACTGAAAATATGATAACGTCGCGTTTGTCGTTAGCATTTTCAAAATTGATTTTTACCGTTCCATTAGAAGGATTAGGATAAATCGCAAAACTTTCTTTTTCTAATTCATCCACTGCAAGTATTGTGTTGCAACTCCAAGAGAGGTCATCAAATAGTACTCTGTTTGAAGTAGTACTGTTTCCAGTTATGCTGATTACGACATCTCCGGTTATATTAATATTTGGAATTGTTGTAGTTGTAGCAGTAGCGCTGTAAGGTATCGTACCTACTTCGGTACCATTTACATTGAGTTTAAATGTTCCAGCAGTCCCTGTGTAAATTAGTTTGGTTGTAACTGTCAAATCTTTGATTCCATTGGCTACTGTAGAGGAAGTGAGGGAACCGTTTCTAATGATTATTGCTCTATTGTTTAATGGTTGGTCGGTTCTTGCATCGGTTGCCGTCCAAGTGATTCCGCCATTTGTCCAAGTTCTTACAGCATAAGAAGTAGCATTAGCAGGCATATTTTCGAAATTTTCAGAAGCACAAGTGGTTGTTCCAGCGGCAGGCGCTTTCGTAGTTCCAGTTACCGAAGCACTCGCCACAGAAGCATTTCTATCAGCATCTCTAGCAATTAAATAAAAGGTATAGGTTGTTTCCGCTGCTAGGCCAGTGATGGTTGTGGTTGCCCCAGTTACTGAAGTTTTTAAAGTACCATTTACATATACATCATAGCCTGTAACTCCCACATTATCTGTTGAAGCAGTCCAAGTTAAAGTTGCAGAATTGGTCGTAGTTTCCGTTACTACTAGATTGGTTGGGGCAGTTGGAGCTTCAGTATCAACAGTGCCTGCTTTCCAAATTTCGGTTACATAGTTTGGGTTATCAATAAATGGATTTCTATTGTTTTGTCTGGCATAAATGGCGTTGTTTCTTGCAATTTCCCTTGCGCTTACGGGGTCTTGATTATGCCAAGCTAATAATTGATTTAAAAAAGCAGTGGTAAAAACTTGATTGCTGGTATTGTTGAACATCGCATAGTTGTAACCTGCTACGGTATTTTCATATCGAGTAGCAAAGTAGAAATACATTCTAGCAATATCTCCTTTGAATTCATCGATGGGTTCAAAAACCAATCCGCTGTAACCGGCTGTTGTGCTTGTTCCCAGTTTGCTTCCATTTAAGGTAGTTTGCGAAGGCGTTACTACAACTGAATGCGGATAGTTAGAACGGATTCCGTTTACTTTTCCATCGGTTGGCGTAATAAAATGTGCATCAGAAACCATTGGTGAAAGTTCATTAAAAACGGATTGCGGAATAATGTGTTCTCTGTTATAACAATCACCTTCGTTAGTATAATTACCACATCTTTGAGTGGCTGCAATGCTGTAGTTATAAGGGTCTGTTCCTGCAGGATTCTCCGAATACATATCTAAAACGGAACCATCCTTTTCGAAAAAATTGTCAATGTCAGAAGTTTGATAGGTGACATATAACCCTGCATAATCAATAACAGTATGGTCTTTAATAATGTTGTACAATTGGGTTTTTAGCGTGTAGCCTGTACCTGTTGCGGTGGAATAATATCCAGCTGGAGCTTGGGCAAAACTCGCTGAAAAGAGGACTAAAAAAAGTAGGGAGTAGATTTGTTTCATAATGTGAAATGGGATAAAATGTTTAAAAGTTTGTAAAGCTATTCTTTACAAATGGAACCTAGGTTAAGAAATATTTAAGTTAATGAGATATGTTTTACATATTATTCATAGGTACAAACAATTCAGACAGCAAAAAAAAACGACACAATTGTGTCGTTTTTCATATTGGAACTGGTTGTAATTAGTTGATAATTATCTTTTTGTAGATAGTTTGTGTAGCGTCTTCTATTTTGACCAAATAAAATCCTTTTGGAATAGTGTTTAGGGTCACCGAAGGTTGCGTAATGTTTTCTTTTTCAAAAATGATTTGTCCCAACAATGAGATAAGCTGAACAGAATAATTTTTGTTAGAATTGTTGTAATTAATCGTAAAATCACCGTGAGAAGGATTGGGGTAAATTGAAATTGCATCGATATCAGTTACTTCTTCTTTGTTCACTTTAGTGCTTGTTTTGCTACCAAGGTTGTTGCAAGTGTCTGTTGTGAATGAATCCCATTGGCTTGAAAGATTAAAGGTTGTGCTGGGTGATGTTACAGTTGCTTTTCTTCTCAAGGTTACATCGGCAGCGAAATTAGCCGTTCCTCCATTAAAAGTCCCAATGATATCTATCAATACTCCATTTTTGAACAAACCTACAGCATCATTTCCGTTAAAGGTCAATTCGGTTGCGGCTGTTGAAATATTGGCAGATGTTTTAGGATAGCAAGTGGATGTGATAGAACTATTCACTATGGTAAATTTACTACCACTTGTTAATGTTCCTGACAAAGTTAGTCCCGTGCTCCAAGCTCCGGCACCATTGGTTTGTTTTTTGATGGTATAGCTCGATAAGTTTACTGCCGCTCCAGTGTTATTGGCAATTTCTAATGCTTTGTTGTTCGATGAACCTTCTATATATTCAGAAAAAAGTAAATCGGTTGCTACTGTTCCGCCGCTACTAGTTGTTGCTGTAATGGTAGTACTTTTTGTTGAACTATTTCCTGCAGCGTCTTTTGCAACTACATAAAAAGAGTAAGCGGTAGAAGCAGTCAATCCTGTTATAGAGGCAGTTGTGCCAGTAACAGTAGTTTTGAGAGTGTTGTTCATATAAATAGCATACCCAGTTACTCCCACATTGTCTGTTGAAGCAGTCCAATTTAATGAAACAGAAGTAGCTGTAATAGCAGAGGCTGTTAAATTGGTTGGAATAGTTGGTGCTTGCGTATCAGAAGAAGGAGCGGATCCCCAAATAGCTTGTACATATTCAGGATGGTCTATATAGGGGTTACGGTTATTTTGTCTAGCATAAATAGCGTTGTTTCGGGCTATTTCTCTCGCGCTTACTGGGTCTTGATTGTGCCAAGCTAATAGTTGATTTAAAAAGGCGGTAGTAAAAACTTTGTTGCTAGAACCATCAAACATTGCAAAGGAATAGCCCGCTACGGTATTTTCGTATCGAGTGGCAAAGTAGAAATACATTCTTGCAATATCACCTTTGAAATCATTTATTGGCTCAAAAACAGTTCCGCTATACCCAGATACACCACTCGAACCCAATTTCCCTCCGTTCAAAGAAGTCCAAGTTGCAGTTGCTACATTACCGTGTGGGTAATTGGAACGTTGTCCGTTTACTTTTCCGTCAGTAGGAGTAATGAAATGTGCATCAGAAACCATTGGTGCAGCAGAGTTAAAGGTAGATTGTGGGATAATATGTTCTCTATTGTAGCAATCGCCTTCAACTGAGTAAGTACCACATCTTTGCGTCGATCCCGAACTGTAATTGTAAGGGTCTGTACCAGAAGGTTTTTCGGAATACATATCTAAAATAGTTCCATCATTTTCATAAAAAGAATCGATGTCAGAGGTTTGATAAGTGGTGTACAGTCCAGCGTAACCATTGTCGGTGTGGCCTTTGATGATGTTGTACAGTTGCGTTTTTAGCGTATAGCCAGTACCAGTCGCAGTGTTGTAATAACCAGATGGAATTTGTCCAAATCCAATCGAAGACGAAAGAATAAGAAGTAAAACGTAGAGTTTTTTCATAAGTGAAAGTTTTAGTTAAGTTAATAGATTAGGGTTTTATGTGTTTGGTTTTCAATATTATAATCTAGGTTTAATAACAAAAATAGCTTTTTTTGTTATACATTATGTTAAGAAATAGTAATATAAATATGGTTTTTCTTATTTTTTAATGAAGTATGATATAAAGTTAATTTTTGAGTAATTGGATAGCTATCAATATATCCTCAAAAAAAGTGCTGACGTAAAAGCATAAGTAGTTGCATCATCTGCATAACTACATGCTGATGACGAGATACCTTAAAAAATGGTAGAATTAATTGGTTTTCGGAAACGCTTTATTTTGATAAGCACCCAAATCAGGTGGCAGGGTTCTGCTTGTTCCTAAAATGTCCAATGGAATTAAATAACTAGTATTCCCTTTGGCAAAAGCCGCCGAAGTATTGTCAATGTTGAGTTGGTTCTGATTTACTTTGAAAAATTTAGGGTCTTTGTTTAAAATTATCCCACTGTAGTGAGTGGCATCCGTCTCAAATTGGTACAAAGGGTCATTTGTAAATGAATTACTGCTATTGTTGAATTTAAGCAAACAATGATTGAATTGATAATTGAAAACTGAAGTAGCTTTTTTATTCAACAGCATTTCATTAGAGTAAGAGCCGTAAATGATACAGTTATTAAAAGTAGCTTGCGTCAAATCTTTAGATTCAGGAACGGCGCCAGTAATAAAGTTGCTGACCAAAACTGCAACTTGTGAAGAACTGTTCCAATTGTTATTGAAAGTAGAATGCGTAAAATGATATTCTCCGCCATACAAACAAGCCAAACTCGCTACACCTGCATTATTTATTACAACATTTTCGCCTACGATTTTTCCCGTTTGAGCCAGAATGCCGTAGTTACTTGAATTATAGATTTGAGTATTTTTTAGTTGTACTGTAGTTCCATCGTTATTTTGAATCAAAAGTCCGATGGTTGAATTTTTTATAGTCAAATGGTTGATGCGGTTATTGGTGCTTCCGTTGGTTAGCCATAACGCTCCCCATTGTCCTGCTACATTCGAAAATCCGGGCTCTAAGCGATTGCCTTCAAAAATGACTTCATTTTCTAAAGCATTCGTGGTTGAGGTAGTTCCGTTGATTTGAAGGCTTCCTTGATTGGCAACAATCAATCCAGAATTGGCGTGAAAATGCACTCGAGCACCTGCATCAAAAACAGCTGTTTTTCCCGAAGGAACTGCGGCATAACCATAAATAACATAGGGCTTTGTTTTGGTAAAATGCAACTCATTACCGTTGATTGCATCATTTTCGTCCAAATAAAAACCTTCTATTTTTTCATTGCCAATTGGCAGTGTTTCGGTTGTGCCATCCGCGAATCGCTGTGGATAAAGAAAAATAGCATTTTGAATTAGCGTAACCAATTCAACCGTTTGTAAATTGGCGCCACTATCAAATTGAATTTTATCGGTATACAAAAAATCAGTAGGGTTAGCATCAGCGATACTTGCTGTGGTTTCGATGAAAATATACAAGCTGTCTTTGGCCAACAACGTAATGTCTTTGAAAATCTTACCCGCAGTTCCTTGCTGTCCATCTACGGTCATTCGGTATTTCGAATTGAGTCCTTTCTCGAATTGAATAATCGGAATGTTGATGTCGTTTTTACTTTTATTATAGACTTTTAGTTGGTACGTACTCGAACCAGTATTGGTAAAAACCGTGTCCAAATACACCGTATCCTTAGAAAATTTCAAATCGCCCGTGCTAGCCACAGTTTCAAAATCAGCTCGGCAAGAACCCAGCAGCAGTATAATTCCAAGAATAAAAACAGTAGCAATGGAGCGCATTTCTTATTTTTTTGGTAAAAATAGCGATTAATTAGAATATGCCATCGCAAATCCCACAAATTTGATGGTGATGGCTGTTGCGTTTAAATCTAGTCAATTATATTAAAAAACAGAGATAGGTTTGTACTGACCAATTAGTTCGCTTATTTTTACGGGAAATATAATGACAATGGAAATAGACAAAGAAAAAATGCTCCAATTTTGCAATGACTTTTCGAAGAATACGTTGATGGAGACCTTAAATATAGAATACATTGATGCTGGCGAAGGTTTTTTGGTAGCCAAAATGCCAGTCAATTCCAGAGTACATCAGCCTATGGGATTGTTGCACGGCGGAGCTTCAGTGGCTTTGGCAGAGAGTGTTGGGAGTGCGGCTTCTCACTTTTTTATCAATCCTAAGGAACAAGAAGTTCGTGGCATTGAAATCTCGGCCAATCATCTAAAAAGCATACGCGAAGGTGTAGTTTTCGGCACCGCCAAAATTATTCATAAAGGTAAAACCGTACATTTATGGGAAATAAGAATTACCGACGAAGCCGGAAATTTGATTTCCTTATGTAAATTGACAAATATGGTTTTGTCGAAAGAGAAAAAGTAAGTTTTACCACTAAATTATTATAATTTTTTATGTCCCAGAAAGTTATTGCTGTTTCATCAGCTTTTCAAAAAATGACTACTCAAGCCATTTTATCAATTGTTTTTTTTCTAATTGTTTATGTTCTATTAATTGTTTTAGGTATTTCTATCACTATTTTGGCTGCATATGCAGGGTTTCAAATTATAATTGTTAAGCCAGCCTTAATTACATTTATGATTGGTGCTGGTTTACTTAGTATGGGAATTTTAATCTTGATTTTTCTGTTTAAATTTTTATTCTCAAAGAAAGAAGTTGATCGTTCCCATTTGGTTGAAATTACAGAAAACGAAGAGCCAAAGCTTTTTAAACTAATTCATGAGATTGTTCAAGAAGTAGATACTCAATTTCCTAAAAAAGTTTATTTGTCATCAGAGGTGAATGCCTGTGTATTTTATGATTCTAGTTTTTGGAGTATGTTTTTGCCTGTAAAGAAGAATCTTCAAATAGGAATGGGACTTGTAAATAGTGTTTCAGATATTGAGTTTAAAGCAATTTTAGCCCACGAGTTTGGTCATTTTTCTCAGAGAAGCATGAAGGTTGGAAGTTATGTGTATAATGTGAACCAAATCATTTTCAATATGCTTTATGAAAACGATTCGTATAATACACTTATTAAAAGTTGGGGAGGGGTAAACGCCTATTTTACTTTTTTTGTTTCTCTAGCCGTAAAAATTGTTGAGGGAATTCAGTGGGTTTTGAAGCAAGTATATGAAGTGGTTAATACCAATTATTTGAAAATGTCAAGAGAGATGGAGTTTCATGCAGATGAAGTGGCTGCAAATGTTACAGGTTCATCTCCCTTAATAACTTCCTTGTTGCGATTGGATTTGGCTAGTCATTCTTACAATGCAGTTTTAGACTATTATACTACAAAAGTTCCTGATGCTATTGTAACTGATAATTTGTATCCTCAGCAGCAATTTGTAATGAATTTTTTAGCACAAAAAAGCAAACTACCTATAGATAACAATTTGCCATTGGTAAATATTGATCATTTGAGTAGATATAATAAAAGTAAATTAAAACTTAACAATCAATTGTCTACACATCCAAGTACAGAGGATAGAGTAGCTCAATTAAACCATCTCAATATTGTTAAAGAGGGAAAACCTATACTACCAGCAAGAAATTTATTCTCAGATTCTTATCAGTTAGAAGCCAAGTTTACCGACAAATTATTCGGAATGGTGAATTATGAGACCACAGTTGTAAAAAAAGATAAGGAGTCTTTTGTAGAAGATTTTACTAAAAACTATCATTCTAATTCTTTTGCGGAGGTTTTTAATGGTTATTATGATAACAAACAGCCGGTGTCTTTTGAAGATAATGATGAGGAAATAAATGATTTAGCTTCTGATATTCGTTATCAGGATTTGTTTGATGATAAAAAAGTAGATTTAGTGTATACTGCTTTTGCACTCGAAAATGATAAGAATACGCTTTTGCAAATCGAGAAAAAGGAAATCGTGGTAAAAAGGTTTGATTATGATGGAGAGCAATTTTTGGCCTCTGAAAGTGGAGAAATAGTAAATAAATTGGAACAAGAGCTTACCAAAATAAAAGAAGAGATTGTCATAAATGATCAAAAGATTTTTAGCTTTTTTCTTGATGTGGCAAAGAGTAGAGGCAAGAAAGAGGAGTTTAGAAAATTATATACAAGTTTTACCAATATTGATAAAGATTTTGATAACAAGTTTGATACTTACGTAAAGATGATTAATAATACGGCGTTTTTATATGAGACAACACCATTTGAAGTTATAGAGAAGAATTTAGCCGCATTAAAAGTCATCGAAAAAGAATTCAAAATTCAGATTCAAGATGTATTGGCAAATGATAATTATGCTGATGCTTTAAGTCCAGAAATGCAAGATAATTTTTCAAAATATGCTGCAGAGGATTTGGTTTACTTCATTGGTCAAGAATATCACGATAGTAAGTTAGAAATTTTGTTCAAAGCAATACACGATTATAACGATGTTTTGTCTAAATCATTTTTTAAAGCCAAAAAAGAGTTTTTAGATTTCAAATCTACATTAGTAGCATAAGATATAAATAGCAAAAAACAGCGCAATTATTATGCACATCCTATATTCCAAAATAAACGAACACCACCAATTGCGTTTGCCTTTTGTGGTCTATCGTAAACCCAATACTTCGCAACTCAAAGGTCTTTTTCAATCCGATGATACATTGTATGAAGTAAACGATTGTACAGAGGAAGGTTTTGTTTTTGCGTCTTTTGATGGTGACAAAAACTACATCATCCCCAAAGCAGCCTCCGAAATCCTTTCCTTTTCTTTTGATAAGAAAGACATAGCCATTCCATTACCCGAAATTAGTCATCCAACGGAGAAGGAGCAGAGACAGTATGAACAATTGGTTGCTTCAGGAGTTGCCGCTATTCAAAATGGTGCTTTTCAAAAAGTCGTCCTTTCTCGAGAAGAAGTAGTGAAAATTCAAGATTTTGACATAAATATCGTTTTTGAGCGTTTGCTTCAAACCTATCCCACGGCTTTTGTTTATTGCTTTTTTCACCCCGAGATTGGTCTTTGGTTAGGCGCTACACCCGAGCAATTACTCAAGGCTTTCGGTAGTACTTTCCAAACGATTGCTTTGGCAGGAACCCAAAAAGCATCAGATATCGAAACCGTGATTTGGCCTACCAAAGAAAAAGAAGAGCAGCAATTGGTAACCGATTATATTGTTTCGCAGTTGCAACCGTACACCGATGACTTGCAGATTTCGGAACCTTATACCATTCAAGCCGGCGCCATTTGCCATATCCGAACCGATATCAAAGGCAGTTGGAAAAAAGAAAACACCTTGCAGCAAATCATCCATTTATTGCATCCAACTCCCGCAGTTTGTGGGTTTCCAACAGCAGTTGCTAAAGATTTTATTCTACAAAACGAGTCCTATAATCGCAGTTTTTACACCGGTTTTTTAGGCGAATTAAATAGCGATTCAAGTTCCGATTTGTTTGTAAATTTGCGTTGTATGCAAGTTGAGGACCAAGAAGTGCACTTGTATATGGGTTGCGGGATTACCAAAGACAGTGTGCCCGAAAGCGAGTGGCAGGAAACTGTCAACAAATCGATGACAATGAAAAGGGTCTTAGGCAAAATGGAAAAGTAGCTTGATGAGGAGCAGCAACAAAAGGCTTCTTGGCCAACAATAGTCCCGCTGTCCGTTATATCTTTGCCTTTTTAAAGGAAAAAGACAAAGGATGCCACTACCATCGGGGCTAGAGAGCAACAAAGTGATTTTTTGGATTCTGCTTTGTGAGTCGTTATTTGGGTAAAAGAGAAAATTTTAATCATACAAAGTCAACAACAGTCTTAGCTGTTTAAATAATAATTTATGAAATCGCCATTAGTAATAAGTTTGCTGAAGTAAATACAGATAAATATAAGGCGATAACATATATGACCACTGACAAATAAATTTTACATATATGAAACTAGATATATTAGCCTTTGGCGCGCATCCAGACGACGTAGAGTTGGGCTGCGCAGGTACAATTTTAAAAGAAGTTGCTTTAGGGAAAAAAGTTGGAATCGTAGATTTGACAAGAGGGGAGTTGGGTACACGTGGTTCAGCCGAGATTAGAGACAAAGAAGCTGCCGCTGCCGCTGCTATTTTAGGCGTTTCGGTGCGAGAGAATCTAGCGTTTCGAGATGGCTTTTTTGTAAATGACGAAGCACACCAACTCGAAATCATAAAAATGATTCGCAAATACCAACCCGAAATCGTGTTGTGTAACGCCGTTGATGACCGCCATATCGACCATCCAAAAGGAAGCCAATTGGTTTCAGATGCTTGTTTTTTATCGGGATTGATTCGGATTGCGACCAGTTTAGATAGCGAAGAACAAAAAGCGTGGCGTCCCAAAGTAGTATACCATTATATGCAATGGAAAAACATTGTCCCAGATTTTGTAGTCGATATTACAGGTTATGTAGAACAAAAAACAGCCGCTATTTTGGCCTATAGTTCTCAGTTTTACGACCCCAATTCCAAAGAACCCGAATCACCGATTTCGAGTAAAAACTTCTTGGAAAGCTTGAATTATCGTTCCCGTGATTTAGGACGTTTAACAGGACTCGAACACGCCGAAGGTTTTACTGCCGAAAGGTATTTGGCTGTCAATAGCTTAAGTGATTTGAAGTAAAATTCTAGTATTTTTTTTGAAAAAATCTTTGCAGAAGCAAACAATTGTTCTATATTTGCAACCGCTAAGCAAAATGGTGGTTGTAGCTCAGCTGGTTAGAGTAGCGGTTTGTGGTGCCGCGGGTCGCCGGTTCGAACCCGGTCAGCCACCCAGAATAAAAAGCCTTGAAGAAATTCAAGGCTTTTTTTGTGGTTTGTAGTGAAGGCTATACTTTTTCTATGTTTTTGAGTGAAGTGTTTTTTATAGTAGAAAATCTTTCTGAAAGGAATTTAGCTTGGGACAGTGTTTTTTCATTTTTAATTGCCTCCAGATTTATCTGGAGGAATTAAATTAGCATTTGCTCCAAATTGGCTTTAGCCGAATAAGAAACACATTTTAATGAATGGGCTAAAGCCCATTCCTATTGAAAAATTTCAAATAAATAGTAGGGAGACTTTTGACCCTAAAGAATTACAAATCTAAACTACAATCGCGGGGAGTCCGAGATATTCTAACAACTGGTTCAACGAATTAGTTAGTCTTTGTGAAGTGGGTAATCAAAATATCGTTTTAATTATCCAATTACTCTTTTGTCTTTTGCAACAAATTTAGCAAAAGCTAATAACGCCCCTGTTATCATTATATTTCTGAAAAAGTTTACCATTTCTAATTCTTTTTCCCTTGCTAAATCAGCAGTCATATTTTCAGTTCCTAATTCATTTCCCATTGCTCGAGGTAAGTGAACCAAAATAGCCATTAAAATAACATACAAAGCCATTAGAGAATAAGCTAATTTGTCGTATTTACCAATAACAGCACTTATGATAAATAGTAGAATGCACACCAAAGTGAAGTAGTTCCAAAAAAGTGGAAATGGAATGTAGTCAGGCACAAATGAAGCCCCAACATCAGGTTTGCCAAGGTGCAAGCCCACGTAAAGTAAAAAAGAGAGCGGAAAAATGTATTTTCCTAAATTTAAAATCTTGTCCATTGTAATGAGGTTTAATTTGTTGGAAAAGGTATAAGTGGTCTTATTTCTACCGAACTGTTTGGATATTTAAAAATTGGGCAAGTCTTGCTCCATTCTTGCACTTCTTCTAAATTATCAGATTTACAGATTAAAAAACCTGAAACTAAAACACTATCAGATTCTTTGTGAGGACCAACTTCAACGCGATTGTTAGTTACGATTGAGGCGTCATAATGGACTGGTGCTGTATGAACCAATTTTCCTTGCATTGCGATACTGCCAATCCAAGATTGCCATTTGGGCATATCTTCAGCCATATCTTGTGAAGTTGTTAAGTACCCATTGTCGGCACTTGCGTTTCGAAACAATAATAAATACTCTGTCATTTTTTGAAAGTTTAATTGTTAATAATGATTCAAATTTCAGCAATTAAACTTCCTTGAATGATGACAAAAGTCGATGTTTTATAATTTGGTTTTAAGTCGGCTAAAAACGTCTTTGTTGATGCCTAAATAGGAAGCAATTAGTTTGCTTGAAAGTCTTGTCATTAGCAAAGGGCGGTATTCCATTAACCACTTTATCCTTTCCAATGCTGTCAAAGCAACAAAAGTGTTAATGCGATAAACGGAGTTCGCATAAGATGCTTCAAGGATTTGTTTGTAAACTTTGTCAAACTGCGGAACGGTCTCCATCATTGTTTGAAAAGATTGTCTGTCAATTGCAAAAAGTTCACAGGGTTCAACTGTTCTAATATTTTCTGTTGCTGGCTTGCCGCTTCCAAAACTTAAAAGTTCAGAACACCAATTGTCTTCAATTACAATGTCCCTAGTGGTTTCGTTGAAGTCTTTGTCGTAAACATAAATCTGCAAACATCCTTTGGCAATAAAGTAAACGTATTGACAAGGTTCGCCTTGTTGTAAAAGTTGCTCGTTTCTTTTCGTTTTAATGTGTTTGAAAGAAGAAAGAACCTTGTCTAAATTGGCAATGTCATTTCCAAGCCTGCTAGTTATATGGTTGCGTAAAACTTCTATCATTTCTTATTTTTCTTTTTATGTTTGAAAGGTAGTTAGTTGCATTGGCTGTGCTCTTCTAAGTCTAAGGACTTCGTTTTTTTTTTAAATTATTTTTTCTAGTCTGGATAAAAAAACTAAACTACAATTATGCAAAGTCGGGGATATTCGCAGCTTGGGCGACGAATTAGGTAGTCTTTGTGGAGTGGGTGCTAGTTTTATGATGTTTTTTACGTTTTAAATGTTATGTTTTTGATTAAAGCTCCATTTGTAAAATCATCACTTCTAATTATAACTTTAGCTTCTATTATATTAGATTTTTTTTCTAAGACAATAATGGATTTATCGAAAACATTTTCGCAAACTGAATTTTGTTTTAGAGATATAGCAAACTTATTTTTTAATTGATTACGTTGAAAAATAAATTCAGTTTTATTTTCTTCTGCGTTAATATGAAGGTTGCCAAAAACAAAATTATCTGAATAGTTTATTGGTGAAAAATTGCTTTTTTGTTCTTGGCTATTTTCAGTTTTATTTATTTCCTGTAAAAAATCTTCTTCTAATAAAATTGTGTATTCTTCTGATTTTTTAATAAATATTTCAATATCTAAATCAATTGATTTGTTTGATTTATTAATCAATTTTAAATCAAGATAATTTACATTCCATTTATCCATTTCTTTACTAGAAGGTTTTCCAATGTGTGTAATAATATCGATGTCTTCTTGTCGATTTTTATATTTCTTTTTACTCTCGATTATGTCATCTAATTCTTTTCTTCCAATTTTGTTGGTTGAAGTTCCAACTCTAATAAATCCGTCTCCATACTTAAATTCGGTTTTGGTATTAATTGGATTTTTACATTCTTTTTTAAACAAGTATGGTCGGTTTTTGTTGTCAAATAGCTTAAAAAAGGAAATAGTTTTATCCTTGTAGGTAAAATTATTGTATTCAAAATTTACTTGAGGTTCAATATTTTCATTGATAAACTGACGATATGTAGCTTCATCAGTTGGATTTTCAATTCCAAAAACATCTTTTGTTTTATCCTGATTTTCTTTTATACCAATGATTATGTACTTTTCTTCATCAGATAAGTGATTTGTAAATGCAGAAAAGTCTTTAAGAATTTCATTCTTTTTAGCATCTTTCCCTAAAATATACTCTGTTTTTTTGAAATCTACTTTGTGACTTTCGTTTTCATATTCAATTATTTCGATAACTTTTTGCATAATCTTGTTTTTTTTAAAATTATAGCCAACTATTATATAGACAAAACAAACTTTCTCTAATTGCAACCTAATTGCTTGGTAAAAGAAAGTTCGTTTCGCTTTATTTTTTTGTTTTTAAATCATCAAAAATGTTTCCTTTTAGCCCCGACAGCAGCGGCATCCTTTGCTTTTTTTCTTTAAAAAAGCAAAGATACAGCGGATGGCGGGACCTATGTTGGCAAAAGAGCCTGTTTTTCCTGCTCCTTAGAAGGCAACTATTGTAAAGGTTTGTCTACCACGATGCGTTCGGGTCTGTTGGCCAATTCCCAAGCCATAGCAAAGGCCAATTGGGTTCTTTTGGCTAGGGCATCAAACTCGATTTTGCTGACTTCATCGGTTTTTTTATGGTAGTCTTCGTGTACGCCATTGAACAAAAATACCGACGGGATGCCATTTTTAGCGAAGTTATAATGGTCGGAACGCTCATAAAAATGATTGGGGTCCTTCTTGTCGTTGTATTTGAAATCCAAGTCCAATTTGGTGTATTTTTCGTTGGCTGCCACAGTGATGTCGTGCAGTTGACTCGACAATCTATCGGCGCCAATGACATAAACGTAATTGTTGGTTTTGGGATGGTCAAAATCGCGACGCCCAATCATGTCAATATTGATGTCGGCGATGGTGTTTTTTAACGGAAATAATGGGTTTTTGGCATAAAAACGAGAGCCGTGTAAGCCGTGTTCTTCGCCTGTAACATGCAAAATTAAGATGGAACGTTTTGGACCGTGACCTTGTTTTTTTGCCATTTGAAAGGCTTGCGCGATTTCTAAAAGCGCCACAGTTCCTGAGCCATCGTCGTCGGCACCGTTGTAAACGTCGCCATTTTTAACGCCAACATGGTCGTAATGGGCAGAAATGACCAAGATTTCGTCCGGTTTTTCAGTTCCTTTGATGAAGGCCCAAATGTTTTCGGAGTCATTGAGTTTTGATCCGTAACGAGTGTTCATAAAGGCGGCGGGTACTTTTTGGTAATAGTCGGTAGCACCATCAGGAAACGAAATACCATTTTTCTTGTATTGTTCGATGAGATAGCGACCGGCTTTTTTTTGGCCTTCGGTTCCTGTGTCACGTCCTTCCATTTCGTCGGAAGCAACGATTGTGAGGTGTTTTTTTAGGTCGGTTTGGGTAATGGTGGCCAGGTATTTTTCAATGGGTGCTGCTTTGGTTTTGTTTTGCGCTGTACAGGAAAGGCTAACAAGTACAGCACATACTAGTGCTTTTTGGATCATTTTTATGGATTTTATTTAACGCAGATTCGCAAATTATTTTTTCGTTGGTATAGTTTCAATTTGCGAATTTGCGGTAAAAAGTTTTATTTTTTTAAAATTTCGTTTAAGAAAAGTTGCATGTGTTCGAAGGAACGTTTTGCTGCTTTTTCATTGTAAGCGGCTCCTCTGGAGTTATCGTTTCCTGCGTTTGGATCGGTAAAGGAGTGCACGGCATTGGCATAATAAATCATTTCCCAATCGGCTTTGGCATCGCGCATTTCTTGTTGAAAGGCTGCAATTTCTTCTTTGGGAACAAAAGGATCATCTGCACCGTGACAAGCCAAAACTTTAGCTTGGATTGGAGTAGTGGCGCGGGTCGCATCTTTACCTAAGCCGCCGTGAAAGGATACCACTCCTTTGATGTTCATATT
Source organism: Flavobacterium sp. RSSB_23 (assembly GCF_051547145.1). Lineage (NCBI taxonomy): Bacteria > Pseudomonadati > Bacteroidota > Flavobacteriia > Flavobacteriales > Flavobacteriaceae > Flavobacterium > Flavobacterium sp. RSSB_23. The sequence goes on along the minus strand of NZ_JBPTTO010000004.1, from coordinate 51,291 downwards.
GCCTCGTGCAACTTCCAAAGCGCCTGTTCCACCAAAGCAAAAACCTATCACTGCAATATTATCGGGATTGGCGCCAGATTGAATGAGTTGCGCCAAGGCTAGGCTAATTCTTTTCTGGTACAAGTCGGTGTTTTTTTTGTAATAACCCGCATTTTTTCCAGCTTCGGCATTGTCTTTTGGATAATTTCCTTCTCCATAAATATCGGCAATAAAGGCGTGATACCCTAGATTTGACAATTCGATAGCGGTTTGTTTGGAATGGTCATCGATGCCTTTCCACGCGGGAAGGATTAGAATTCCTGGTTTTTGGCTGCTTTTTTTCTTGGGTTGAATAGCAAAGCCGTTTAGTTTTTGATTGCCATCTTGATAGGAAATGGCTTTTAGTTGAGCATTACTTGATAGACTACAAAATAGTAGCGTCAAGAATAGGGCTGTAATATTTCTCATAGGGTTAGTTTTTAACAAATATCAGTAATATTACTCAAAAAAAAATACCCTCGTGAAAAATTTACGAGGGCATTTGAAGTATCGATTGGGATTACTCACCAGGATGATAGGTTTTTTCAGCATTTTTTTGAACGTCTTCTTTGTAAAAGAAAACGTCTTTGAATTGGGCGTTTTGATACATTTTGGCTTGGTCAAAAAAGTGTTTCGAGTTAGGGTCGCCCGAATTTCCTCCTGCCAATAAAGATTTTGCTTTTATCTTTGAGCCAAATTCAACCGCACAAATAAAGCTGTTGCCGTTGTAACCATATCGTTTTTTGCTGTTGTTTTGGTACGAACTTTTGAAAGCAGGTAAACTTCCCCACAATACAGAAGCGGTGCCCATTGCTAAACTTTCTTGGTTGTCGTCATAAGTTAAGTCTATGTCTCCCGATGGACGTTGAAAACGGTTAATGTCGCCCCACGGAATTTCCCATTTTCCAAATTTAGTTTGTAGTTCTTGTATAACTTCTCGCAATTGTGGTAGCATATCATTAATGCCAGCAGTTTTGGCAAACTCGGTCATATTTTCTACTTGGTCTTTTTCGCCTTCGTCGATGTAGACTTTTTGTAAAATTGGATTCAGTTTGAACGCCCATTCATTGGCCAAGGTAGTCGCCACAGAATTTATATTGGAGTAATAATTCCAATTTTTCAACACTTGAATAGGAGCTTCCAAATCTTTGAATTTGGGTTCTTGAGCTTGAGCGTCTTTTTGAAAATTGGCAATCAAAGCAGGAAGTAACACTTCAAAAGCTGACAATTTGGTGTCGTAGCCATCCGCAATCAAATTGTCTAAGGTGTATTTTTTGTCTTGGCTAAAAATACGAACGGCATTGATTCCTCTAAAGTTTTCCCCGTCAGGAGCCATATATGGCAAATAGTTGGATTCTTTCGGGCTATTATTGCCAGCTACAGAATAGGGTGTAGAGTTGCAATTTTGGAGCCACCCGTTACTTGGGTTGTACAAATGCACGGTTTCAGACACTGGATGCAAACCTTTCCATTGGGTTTTGGAGGTGGTGCCATCGACTACTTTTGCCCAATTGAGACTTTTGTCGCGCATCGGAATAAAGTTCCCGTGCCAATAAGCAATGTTTCCTTTGTTGTCGGCATAGACCGTATTGTTAGACGTATTGGCTTTTAAATCCATCGCTTTTTGGTAGTCGTTGAAATCTTTGGATTTGGTTCTCACCCAACTTTGCACCAAACTTTCCATATTGCGGTTTTTGGATTTTAAACTAATCCATTTTCCGTCTCGCTTACCCATAATCGGACCGTGAATCGTAAAATAGGTCTTGATGGTTTTGGAAGCCATTTGTCCTTTATCCAAATACTTAAGAATGATATTTTTTTCTTTTACTGGCAATAATTTACCATCGTATTCATAAAATAATTTTCCTTTTTGGTCGACTATTTTTTCTGCATACATATCGGCCACGTCTACATTTGAAGAAGTATGCATCCAGCCACAGTTTTCATTAAAACCTTGGTAAATAAAAAACTGTCCCCAAGTCACCGCTCCGTAAGCGTTCAATCCCTCTTGGCTACTGATTTGGATTTCGGGTCTGAAATAAAAAGTAGTGTGTGGATTGATGTACAAAAGCGCATTACCCGTCACCGATTTTGAAGGAGCAATAGCAAATCCATTAGAGCCTGTTTGCACATTTACATCTCTTTCAATGTAAGCTACTTTGTCGTTGTTGCCAGAGTAAAAAGCTTTCAGTTCGCCCGTGCTTAAATCGGCGGTGCTGATTGCGCCAATACTGCCATCGGTCCAAAGTAAAGGAAACCAAGGTTCAAAACGAGTTAGTAATAATGGTTTCACTTCAGGATGCTTGTACAAGTAATAGTTGATGGCATCGGCATAACTATTCATTAATTTTTTGAGCCAAGGTGCCGCTTTTTTGTAATCGGCTTTGGCTTCTTCTGCGTCAATAAGCAAGCGGGTTTCCAAATCGTTGTACAAAACGCCTTCTCCTTTTATTTCTGCCAAGCGACCTAACTTATCAATATAGTTCATCTCGACACGCTTAAAGTCGTCCTCACATTGCGCATACAGCATACCAAAAACAGCATCAGCATCGGTTTTTCCGTACACGTGGGCAATGCCCCAATTGTCTCTGATGATGGTGACTTGTTTGGCCTGTTGCTCCATTCGTTTTACTTCTGAAGCCGTTAATTGTTGTGCCCAAATCGAAGTCATTGGACTCAATAGTAGCAACCAAACAATCGCCCAATAGTGTTGTGTTTTCATTTTATTGAATATTAAATTTTTGACCTTCAATCAAAACGCTCATTTCTAAAGATTTGATGCTCACGAGATGATTCTTTGGCGCTTTCTTGATTTCTTTAGGATTTTTAACCACGATGACTTCGCTTTCACCTACCACTTCTATGTTTTTGTCTCTCACGACAATGGCAGTACTTTCGTCAATTCCAATACCAATGTGATTTGGAAAATCAACTAAGCCTGTCAGTAAACGATTATAACGACTTCTTTTTAGAAAATGTTGGTCAATAATAACGTTTTTTACTAAGCCTAAACCTGAGTTGATTTCAAGATTATCATAACGGATGTTGTCAAAGGTCTCGGTGTATTTGGTTTCTAATTTTTGGTTGCCAGTAATCATATTTTCGCACATCACAGCTGCACCAGCGCTAGTTCCTGCAATCGTACTGCCGTTTTGATGCGCTTTGTGAATGGCATCAAATATTGGAGTTCCTCGAACGACTCCCATAAAACGGGTTTGGTCGCCACCGCTTATGAAAATGAGTTTGGCTTTTTGAAGCGAATCGGTAAGAACTTTATTTTGACTACTGGTTTTGTCAAAATTGAGCATCACGATAGGATGTGGGGTTAATTTGCTTAACTGTTTTTTGAAATAAATATAGGCACTATCAGGTTCTTCACTCGACATTGGAAGCACTACAATAAAATCTTTGGTTTTTAAATCAGCTACTTTTAGCATCTGATTCATCAATACATCAGAGCGTTTTCCGCCGCCGATGATGAATAATTTTCCTTTGTTTTTTTGAGCTTCAACTATAGTGGTTGATAGTAAAAGTAGGGTAATAAAAAGTTGGTTTAGTCTTACTTTTGGCAATTGCATAATAAATGGTATTAATAGTAAAAAAATATTCAAGAAGGAATAGAGTGGTAGGGCTATTCTATAGAAAGAATACCGTCAGTAACGTACATGTTTTGATAAATTCCACCAGAAACAGTGGTCCAATTGGTCAAATCAAAAGAACCATTTCCAGTTTCTTTTCCTCCAATTAGGTAGGCTTGAATGGCTTTCTTGTTATTTATCCAATTGAGCTTGCTTCCTGCTACACATTTTTCAGGTTTTTCGCTACTGGCTTTCAAAAAATAAGCAAAACCAGTTCCATAAACTACCGCTTTACCGTTTTCGTCAATACAAACGGCTGTTTCTTCTTGCACCCCAATTCCTTTGGGTTGTTGCCAGTTAAATTCAGTAGCTAAACGTGCTAGAAAAGTGATTTGTCTACCTTTTCTATCAGGGTTGTTATAATGGGTGTCGGTAATTGTATTTTTAAGAAAAGGATTGTTGATAAAATCACTTTTTGCTAAAGTAATTTTTGAATTGAAAGGATTTAAAAGCGCTTCCTCGGAAGTTATGGTGTTGTTTTCGGCGGTAAATACAGCTTCACCAAGAATAGCGCAACCTGCACTAGTTCCGCCAACGGGTACTTTTTTTACATTAATTAGGTAATTCAGTGCTTCTTCTACAGGAGTATTTCTCCAAAATCGAATATAATTGGCTTGGTCTCCGCCAGCAATGAATAGCATTTCAGCTTCTTTGATGCGTTCCGCTACTTTTGGATTGTTGGCAAGTTCTACACTATTTATAAGTAAGGTTTCAACAGAATTTACTTGGCGGATGCCATTTACTTTTACTAAATCGTATAAGTATTGATTGTAACCTGTTGCCCCTGATGCTCTAATGATTACTACATCTCCTCCGATACTTTTGTTAATCATCCATTTCATTGCACTGTCTACATCAGTAGAACCTCCCATTAAAACTGTCCCAGCACTAGTCGTTACTGTAACATCTTTCGGGTCTCCCACGATTCCTATTGAAGAGGGGATAGGAGTGTAGGTAGTAGGGGTTGGAGTTGGTTTTTCGGATTCGTTAGAATCACTACTACAAGCCAGTAAACTGAATGATAAAAGAAAAGAAGAAGCTAGTAAAACGCCATTTTTGGTTGGTTTGGTTAGAAAATCAGGGAACATTATTGAGTGGTTTATAAGGTTACATTGCGCTTAAAGGCACAACCTAACTCGATTATAGAATCGGTTTTGGCTATACCTGGAATGTTATCTATTTTTTCATACAGCAATTTTCTCATATGTTCGTGATCTTTTGCAATCAACTTTATATATAAGGTGAAGGAGCCAGTAATAAAATAACATTCGGTTATCTCTGGAATTTCTTTCAATTCGTCAATAACTCTTTTTGAATCGGCATCTTTATTTAAGGTAATACCGGTAAAAGCACCCCAGTCATAACCAATTTTTTTCTCGTTAATTACGGGTTTGATTCCAGTAATTACTCCTTGGTCAATTAATCGGTTGATTCGTTGATGCACCATCGTATTCGAAATTTTGAGACTAGTGGCAATAGCAGAAAAAGCCATTCTACCATCTTTCTCTAATTCCTTAATAATATTGATGTCAAATTCGTCTAATACTTCCATTTTTAAATGTATTTTTAAGTTAAAATCACTTTTTATTTCATTTATAAAAGTAATTATTTTTATTTCATTTCAAAATGAAAGCGTTAATTCGATTTCAAAAATAACAAAATGACTTTAATAAGTGCAAAAAAAACAAAAAAATATTTTTTTAAAGAAAAAAATGAGTCAAAATTTACTTTTTTTAGAAATATTTAAATTAATTATATTACTTTTGTCTCATAAATATTAATTAAAGACCTATAAAATGATACATACAGAACAAATTCTCTCTTCAAAATCTGAAGTTTTGATTGCAAAAGAAGACCAATACGGCGCACATAATTATCATCCGTTACCGGTAGTTTTAGAGCGAGGGGAAGGAGTTTATGTCTGGGATGTTGATGGGAAAAAATACTTTGATTTTCTTTCTGCTTATTCAGCCGTGAATCAAGGACATTGTCATCCAAAAATTGTTGGAGCAATGGTAGAGCAAGCTCAAAAGTTGACCTTAACTTCTCGTGCTTTTCACAATGATAAATTAGGCGTATTCGAAGAATATATTACGGATTATTTCGGCTTTGACAAAGTTTTACCAATGAACACAGGAGCTGAAGCAGTAGAGACGGCTTTAAAATTATGTCGTAAATGGGCGTATGAAGTGAAAGGTATTCCTGAAAATCAAGCACAAGTGATTGTTTGCGAAAATAATTTCCACGGAAGAACTACTACTATTATCTCTTTTTCTAATGATGAAGGAGCGCGTAAAAGTTTTGGTCCATTCACCGAAGGTTTTATCAGAATACCTTATGATGATATCGATGCATTAGAAAAAGCGTTGCAATCTTCACCTAATATTGCTGGTTTTTTAGTGGAGCCTATCCAAGGTGAAGCAGGAGTATATGTGCCTTCTGAAGGGTATTTGGCTAAAGCTAAAGCACTTTGTGAAGCGCATAATGCTCTTTTCATTGCCGATGAAGTACAAACAGGAATCGCTCGTACAGGTCGTTTATTGGCTACTTGCGGAAATTGTTCTTGTGAAAAAGGGTGTGAAAAAACACCTGAGATAAAACCAGATATTCTTATTCTAGGAAAAGCCATTTCTGGCGGAGTGTATCCAGTATCGGCAGTTTTGGCCAATAATGAGATTATGAATGTGATTAAACCAGGGCAACACGGGTCTACTTTTGGTGGAAATCCAGTGGCTGCTGCCGTGGCTATTGCTGCTTTGGAAGTGATAAAAGATGAGAATTTGGCTGCTAACGCAGATCGTTTAGGAAACATACTTAGACAAGGTTTAAATGATATAGCTGCCAAAAATCCTTTGATTGCTTTGGTGAGAGGAAAAGGTTTGTTGAATGCTATTGTCATCAACAGCGATGAAGATTCTGATTTGGCTTGGGATATTTGTTTACGATTTAGAGATTATGGTTTGTTGGCCAAACCAACTCACGGGAACAAAATTCGTTTTGCACCACCTTTGGTTATTACCGAAGAGCAAATTCAAGAGTGTTTAGCGATTATTGAAAAAGCGTTAAATGACTTTATCTAGGAAGTTGTATGAAGCCTATTAAATTAATTAAAAATAGATCCGATATCGGAGCGGGTACTCGTGGCTCTGATTTAGGGGTAGACGCTATTGAAATTGCAGCCATCAATCAAGGAAGTGATTATTTTAACCAGTTTCCTTTTGAAGATATTAAAACGCACAACGAGTCAATTTATGATAAAGATAGAAGTACAGTAGCCAAGCGTATTGAACACGTAGTGGAGCAGTGTATTCGTTTGAACAACTCGATTCAGAAAAACTTAAAGGATTATTTTCCTATTGTGCTTTCAGGAGACCACTCTTCGGCTTTAGGTACCATTAGTGGGATAAAATCTGCATTTCCAGAGCAAAATGTTGGGGTGATTTGGATTGATGCCCACGCCGATTTGCATTCGCCTTATACGTCACCTTCTGGGAATATTCACGGAATGCCTTTGGCGGCAGCATTGGCAAATGATAATTTAGAATCCAAAACAAATGCTGTCGACCCTGATACTCAAAAGTATTGGGAAGAAATGAAGAGGATAGGGTACAAAGGACCTAAAATTCAGCCAGAAAATTTGGTGTATTTTGGAGTTCGCGATACCGAAGAAGCAGAAGATCAACAAATGGAACGACTGTCTATTCGCAATTATAAAGTAGACGAAGTACGTTATAGAGGTTTAGAAACTTGTGTGGCAGAAGCTTTGGTAAAGCTGTCTCATTGTGAAGTTTTATATATATCCTTTGATGTTGATTCTATGGATTGTGACTTGATTTCGTATGGAACCGGAACACCAGTAGCCAAAGGATTTGATCAATATGAAGTAATTGCAATAATAGATCAAATTATTAAAACCAAAAAAGTAGTTTGTATTGAAGTAGTTGAGGTGAATCCTTTATTGGATACCAAAGGGAATAAAATGGCAGAGACGGCATTTCAGGTGTTGGAGGCTGTTACTTCCACATTAGTTTTACCCATTGAGTAAGTAGGTTTTTTTTATATATGTTGATTTAGTTGAAAAGGCTTAAAATCGTTTTGATTTTAAGTCTTTTTTTTTGGTTTAAACTCAAATCTTAAATGGTAAAAATATTGAATAAAAGAAGTAAAGTATTTAAGATAGTATAGTTTAAAATAGTTGGTAAAAAAGCTGTAAAGAACTATAGATTATATTTAAACTCAAAGTTAATTGGAAATTTATCGCAATTCATTTTTGTAAATCGGAACCATTATATATTGTTTTCTCTGTTCCAAATTTGAATGTAACCAGCGATGTGTAACTTAATTTTTTTAGATGGAAGGAATGAATGATTCTTAGAGTTTTTATAATCTCACTAAGTTGGCATTAAATTTAAGCAATAAAAAAACCACTCCAAATTTGGAGTGGTTTCATTTAACTAAATCAAGAAATTATTAGTATCCAGGATTTTGAGTGATTAGAGTGTTTACGTTTGTCTCTCTAAGAGGTATAGGGAAAACTAGTAAATCTGAATCCCATGCATAAGAAGAACTTATAGAGCCTTTAGTTCTTTTGATATCATGAATTCTGAAACCTTCCATGCCTAATTCTAGCTCTCTTTCACGAAGAATATTTGCTAGGGTAACAGTGGTAAACAATGTTGCTTTTGCTCTAGTTCTTAATCTATTAATATCATTAAGAGGAGTGTCTCCAACAGTTGTTCCGGCTTGTAAATTTGCTTCAGCACGAATCAAATACATTTCTGCTAAACGAATTAGTGGAACATCACCAAACTGATTGGTGTATTTTGAAGAAAGTCTACGACCATTTACTGAGTTAATGTAATTGAAGTTTCTTCTTTCGTCATTAACATCGTCAAATTTGTTTAAATAAGTAGTTCTTAATTCAATATCACCACCACGTCCACCATTTATACCTGAAGCATAAAAAGTAATCATGTTATTTGTTCCAGTTTGATTTGTAATTTGAATTGCAAAAATATCTTCAGCTTGATTAACATCGTGGTTAAATGCTTCTTTATAAGTTGCCATCAATTTTGCGCTACTGTTAGTAATTACATCATTAGCTGCATCTCTTGCTGCTGGGTAGTTTTGCATTTGTAAATATACTCTAGCTAAAAGCGCTTTTGCTGCGTATTTATTTGCGTAAAAACTGTTGTCTGCAGGAAGATCGGTATAGGCTTTGTTTAAACCTGCTATAACTAGTGCATAAACTTCTTCAACAGTGCTTCTTTCTTTAGAATAATCTTTAGTATAATCATAGATTGCTTTGTCTCTGATTATAACTCCTAATTGACTATTTGTTTTGCCAGCTTCGTATGGTTTTGCAAAAAAGCGAACTAAATCGAAATAAGCTAAAGATTTTAAGAAATTAGCCTCAGCTATCATTCTTGTTTGTTTAGCAGGATCTGCAACTTTATCGATGTTTTCGATTACAATATTTGAAGCGTTGATTATCTCATAACCTCTTGCCCAAATGTTTTGAGCAAAACCATTATCTACAAGCATTGTTTTAGTGTACATCTGTCTAAAAGGAACAAAAGTACCTCTCCATCTTAAATCTGTAGTACCTGTAACTCCTGTTTGAGCAAGTAAGTCACCAGAAACTTGAACTGTACCTCCATAAAGATCACCAGTAGCGGCAATAGCATAGGTACCTGTAAGTATATTGGTTATTCCGCTTTCTGTGCTTAAAGTTACTGTAGCATCCTCTCTTTGTCTAGGATCTACTTCTAATTCGCTCTCACAACTAACAAAAATAGCTGCAAGTAATGAATATATAATTAGTTTATTGACTTTCATTTTTTATTATAATTAGAAATTAATATTTACACCTAATGCAATTGTTCTAGCTGGAGGAGCAGAATAAAATTCTTCACCAATACCTGAATCATCTCTTCTTGCTTCTGGATCATAGCCAGAATAGTTAGTAAAAGTAAGTAAATTTACTCCAGTGCCATAAAAACGAACACTACTCATTCCTAAATCTTTTACAACACTACTAGGTAGTGTAAAACCAATGGTTAAGTTTCTAAGACGAACAAAGTCTGCTTTGTCTAAGAATCTAGTAGAATGACCAGTTCCATTGCTTCCATAAAGTCTAGCTTGTGGTACATTAGTAATGTCCCCTGGGTTTCTCCAACGGTTTAATTGATCAACTGTTTGGTTATCAAGATAATCTCCTGATACAGATTGGAATATACCTGCTGAATTGTAGATGCTTGCTCCCCATTCTCCTTGGAATGTGAAAGAAAAATCTAAACCTTTGTAATTGATAGTATTAGTTAAACCTGCCATCAAAGTAGGGAAAGGATTCCCAGCAATTACTCTTGGTGCAGCAGCATAATCATTTGTAGTATTTCTTTCTACAGTTCCATCTGTATTTACTGTTAGAGTTCCATCATAATACAAAGCATCACCATTTGCAGGGTCTACTCCAGCATATTCTTTTAAATAGAAAGAAGAAACATTATCTCCAACACGGTTAATTGTAAATGCACCAACTATATCTTTGTTACCATTAGGTAATGAAAGGACTTTTGTTTTGTTAGTTGTTACATTAAAATTTGTACTCCATTTGAAATTTTCTGTATCAATGTTTTTAGTATTCAATACAAATTCAATCCCTTTACTTTCGATTTCTCCAATGTTTTGGTTAATTGAGGTTGCACCAGAACTTAAAGAAAGAGGTACACTAAACAATAAGCCATCGGTTGTTTTTTTGTAGTAATCCGCTTCAAGATTGATTCTGTTTAAGAATCCTACTTCAGCTCCAAAGTCAATTTGAGATGATTTCTCCCAAGTCAAGTCTGGGTTTCCAGCTTGATTAAAAGTTAATCCTGATTTAAGATTGTATGAGTTAGGTCCATAGAATTGTCTAGAGGCAAAGTTTCCTAATTCTGCATTTCCAAGTTTACCCCAGCTACCTTTAAGTTTTAAGTAAGATAAAATAGAATTGTCTTTTAAGAAGTTTTCTTCTGATACTACCCATCCTGCAGATACAGCTGGAAAGATACCGAATCTGTTGTTTACTCCAAATCTTGAAGAGCCATCACGACGGATACTTGCTTTTACTAAGTATTTGTTTGCAAAAGAGTAGCTTAATCTTCCAAATTGAGAAACAAAAGTGTAATCTGTTTCATTTCCTGAACCTGCATTAACTTCAGCACCACCATCAATAGTTGTAAAAGTATCATTAGGGAAGTAGATACTTGTAACATCTTGGTATCTTCTATTGAATTTATTAAATTCCATACCTGCTACGATATTTACGTCATGCTTTTCTGCAAATGTTTTATCAAAAGTTAAGTAGTTACTTGTGATATAAGTTTCGTTATTTACTGAACTAGCAAAAACCTCACCATCAGTACCTATTCCAGGATAGTTTTTTCCATACCATGCATCTTCAGTTTGTGACATCAAATCATATGAAAAATCGCTATTAGCTTTTAAAAATGAAAGAATTTTAAATTCTCCATATACCTTACCAATAACTCTTCTAACTATAGTTTTGTAGAAAGAGTTGTCTGCTGCTTGAAAATAATTTATATATTCTGTGTTTTGGTTTGGAGAACCATCAGCTAAACGTGCAGGAGCCAAAGGTGATTGAGCAACCATTTGTAAAGGTGTAGTAAATGAATTGTCATCTTGAACTCTATTGATTTGAGATCTTGAGAAACTCAAGTTCATACCTGCTGTAAAACGATCAGTTAGTTTATGTGAAATATTCGTTCTAGCTGTAACTCTTTCTAAATCGTTATTAACTATAATTCCTGAAGTATTGTTATAAGCTCCAGAGAAAAAATATTTTGTTTTGGCATCACCACCAGAAACAGAAAAATCTGCATCTGTTGAAAATCCGTTTCTAAATGCTAAATCTTGCCAATCAGTATCTACTTCTAAATTTCTCCAGTCAGTACCCGCAGCATAAGCATCAAAATAAGATTCAGCTTCAGCTGCATCACCAGTACCGTTTATAGAAGCTTCAGTAAATAACTCTACATATTGAGCAGCGTTCAACCATTTTCTTTTATGTGTAGCCTCACTTACTCCTTGAGATAAATTGATAGAAAAAGTTCCTTTACCTTCTTTACCTTTTTTTGTTGTTATAATTACAACTCCGTTTGCTCCTCTAGCTCCATAAATTGCAGCTGATGAAGCGTCTTTTAACACGTCAATCGATTCGATTTCGTTTGTACTTAATGTCAACAATGGATTTGTTGGAGCACCATTATTTGATTCATTAGTTGTAATCAAAGGAATTCCGTCTAATACATAAAGTGGTTCCTTACCAGCACTAATACTTGCTGAACCTCTTACACGTACACTTACCCCACCTTCGACTTTACCGTTAGTTTGTGTAATTTGAACCCCAGCTAATTTACCAACCAAAGCATTCTGAACGTTTGAAACAGGAATTTGTTGAATGTCTTTTGCAGTTACTCTTGCGATTGCATCAGTAGACTTCTTTTTTGATTGAGTACCGTAACCTACTACTACAACATTCTCTAGTAAATTTGAAGCATCTTTCAGTTTAACAGCAACTCTTCCTGAGGCTTTTACTTCAACTGTTGACATACCTACAAAACTTACTACTAAAACATCATTTGAGGAAGCTTTAATTGCAAAATTTCCAGAAAAATCTGTTTGTGTGCTTGATTTTGTACCCTTAACAAGTACGTTAGCTCCTGGAATTGGTATTCCAGCTTGATCTGTAACAACTCCAGATACTGTTATTTCTTGAGCTATTGCTATTTGCACAAACAATGCAAAAAGCAAACTTAAGAAATGCTTAAAATTGATTCTCATGTTAAAATTATTTAAGATTAGTTGAGCCAAATATCATAATATAATGTTAATGAAAAAAATTAATTTTACATAAATGTCTTTATCGATATTCTTTTTGTGAATAATTGACTTTTAAACTTAAAAATATGTTTAATTTATGTAATTTATATGTGTTTTTTGATAAATTTTCATTTTCAAGTAATGAGATTTAGCTTGTTAAAAATAATATTTGACTGATTTTTGCCTTTTGTTAAGTAAAATTTATCTTTTAAAAGGTCTTTTCGAGTGAATATTTGACTTAGTGAACGGTTTTGCTATTTTTATTAACTATTTTTTTGCATCTAAAAAAAAGTGAAGATTTTTTTTGTTGTATTCATAAAGAAAGTTATAAAATACTGTTGAATTTACAACAGGAATTAAATGGATAGGCTTGAATAACTTTAAGCATTATAAAAGAACAATAGTTATGACAGACTTTTATAAAAGAAGTAGAATTCGTTATAACATTTGTCTTTAGTACCCTAGGTAATCAAATGCTTTTTCGGAGAATTTTAAATTGATATCTCTACACTCTTCCAAAATACCAGAATAATTTTGTGCTTTTTTGCAATCCAATTTGAAGGTGTCAATTGATGAAAAAACAGGTTGGTATTTAAAAGTGAAAAATTTAGAAGAATTAGGGAAAACGACTACTTTTTTATTCATTAACATACTCCAATACATAGCATGATAACTATCGGTTACTACTGTGTCTGTTTTGGCTATAAATGAAATAATATCCTCTAAACTTGTAGTATTTGAAGTAGAAGGGTAATTCTTGAATTTTCCTAAAACTTTGGGGTTATTGAGCGTTTTTTTGTGAAAGATTAATCCAATCTCATTAATTACTTCTGATTTAGTGTCTAATATAGGATGTAAACAACTCGCACAAGGAACCCACTCTTCTTTCATATCATAATCGCGTACACCTACTAAACCAAATTTTTGTGTATCAATATTGTATTTAGTTACTTTGCCAAAAGCTTTAGGATTTTTTTCGTTATGTCCTAAGCCCCACAAAACCATTTTTTTATTTTTTTGACTTAATTTTTCAAATAAATGCATTTGTTTATCAAAGCTTCCTCGATTAAGTAATCCTCCACCACCTATAACTAAGGAATTTTGGGAAATTGAATCGATATAGTTTTGTTTTATAGCTGGATTTAAACTTTTGTAATCAAAGATATCTAATGATTCTTTTAATTGATCAAAATAGTGATGAGGAGCACAATAATAATCTCCTATATTTTTTTCATCAATCCTGTGGATGTTTACAATTCCATTGTTCTCTTGTGAATTACGAGCAATAGTGTTAAGAACAATTTTAGAAGAGATTGTTTTTTGTAATGATGAAAAGATAGAAGATATCGCCATTAGGATGGATTTAGTTGTATTAGTTCGGAAATTTCAGTGCGTAAAGATACATGCTTTGTGTTTTTATAACCAAATTTTATATAAGACCGTATATGTAATGTAAAGGATTCTATTTACTTTAAAATCGAAACAATTTGTAAAACGCTCAGCAAAACTTACCTTTGCACTAAAGTTTTAAATGAAAGAGACTAATGCTTTTAGTGGTAACTTCATTCTAAAATCCTCATTTTAATTTATTTAGTCTATGAAGTATGTTGTAAGTCCATTGTTTAGTGCTTTTGATGCGAAAATTCAAGAGTGTATCTTAACTTTTCAATCATCAGGAATTCTTTTTGGAAATGGACAACGAAATAAAATCAAGTTGTTTGAATGGGATGATAAAACTATTAATATTAAATCATTTAAAATTCCGAATCTAATCAATAAAATCGCTTATCGTTATTTTAGGAAATCAAAAGCAAGACGTTCTTTTGAATATGCAACCACTTTGCTAGAAAAAGGGATTGGTACTCCGCAGCCTATTGCTTATTTAGAAAATTATAATTGGCTTGGTTTGACGAGTAGTTTTTACGTAAGTGAACATTTGGTAACCGAATTAACCTTTCGAGAATTAGTTGAAATTCCGGAATATCCTGAAAATGAAATCATCTTACGACAGTTTACACAATTCTGTTTTGATTTACATGAGAAAGGAATTGAGTTTTTAGACCATTCGCCAGGGAATACTTTGATTAAAAAAGTTGGAGACCAGAAATATGCTTTTTATTTGGTAGATTTAAATAGAATGAATTTCCATACAACTATGGATTTTGATATGAGAATGAAAAACCTAAGTAGATTGACGCCAAAAAAGGAAATGATTGCTATTATGAGTGAAGAATATGCAAAGTTTTATCCTCAATCTAAAGAAATTGTCTTTGAAAAAATGTGGTTTTTTACGCAAGATTTTCAACAAAAATTTACCAAAAAGAAACGATTAAAGAAACGACTAAAATTTTGGAAGGCTTAGTTGTTCGAACGTAGTTTTTTTAATTCTTGAAAGCGAATGTAGACACTGTAGGCATTTAAGAAACAGATTATGATACCCTTTTTACCATCAAAAATTCCTAATCGAATGATGTATTGATAGAGAAATTGATATACGGGTCGAATATAAAAATGAAAAATATTTGGAACCGTTCCTTTGTTCAATTCTTCAATGGCTTTCATTTTTCCATATTGTATCATTTTGCGTTTGTAAGGCGAAAAATCAGTATACGAATAATGCATGAGTTTGTGCTTCACCACGGCTGATTTTCCATTGACAATGAGTTTTTCGTGAACTATTTTATTAATGTCGTAAAAGCAGTTTTCTTTTCGGAAAAGGCGATAAATTTTATCGGTTTGCCATCCACTAAAATGTAATGGTTCCTTATTGAACAAGAAAGTTCGATTGAATTCATAGGCCACAATTGAGTTTTCTTTTTGAATGATAGTTTTGATTTCTTCTTCTAGAGCAGGATTAATTCTTTCATCGGCATCAATAAAAAGAATCCAAGAGAAGGAAGCCAAACTAATTGCAAAATTGCGTTGGTCCGCATAGTTGATGAAATTGTTTTGTATGATTTTTACATTTTCAAAACTTGAAGCGATGCTTACCGTAGCATCTGTGCTGTAAGAATCTATAATAATGATTTCATCAGCAAAAGCCAAGTTTTCGATGGCGCTTTTTATATTGCTTTCTTCATTGAAAGTGATTATTAAGGCACTTAATCCCTTTTCTAATTTTGCAGAATTGCTACTACTATTTTCCAAAATTAGTTACATTTTGATCTAGAAATTGATTTAACTGCTCTAAGAAAAATTCAGGTTTGAACTCTTGATACAATGCAAGCGCCTCTTTCTTAAGTTCTTTTTCGGATTTTGAAACAAATAATTCGGGTTTAAAATCTTGTAGATGGACTGAACAATGCTGAATACCGTCTTCAAAAGTAGCCCAAATTTTCTTTTCTATCCATGGAGAAAAGATGATAAAAGAAGGTTTGTTTAAGGCTTTTGCCATATTGATGGCGCCTCCATCGTTGCCTATAATCACATCGCATTCGTTCATAAGTGCTATATAAGAACGCAAATCTCCTCCCAATACCTCAAAATAAATCTTTTGTTGGGTTTCTTTTTGGCAAGCATCATAAACAGTTTTGGCAGCTTCTAGTTGTTTCGGGAAATAGTTAAAAAGAATCGCTATATCGCTTTTGCTTGCTATGCTGTCAACTACCTTTGCCATATAATGAAGCGGATAGGTTTTTAGATTCTCGCTACCCAAAAGACTAATCATGATCTTTTTTTTGTCGCTTTTTACTTGATGCTCTTCTAAAAGTGTCTTGGCTTTACTGGTTTCTTCCTCTGTAACGAATAATTTAGGTAAAGGATCAATGGATATTGATAATCCAAGAGGTTTAATTAACGAAAGGCGTCTTTCGATAGCTAGACCAAGATTGGTCTCTGGATAAGCTTCAAATGGAACATTGTCTGTGTATAAAAAAGTGCGTCCCGGTTTCTTATAAGAAATTTTTCTTTTGGCACCGCTAAGTGCTACGAGCAACCAGCTTTCTAGTTTCGAATAAGCATCAATCAATACATCGTATTTTGTGGCTCTGATGGTAAGTGCTAATTGTAGTAAAGCGCTCTTACTTTTACGATGTTTTTCTTGAAATAAAATGATATTGTCAATATTTGTATTTCCTTCCAATACTGGAGTTGTAGCTTCGTAAACCAAATAATCAATTTGCGCTTTCGGGTAGGCTTTTCTTAGATTATTACAAATGATAGAACTGATAAGTACATCACCAATCATTTTTTGTTGTATAACAAGTATTTTCATTTTATTTTGGCATCTTTTTTACAGATACAAATTGAAGCAAAAAAAACAAATTTTGCTAATTTGTTTTTCATGGCTAACTTTCAAGACAAAATTTAATTGGTTTTAATTTTTTCTGGTCAGCTTAAATTAATGACAAAAAGAATCAATTGATTTTTTTTTAATCTAGAGTATCTTTTATGCTTTTTCTTCTAATGTGTTATGAAGTTTGATTGTCTTTTTAAAAAAAGGCGAGAACCATTAAATTGTTAATTTGTTTTTGATCATTCTTTCTTTAAATGATTGTATGTATGCCTTTATGAAAGCTTCCATTTTCTGTCTTTTTTCTTTTTCAGAATTCATTAAGTTAGTCTTAAGCAGTTCATCTTTTTTAAAGTTATAAAGCGCTAATGTTTCTTTACCGTCAAAAGCTAAATAGTAATCCCCTGAAATGTAATGGTAAGTATTGTCTAAATAATAAACAACAAAATCTTTTTTTGATTTATAGGATTTACCGTATGTAATCATTTTGCTTTTGATATTTAAATAATCAATAATAGATGGCATAATATCAATCTGCTGTATGTTTTTTTCATTTTTTCCTACAATAGAAGGATTTGAAGGGTCAAAAAAGAGAATAGGAATTCTAAATTTACCAATATTGGTTTTAAATTTACTTTCAGTAGGCTCTGAGGAAGTATGATCTGCCGTGATTACAAATAATGTGTTATTGTACCAACTTTGTTTTGAAGCAGTTTCAAAAAAGTGTTTTAGAGCATAGTCTGTATAGGCAATACTTTCTTGAATTTTAGTAGTTCCTTTTGGGAATTTTCCTGTGTATTTTTTTGGAATAATATAAGGGTTATGTGATGAAATTGTGAAGATTGTACTAAAGAAAGGTTGTTTGAACTCGTTTATTTTAGTTGAAAAAAACTGCATAAATTCTTCATCAAAAATCCCCCACCTTCCATCAAAAGCATTTGGACCAACATATTCGTCTTTACCGAAATACTTATCAAAACCAGCAACTTTACAATATTGGTCAAAATTTTGACTTCCATTAAATGCACCATGAAAAAAAGCAGTTTGATAACCGTTTTCTTTTAAAATTTTAGGCAAACCATAGACTTCGTTGATTGAATAACTTGATGTAATTAGTGAATTATTCATTAAACTTGGAATACTCGAAAGGGTTGAAGGTACAGCGTCTATGGAAAGTTTACCATTAGCAAATCCGTTTTCAAAGAATAGTGACTTTGTTATTAGTTGGTCAAAGAAAGGGGTTTGTCCGTGTTGAATATTTTCTCTTCCAAAACTTTCTAAAATAATGATGACTACATTTTTTTTTATTGTTTTTTTGTTAGAAGCTATTGTTGTAACAGGATTGAAAACGCTATTTAATTTTTCTTTATCGGAATAATAATTAGAGGATTCTATGGTTTCCTTTTTTGAAATGGTTTTGAGGATGCAAAAAGGAGTATTTAGTACAATTGCAGATTGATTTAAAGCACCATAACTTATTCCATCTACAATTCGTAATGGTTTTTTCTGAAAACCACCTCGACCTAGTAAGAAAGTAAATCCCATTAAAATCAAGAAAAAAGCAGATTGTATTGTGATTTGTTTCCAGTTGCCATTTTGCTGTTTTTCATATTTTAAATTAGGGATTACTTTCCAAAATAGTATTCCTAAAATCAAAGCAATAATGGGTAAGTACCAAAATTCTGTTACAAAAGAAATGATTAAGCCACCAATTTCATTTTCCATTCCACTAGCTGTAATCATTCCAAAAGTACTTCTTCTTCCTGTAAATTTATAGTATTCAAAATCAACAAAATTGGTTAAGATGAAAACTAAATTTATCGTGTAGAAACAAACCTTTAGTGTTTTTTGAAATTTAGAGTTGAACTTAAACGCGCCTGGAATAAAATGGAAAATTGCTAGTATCAAATTGATATAAGCAATTGCTGATAAGTCAAAACGAATTCCTGCTAAAAAAGCATTTGATGAAACGTTTTCAAAAGAATTTTTATTAAAGAAATAAAATAAAAATCTGCAAATTTGATAAATGCAAAGAACAATGAAAAAGCGCTTAAAAAAAAGCGCTACACTTTTGAAGTAATCTGACATGCGAATAATTTATTCGACAAATATTAGAAAAATTTTTTTACTTAACAATTAATTTACATTGTAAATTTTTGTTTGTTAAAAAAAATCCAATTTATAGCTAATTTAGTATAAATTGGATTTCTATATTTACTTAAAATAAAAGCTTAAACCGCAACATCATATTCGCGAAGTGCATTGTTTAGTGAGGTTTTTAAGTCTGTTGAAGGTTTACGAGTTCCAATAATTAAAGCACAAGGAACTTGGAATTCACCTGCAGCGAATTTTTTAGTATAACTTCCAGGAATTACTACAGAACGTGCAGGAACAAAGCCTTTCATTTCGACAGGTTCATCACCAGTTACATCAATAATTTTTGTTGAGGCAGTCAAGCAAACGTTAGCTCCAAGCACCGCTTCTTTTCCTACGTGAACACCTTCAACAACAATACAACGAGAACCAATGAAAGCACCGTCTTCAATAATTACTGGAGCCGCTTGTAAAGGTTCTAAAACACCACCAATACCAACACCACCACTTAAATGTACGTTTTTACCAATTTGCGCACAACTTCCAACAGTAGCCCAAGTATCTACCATAGTTCCTTCGTCTACGTATGCACCAATATTCACATAACTAGGCATTAAAATCACACCACTTGAGATATAAGCTCCATAACGTGCTACAGCATTGGGAACCACACGAATTCCTTTTTCGGCATATCCTCTTTTTAATAACATTTTGTCATGATACTCAAAAATTCCAGATTCCCAAGTTTCCATTTTTTGAATAGGGAAGTACATTACCACTGCTTTTTTAACCCATTCATTTACTTGCCATCCATCACCAACAGGTTCTGCAACGCGAAGTTTACCTGCATCAAGTAATTCAATTACTTCTCTTATTGCATCGGTTGTAGTGGTTTCTTGTAATAAAGCTCTGTTTTCCCAAGCTTGCTCTATAATAGTTTGTAATTCGTTCATGTTAAAAATATTTTTTTACAAAGATAATTCGATTTTTTGTAAATCTAACTTTGTTCAATTAATAGTAACATTTTTAATCTTTTTGTGAAAAATAATTAGTAAAACGAATCTATAAGCGTAAAACAAAAGAAAATTCCATTTCCGATATCGATATCGAAAGGCAAATGATAAAAATCATATTTTAAAAAATGTGTAATATATATTTTTGCCCATTATCTTATTGTACGATAAGCAATACAAAAGTAAAACCAACCTTAAACCAGAAAAATGGAATCAAATCAGTTATTTAAACAGCCGACTATCATTGACAAAGAGGTAGTTTGGGACAAGTCGAGGGTTATTATGAGTAAAACAGACCATCGAGGAATCATCGAATATGCAAATGAGGTTTTTGTTGATGTTTGCGGATACGAAGATTACGAACTTATGGGACAACCTCATAGTATTATCAGACATCCAGACATGCCAAAAGTACTTTTTAAGGTGCTTTGGGAAAATTTAAAACAAGGTGTGAACTTTCATGCAGTTGTGAAAAATTTAGCAAAATCAGGAAGGTACTATTGGGTAGTTACTGATTTTGAATCAACCAAAAATGAAAATGGAGAAATCACCAATTATTTTGGAAGAAGAAGAGCCGTTCCTCAAGAAATCATCTCTAATCATATTGAACCTTTGTATAAAAAGTTGCTACAAATTGAGAAAGCAAGCGGAGTAGAATACAGTGAAAAGTATTTGATTGGTTTTTTAGAAGAAAAAAACCGTTCCTACGTTGAGTATATTAATGACTTATTTACGGAGTACGAGCGTTCACAACAACCTGATTCTCCAATTGCGGTAGAAGAGGAAAGAGGGTTCTTTAAACGTTTTTTTGGTATTCTTTAGTTTTTGAAATTGTATTACACACAAACCGCTCCACTACTTTGTAGCGGTTTGTGTTTTTTACTCAATAGATTTCTTTGTGTATCTTTGCTCCAATAAAAAAGTTACAAATGCCAAGAATTCTCGCCATAGATTACGGACAAAAACGAACTGGAATAGCAGTTACTGATGAGTTGCAAATTATAGCCTCAGGCTTAACAACTATCCCATCAGCTACTGCAATTGATTTCTTGAAAGAGTATTTTTCCAAAGAAAAAGTCGAAGCGGTATTGATTGGAGAACCCAAACAAATGAACGGAGAGCCTTCTCAAAGCGCCTCTATCATCAAAGGATTTGTGACGCATTTTACCAATCATTTTCCTGAAATGAAAGTCATTCGTGTCGATGAAAGATTTACTTCTAAAATGGCTTTTCAAACGATGATTGATAGTGGATTAAACAAAAAACAGCGCCAAAATAAAGCGCTTATCGATGAAATTTCAGCTACAATTATGCTGCAAGATTATTTGAATAGAAAGTAATTACCTTGCTTTAGTACAACTTATAACATACTTTATTTTTATTGTTGGTTTTGTAAATTAACTCTTTACAAATTTGGTTTTATTTTGATTTTTTAAAGACTACTTTTGCACCTTTAAAAAAATAATGATTATGCCAGATACAACAATACGTACCAATAGTGATGTGGTTTTAATTGGTGCAGGAATTATGAGTGCCACTCTAGGTTTGATACTTAAAGAGTTACAACCCGATTTACAAATTGAAATTTTTGAACGATTAGATGCAGCAGCTCTTGAGAGCACTGATGCATGGAATAATGCTGGTACAGGACACTCTGCTTTTTGTGAGCTGAATTATACTCCTGAAGACCAAGCGGGCACTATTTCAGATAAAAAAGCCATTGCTATTGCCGAATCGTATGAGGTTTCTAAACAATTCTGGGCGTATCTTATCCAACAAAATAAAATAACTACTCCAGAAGAATTCATTAGCAAAGTACCTCACTTGAGCTTTGTTTGGGGAGAAAAAAATGTCGAGTTCTTGAAAAATAGATTCGAATTACTTCAAAAAAGTCCATTATTTAAGGATATGGAGTATGCTACAGATTTTGAAGCATTAAAAAAATGGATGCCATTGGTTATGAATGGTAGAGAAGCATCTGAAAAGGTAGCAGCTACCAAAATGGATATTGGTACCGATGTAAACTTTGGTGAGTTGACAAAAAAAATGTTGCATTACCTCACTCAATTGGAAGGTGTGACTATCTACTTTGACCACGAAGTTAGAAAACTAAAACAAACAGAAGACAAACGTTGGAGAATCAAAATCACAGATTTAGCCACTGGACAAAAAAGAAAAGCCTATACTAAGTTCGTATTTATTGGTGCTGGTGGTGGTTCTTTGCCTTTGTTAGAAAAAGCAAAAATAGAAGAAGGAAAAGGATATGGTGGTTTCCCAGTAAGCGGACAATGGTTAAAGTGTACCAACCCAGAAGTTATCGCACAGCATGCTGCTAAAGTTTATGGTAAAGCTAGTGTAGGTGCGCCTCCTATGTCGGTTCCTCACTTAGATACTCGAATGATTGATGGACAAAAAGCCTTGTTGTTTGGCCCTTTTGCTGGATTTTCTACTCGATTTTTAAAGAATGGTTCTTATACTGATTTGCCTAAATCTATTCAGTTAGATAATATTTATCCAATGATTTCAGCTGGATTGAAGAATTGGCCATTAACGAAATATTTAATAGAACAAGTACGTCTTACTCAAGAAGAACGTATTGAGGCTTTAAGAGAATATTTCCCAAATGCTTCATCTGAAGATTGGCATTTAGAGAAAGCCGGACAACGTGTACAAGTAATCAAAAGAGATGAGTTAGAAGGCGGTGTTTTAGAATTTGGAACAGAAGTAATCAATACTCAAGACGGAAGCTTGGCAGTTTTACTTGGAGCGTCTCCTGGTGCATCTACTGCTGTAAGTATAATGCTAGAGTTGATTGGAAAATGTTTCGAGCAAGAAATGCAATCTGCGGAATGGCAAGAGAAAATCAGAAAAATGATTCCATCTTACGGACAAGCTTTAAATGAAAACCCAACATTGTTGGCGGAAGTTAGAGAAAACACCGCTGAAGTTTTGAAATTGTAAAATAACAATAGTGTTTAGAAAGCCTCTTTTTCAATCAGAAATTTGAGGCTTTTTTTTATTCCTTTTCTACTAATATTTTAGTGTTTTTTAAAATATTTTCAGAAAGATTAATCAACCAAACCAATTGTTCAATAATAAGTTGCGCTTCTTGCATTTGAACTTTATTAGCGGTGTCTGAAGGGTTCTTCTCAGTGATTTCTTTTAATCGGATAGCCATAAGTTCCGTAAATCCTTTTGCTTTTTCAGAAGTTGAAATCGGATTGGTTTCAGAGGAATAGGAGGGATTTAAAACCAGTAATGCATCGTCTAAGTTTTGTAAGACAGTTGCCATCACACGATTGAAGGCGTTAGAAGCAGCCGTTGTTTTGTGTGATTGAATGTATGTTCCCATAGATGCAATGGAAGAAAGTAAGGTATGATTCAAAACAGTCAATTTGTATACTTGAGCAATCTTTTTTTGTTTTGACTTTGGTTCTTGACTCATACGTTGAAACGATGCCATAAGGTTTCCAATCTCAATAAAGGCATTTTTTCTAGCGACCTTATAAACCGTTGTAACACTACCTTTTTTGTTGTAGAAAAGTGCAATTTCATTCAGGTATTTTCTATTGGCGAGGATTACTTTTTCTATATGATTAGGAGTATTTATAAATTCCCAAGAAGGCCAAACAAAATGATTGAAAGTATAGGCCAAAACAGCTCCAACTATGGTGTCAATAATTCGAAATTCAATCACATTGGCAATGTTGGGTGTAAGTATACTGTACAAGAAAACTACATACATCGTTACAAAAGTAGCGCTGATTTTATAACTAATGTTG
Source organism: Flavobacterium sp. RSSB_23 (assembly GCF_051547145.1). NCBI lineage: Bacteria > Pseudomonadati > Bacteroidota > Flavobacteriia > Flavobacteriales > Flavobacteriaceae > Flavobacterium > Flavobacterium sp. RSSB_23. Next base: position 27,632 of record NZ_JBPTTO010000004.1, on the reverse strand, counting down.
GTAAAAGACATACCCAAAAGCACACATAAAATAGCCATCAAACTCAAAACGACATTATTGTCAATGAAATAGATACAACCAAAAGCAATAAAGCCTCCAAGGAAAGTTCCAAAAGTTCGCTGAAACGAACGCTCTTTGGTTAGTCCGTATCCAGGACGCATGATTACAATGATGGTGAGTAAAATCCAAAATACATTTTGAAAAGGTAAAAAGGTGCCAATCAAAAAGCCAAACAAAAGTGTAATCGATAATCGAAGGGAATGTCTAAAAAGAGTAGAGGAGAAACTCAAATTATTGATGAAGGTAGACAAAGGATAATATTGAGGCGTAAGGAACTTTTCTAACTCTTTTCGATGTACTTTCACATCTTCCTCTTTTATTTTTAGATTAAACGCGCGCTCAATAATCTTTATTTTTTCAACCTGACTTTCGGCATAGTGCAACATAGTAGTCAACATAATTACGCCTTCTTTTGCATCGTCACTGCCTAATGTTTTTTCGTATGCTAAAATAGTAGCTTCAAATTTTTTCAAATCTTCCACTAAAGAATGCTTGGAGCGATAGGTTGTTCTGCTCTCAATATTTTTACTCAATTGCTTCAAGGTCTTTTTTAAATTGGTAGCAATTGTAGAGTAGCTTTTGATGATTTGAGGATGGGCGTCAAATTTTTCGTGTAGTGTTTTGTGGTCAAAAGCGGTTGCCAATGCCAATTCTAATATTTCGACTAGATTGACAAATACTATCAAGAGTTTTCGATTTTGAGCCGAATCCGAAGACAATGATTGGTTGCCTATTAATACTTTTCGAATGTTCTCGTGATTGGTGTTGATTTCGACTTGTAAAGCCAGTTGTTTTTCGATTATCGTTTTTTTATCGGCATCAATTTTCCATAAATCGGCTCTAAGTTTTAAATATTTTGCAGTCAAGTCAATACAAGAAGCCAATTGCAATTCAACAAAACGATACGGATTTAGGTAATAAAAAACCAACGAAATCAAGAGATAAAACAATCCTCCAGCAAACATTAATCCAGAATATTGCAGCATTTCCCAACCCGAATGCAAATGAGCAAATGATAAGCAAATAGCTAATAGGCACGAAAATGAAACCGCTGTTGCTCTTTGTCCATACACCGAAATCATCGAAAACAGGAAAATGAGCAGGCCAAATAATGGATAAAAAATAATTCCGTAAGGATACGCCAGATTGACCAATAAATTGGCAAAAGCAACCAAAATAGCAGCTACGATAAGCCCATTAATTTTATGCTTCAAGCTACTTGGTATATCACTTGGATAGGTGAAAAAAGCACCTAAAGCAATAGTGAAACCCATTTCAAAATGTCCCAAATAAGCAAAAACCAATACTGGAGTTACTGTAGCTATAGTGACTTTCAAAGCATTGGTGAAATGCGTGCTATCGGTAAATTTTCGTATTTCTTCAAACATAGTGGTAATTTCATTTCAAAGGTAAGAATTGTATGCTTCTTAAGGTGTACAATTGTGCTTCGAATTTGGTTAATTAAGGAAAAACGAAACTTATTCTCCATTACGAATTCGGCATTGTTGAAATTTTACTATTTTTGCCAACCAATAAAAAAGGAAAGAATCCCTTTTGTGGCATAAACTTAATTACATTAATAATGATTTTACCAATTATAGGGTACGGTGATCCTGTTTTAAGAAAAGTTGGAGAAGAAGTTACTCCAGATTATCCTAACTTAAAAGAAGTAATTGCAAACATGTATGAAACCATGTACAATGCTTCTGGAGTTGGTTTGGCTGCAGAGCAAGTAGGTTTACCTTTGCGTTTGTTTGTAGTTGATACGACACCGTTCAGTGATGATGACGATTTAGAAACTGCGGCTCAAAATCAGTTAAAAGGTTTCAAAAGAACATTTATTAATGCCAAAATCATCAAAGAAGAAGGTGAAGAATGGGCTTTCAATGAAGGTTGTTTAAGTATTCCAGATGTGCGTGAAGACGTTTACAGAAAACCGATTGTGACGATAGAATACTGTGAAGAGGATTTTGTGATGAAAACCGAAGTTTTTGATGGTTTGATAGCAAGAGTTATTCAACACGAATACGATCATATTGAAGGGATTTTGTTCACAGATAAAATATCATCTTTGAAAAAAAGATTGATTCAAAAGAAGTTGAAAAATATCATGGAAGGAAAAACATTTCAGGAGTACCGAATGAAATTTTTTGCCAAAAAAGGAAGATAAATTAGGGTGTAGTTTTACTGCTTATTTTCAAAATAATGCAAGCCAAACTATTAACAACCAACAATAAAAATAGATACAATGAATTTAGAAAAAATTTTAGCGATTTCAGGTAAACCAGGTTTATTTGCATTAAAAGTACAAACAAGAACAGGTTTTGTTGCAGAATCTTTATTAGATGGAAAAAAAGTAACTGTAAGTTTAAAAAGTAACGTGAGTTTGTTGACTGAAATCTCTGTTTATACCTATGATGCTGAGAAACCTTTGGCTGAAGTAATGTCGAATATTGCTAAAAAAGAAAACAACGGTAAAGCCATTTCTCATAAAGAAGATAATGCTACTTTGAGTGCTTATTTTAGAGAAGTGCTTCCTGAATATGATGAAGAAAGAGTATATGCATCAGATATAAAAAAAATCTTGAACTGGTACAATATGTTACAAGAAAGAGGTTTGGTTACTGACGATGCACCAGCAGCTGTTGGAAATGAAGAATCAGTTACAGAAGAAGTAGCTGTTGAAGCAAAACCAAAAAAAGCGAAAGCTAAAAAAGAGTAGTAGTAATTACATCAATATAAAATCCTGTTAAGTCGTTTTCTTGACAGGATTTTTTTATTTTTACCAAAAACCAAAATCATGAATTCTAGAGCCGACCAGTTAGCAGCCTTCGATCGATTGTTAACCATAATGGATGAATTGCGAGAAAAATGCCCTTGGGACAAGAAACAAACCTTGCAATCATTACGTCACTTAACCATTGAAGAAACCTATGAGTTAGGGGATGCTATTTTAGATAATGACTTAAATGAAGTTAAAAAAGAGCTTGGTGATTTGCTACTTCATTTGGTTTTTTATGCCAAAATCGGAAGCGAAACACAAGATTTTGATATTGCCGATGTCTGTAATGAAATTTGTGAAAAACTCATTCACCGTCATCCTCATATTTATGGAGATACTGTAGTGGAGAATGAAGAAGAGGTAAAGCAAAACTGGGAAAAACTCAAGCTAAAAGAAGGAAAAAAATCTGTTTTAGAAGGCGTTCCTAGAAGTTTACCAGCCTTGGTGAAAGCTAGCCGAATTCAAGATAAAGTTAAAGGAGTAGGATTTGATTGGGAAGAACCGCATCAAGTTTGGGACAAAGTGCAAGAGGAATTGCAAGAGCTACAAGAAGAAGTAGCGGCGGGCAATCAAGACAAAATGGAATCGGAGTTTGGAGATGTTTTATTTTCGATGATTAATTATGCCCGTTTTTTAAACATCAATCCAGAAGACGCTTTGGAACGAACCAATAAAAAGTTTATCAAGCGATTTCAATACCTAGAAAGCAAAGCTGAAGAACTAGGGAAACCACTTATGGATATGACTTTGGCAGAAATGGATGTTTTTTGGAATGAAGCCAAGAAGCTTTAAAGAAAAACAACCACTCATTTTATAAAATTCTACTTTACATGTCAGAAAACAAAACCGAATTAAAACGATCATTAGGCTTACTCGATGCAACAAGTTTAGTAGCTGGTTCTATGATTGGTTCAGGGATATTTATTGTTACATCAGCGATGGCTAGAGATATTGGTTCTGCTGCATGGTTGTTATTGATTTGGGTTGTTACTGGTTTAATTACTGTAGCTGCTGCTTTGAGTTACGGAGAGTTAGCTGGAATGATGCCTAATGCCGGAGGTCAGTTTGTTTACATTCAAAGAGCTTATGGTCGCTTGGTTTCTTTTCTGTACGGTTGGACTGTTTTTTCGGTGATACAAACGGGCGTAATTGCTGCTATTGCTGTAACATTTGCTAATTATAGTGCTGTTTTTTTTCCTGTTTTGGATACGGTTTTATTTCAATCTGGAAGTTTTGTTTTTTCGAATAAGCAACTACTTGCCGTTTTTAGTATTTTTATTTTGACCTATATCAATACAAAAGGAATCGAGAACGGAAAATGGATTCAATTGATATTAACGGCTACTAAATTATTGGCGCTTTTTGCGCTCATAATTTTAGGAATCTATGTTGGGTTACAAAAAGATATTTTGTCTGCTAATTTTACCAATATGTGGGAAGCTAGTAAGACAGTTGTACATCCTGATGGTTCTGTTACAGTGACAAAATTAGTTGGTACAGCAATTTTAGGGGCAGCTACTGCTACGATGATAAATTCATTGTTTTCCAGTGATGCATGGAATAACGTCACGTTTATCGCAGGTGAAATAAAAGACCCCAAGAAAAATATTCCAAGAAGTTTGTTTTTAGGAACTTTGATTGTTACCGTGGTTTATGTTTTGGCCAATTTAGCTTATTTATCATTATTGCCAATGCACGGAACTCCAAACAGTAATGATGTAGTTGCAAACGGAATTATGTTCGCCTCCAATGATAGAGTAGGTGCTGCAGCTGCAAGTATGATTATGGGAAATACGGGTGTTTTCGTGATGACCGCTTTAATAATGATTTCTACTTTTGGTTGTAATAGTGGATTAATTTTATCTGGTGGTCGGTTATTTTACGCGATGGCTAATCAAGGATTGTTTTTTAGAAAAGCTACCGAACTCAACAAACATCAAGTACCAGCGAAGGCGCTTTGGGTACAATGTATTTGGGCATCTGTACTTTGTGTATCTGGAAAGTTTGGTGATTTATTGACCTATGCCACTTTTGCTTCCCTGTTGTTTTATATCTTAACGATATTGGGTGTCTTTATTTTAAGAAAAAAAGAACCCAATGCTTTGCGACCATACAAAGCATTGGGTTATCCTATTGTTCCTGCACTTTACATTCTAGTTGCTACAGGTATTTGTTTGACACTCTTAGTGTATGAAACAGTGAATACAGGAATTGGACTAGCAATTGTTGCTTTGGGAATTCCTATTTACTATGCCGTTTTTAAGAAAGAGTAAGGAGTTTATTCCGCTACTTTTTTCAATTTGTTTAAGTCTTTGATAGCAATTTTTTTGCCTACTAATTCAATTAAGCCAGTTTTATTGAATTCGGATAGAATACGAATACAGCTCTCAGTAGCAGTACCAATCATTCCCGCTAATTCTTCTCTAGAAAGTTGTACTTTGAGTGTGTTGTCGGTGTTTTTGCCAAAAGTTTCTTGTAAATAGATTAAGGTCTCTGCTAATCTATTTTTCACGGTCTTTTGTGCCATTGATACAACATGTAAATCGGATTCTTTTAAATCGCCACAAATAGATTTCATCATGCTTAATGAAAACTGATTGTTTTTATTGAAAAAATTCAAAATTTCAGATTTTGGAATAAAACACACTTCCATATCTTCAAGCGCTATAGCTGAAAGATTTGCAGGTTCGTCACTAACCATTGAGCGCTGGCCAAGAAGTTCACCAGCTTTTACCAATTTTACAATTTGATCTTTTCCGTTGGTACTGAGTTTGGATAGTTTGCAAAAACCATCTTTAACACAATACACACCGTTAATCACTTCGCCTTCTTCAAAGAGAGGCTCACCTTTTTTAATGGTGTATGAAGTTTTACAACTAGCAACTTTTAAGAGTTCTTCTTTGTTTAGTGCTTTTAAAGAACTAAATTCACGTACAATACATTGCTCACATTTGCTCATTAATGTCTGGAATAATTTTGAGCAAAAATAAACAAATTTATGACAAAAATCATATTTTTAAGCGAATCAATTGGCAACCTTTGCGGCACTTTAATAGGAAAAATAAATTATGGAAAAAGAAAATTGTTTTCACTGCGGCTTAGACATTGAGAAGGCTGATGAAATCCATTTTGATACTAAGATTTTTTGCTGTAACGGTTGTAAAACGGTTTATGAAATATTTAGTGCGAATGACCTTTCTTGCTATTATGACTTTGAACAATCGCCCGGAGCAACGCCTCTTGACATTGCAGGGAAATACGACTTTTTAGATAACCCAACTATTGTTGCCAAGCTTCTTGATTTTCAGGAAGAAAACACAGAAATTATTTCCTTAAGCATTCCTCATATTCATTGCAGTTCTTGTATTTGGATTTTAGAAAATCTGCAAAAATTGCAACCTGGAATCAATACTTCGCAGGTTAACTTTCCTGAGAAAAAAGTTAGAATCAATTATAATCCAACTTTAGTAACGGTAAAAGATATCGTTTATCTTTTGAGCTCTATCGGGTATGAACCCTACATAAGTCTTGAGAACTACGAGACTGGGAAAGAAAAAATAGATAGAAGTTTGACCTACAAATTAGGGGTAGCTTTCTTTTGTTTTGGAAATATTATGTTGCTCTCTTTTCCTGAATATTTTGAAGTGGAAGAATATTGGTTGAATCAATATCGTGGTTTTTTTCGTTGGCTGATTTTTGCGCTGTCTTTACCTAGTTTCTTCTACTCAGCTAGTGGTTATTATGTCTCGGCTTATAAAAGCATTCGTTCCAAAATGCTGAACATTGATATTCCAATCGCGCTTGGAATAGTGGTGATGTTTGTCAGAAGTACCTTTGATATTATCATGGATTACGGTTCTGGATTTTTTGATAGTTTATGTGGACTGATTTTTTTCATGCTTTTGGGAAAAATGTTTCAAATAAAAACCTATAGTTTTTTGAGTTTTGAGAGAGATTTTAAATCCTATTTTCCTATCGCTATTACCCGAATTAATCCTGATGCTTCTGAAGAAAGTATTCCTGTTTTTGATATTCAAAAAGGAGACCGTTTATTGATTCGAAATCAAGAGTTGATACCTGTTGATGGTATTTTAATTAGCGAAAAATCAGAGATTGATTATAGTTTTGTTACGGGTGAAGCGATTCCAATTGTGAAGCAATCGGGAGATAAAATCTTCGCAGGAGGAAAACAAATTGGAAAAGTAATCGAAATGGAAGTATTGCATTCTGTTTCTCAAAGTTATTTGACACAGTTGTGGAGTAACGATGTTTTTCAGAAGAAAGTCGAGCAAAAACACAAAACGATTACCGATGCGATTTCCCGTTATTTTACCCCAATTTTGTTATTGATTGCATTTGCAGGATGGGGATATTGGATATTTTTTGATGCCAATACGGCTTTCAATGTTTTCACCGCAGTTTTGATTGTAGCTTGTCCGTGCGCATTGGCCTTGACGGCTCCATTCACTATGGGGAATGTGTTGCGTATTATGGGAAAACAAAAATTTTATCTCAAAAATGCTTTGGTGATAGAACAGTTAGCAAAAGTTGATACTATAGTTTTTGATAAAACAGGTACTATAACAACCAATAAAAAATCGAATATATCCTATCAAGGGAGACCATTTACTGAGGACGAATATGCCATCGTTAAAAGTGTTTTACGAGCTTCAAATCATCCTTTGAGTAGAATGTTGTACGACTTTTTACCTGAAACCAAAAGAGAAAAAGTAACCATTTTTGATGAAATTCCAGGTAAAGGAATGCAAGCCACAGTATTAGATAAGCAAATTCAAATAGGTTCCGCTTCTTTTGTAGGTAAAATTAAAGAGGAAGGCTTGCAACAAACTGCGGTTCATATCAAAATTGATGAGGTGTACTGCGGTCATTATATTTTTAATAATGAATATCGAACAGGCTTAGAAGATTTATTTCAGCTATTGAATAAAAAGTATGAAATAAAAATTTTATCGGGAGATAACGAAGGAGAAAGACCTACTTTAGAAAAATTACTTCCAAATGGTGTGGAATTGGTTTTTAATCAAAAACCAGATGAAAAATTGGCTTTTATCAAACAATTGCAAGAGCAAGGTAAAAATGTGATGATGGTGGGTGATGGATTAAACGATGCTGGAGCTTTGGCGCAAAGTAATGTTGGAATTTCAATTTCAGAGAATGTAAATGTGTTTTCACCAGCCTGTGATGCGATTCTCGATGCATCAGAATTTTTCAAGTTAAACTACTTTTTGAACTTGTCAAAAGATGCCATAAAAACTATAAAAATGAGCTTTGCATTATCCTTATTGTATAATGTCGTAGGGCTTTCGTTTGCCATCACTGGAAACCTCTTGCCATTGGTTGCAGCAATCATTATGCCTCTGAGTACCATTACGATAGTGAGTTTTGTGACGATTATGAGCAACTACTACGCGCGAAAAAAAACTAACAGTTTTAGTTAGAAATATTATTTTTTTTGCATAATTTTAACAAAACAAGATTAAATATGATAAAAGTCATATTTTGAAATTTTTCTTAAAAGTATTTTTGTCCATATAAAACTTATAGTATGAGTGTCATTTATCTTTTAATCTCCATCAGTATTTTTGTCGCTATAGGCTTTTTTGTTGCTTTTGTTATTGCAGTAAGAACCGGACAATACGATGACGATTACACCCCTTCTGTGCGAATGCTCTTTGATGATGAGTTAGCCAAAAAAAATCAAAAATCAACAATAACAAAAGAAAACTAATTTAATTATGGAAATGCAACAATTTTATTACGACAACAAAATTGTAAAGAAGTTCATTTACGCAACCATCGTATTTGGTGTTGTGGGAATGCTTGTGGGCCTTATTTTGGCTTTTATGTTTCTTTTTCCAAACGTAACCGAGGGGATTTCTTGGTTAAGTTTTGGTAGATTGAGACCTTTACATACTAACGCTGTTATTTTTGCCTTTGTAGGAAACGCAATGTTTGCTGGGGTTTACTACTCTTTGCAGCGATTACTAAAAGCAAGAATGTTTAGCGATTTCTTGAGTAATCTTAACTTTTGGGGCTGGCAGTTAATCATTGTTGCCGCAGCAGTCTCATTACCATTAGGATATACTTCATCCAAAGAGTATGCTGAGCTAGAATGGCCAATTGATATTGCTATTGCGTTGATTTGGGTTGTTTTTGGTATCAATATGATTGGAACGATGCTCAAAAGAAGAGAGCGTCACTTGTATGTAGCGATTTGGTTTTACATAGCTACTTTTATTACTGTAGCTGTTTTACATATTTTCAATAGTTTGGAATTGCCGATTTCGGCAATGAAAAGTTACTCAGTTTATGCTGGGGTTCAAGATGCTTTAGTACAATGGTGGTATGGTCACAACGCAGTGGCATTTTTCTTAACAACACCGTTCTTAGGATTAATGTACTATTTTGTGCCTAAAGTAGCCAATCGTCCTGTTTATTCTTATCGTTTATCAATCATTCACTTTTGGTCTCTGATTTTCTTATACATTTGGGCTGGACCACACCACTTATTGTATTCTGCATTGCCTACTTGGGCACAAAACTTAGGAGTAGTTTTCTCAGTGATGTTGATTGCGCCATCTTGGGGAGGTATGATTAATGGATTGTTGACTTTGAGAGGCGTTTGGGACAAAGTTAGAGTGGAGCCTGTTTTGAAATTCTTCGTAGTGGCAATGACGGGTTATGGTATGGCAACTTTTGAAGGACCAATGTTGTCTCTTAAAAATGTTAACGCTATTGCACACTATACGGATTGGATTATTGCACACGTTCACGTAGGAGCATTAGCTTGGAACGGATTTATGGCCTTTGGTATTATTTATTGGTTAATCCCAAGAATGTCAAAAGGAACTTTATATTCTACTAAATTGGCGAATTTCCACTTCTGGATTGGTACTTTAGGGATTATACTTTATGCTTTACCAATGTATGTTGCAGGTTTCTTACAAGCATCAATGTGGAAACAGTTCAATCCTGATGGAACATTAACCTATGGAAACTTCTTAGAAACAGTGACTCAAATTATGCCAATGTATTGGATGAGAGCTGTTGGTGGAACTTTGTATTTAACTGGAATGTTGGTGCTAGTTTATAACATCGTGCAAACAGTTCGCAACAGCGATGCAATTGAAGATGAATTGGCTGAAGCTCCTGCACTTCAAGATATCAGCTCTAAACGTTTTAGAGGTGAAAAATACCATACTTGGTTAGAAAGAAGACCGATACAAATGGCAATTTTAGCTACTGTAGCTATTTTAATTGGAGGTATTATTCAAATTGTTCCGACAATTATGGTTAAATCTAATATTCCAACTATTGCTAGTGTTAAACCATATACTCCTCTAGAATTAGAAGGACGTGATTTGTACATCCGTGAAGGTTGTGTTAGCTGTCACTCTCAATCCGTTCGACCATTCAGAAGTGAGGTAGAGCGTTACGGTCCTCAGGCTAAAGCAGGGGAATTTGTATACGACCATCCATTCCTTTGGGGGTCAAAACGAACTGGTCCAGATTTGCAACGTGTAGGTCAAAAATACAATGATAACTGGCACTTTAACCATTTCTGGAGCCCACAAAGTATTTCAGCAGGTTCTATTATGCCAAGTTACAAATGGTTGTTTGATAACAAGCCAATGGATGTTTCTATGACCGAAAAGAAAATGAAAGCAATGGCTACTCTTGGTGTACCTTATACTGAGGCACAAATTGCCAACGGACAAAAAGACCTGAGAGCACAAGCTATCAAAATTGAAGAGAGTTTGAAAAATGACCCTGACTTCGTAAAAAGTTACGAAGAGAGTAAAAAGAAAGCAGAAGCAAGAGGAGAAAAATTTGTTCCTATGAACGAAAGAGAGATTGTTGCTTTGATTGCTTATATGCAACGTTTAGGTACTGATATCAAAGTGAAGGACAATAAATAAGAAAGGCTATGTTTGAACAAATTAAACACAATATGGAGACGATTGCAGGGATTGAAATCTATCCAGTACTTTCATTATTGATTTTCTTTTTCTTCTTTGTAGGATTAGCTTTTTGGGTGTTTTCGTATAAAAAAGAAACCATTCAAGAAATGAGTAATATTCCTCTTGAAGACAATCCTTCTGTATAATTTTAAAGCGTAAAAAAATGAAAAAATTAATTCCAGTATACGTTAGGGTTCCCCTTATTTTCTTCGCCGTGTTTGGTGCGATGGAGTATTTTATCGACTCAGGGGATCGTCCTGCATTTATTAAATTCCCAATGGTTTCTGTATTCTTATTTGTCTTTCTTTTCTTATTGATTGCCATTGAGATAACGGTAAGCGCTATTGATGCTATTACGTATAGCTTATTGACAGATGAGCAAAAAGCCAAATTAGAAGAGGCTTCTTCTGTAAGTTTAGGAGAAAGTGATTGGTATAAAAATCTAATGAAAAAATTAACCAAATCAGCTCCAATTGAAAAAGAAGGGGAGTTGCTTTTGGATCACGATTATGATGGAATTCGTGAGTTAGATAATAGCTTGCCACCGTGGTGGGTGTATTTATTCTATACCTGTATTGTTTTTGCCGCTGTGTATTTAATTCGTTATGAAATATTAGGCGCTCCAGATCAAGAAACTGAATTGAAAAATGAAATTGCCCAAGCTAAAATTGAAGTGGCCGAGTATATGAAAACGGCTCCTGATTTGATGGATGAGAAAACAGTTACTTTGTTGACAGATCCAGCTGAATTAGCCATTGGTAAAGAAATATTTACAACTAATTGTGCTGCTTGTCACCGTGCTGATGGTGGTGGTCAAATTGGTCCAAACTTAACCGATGATCATTGGATTCTAGGTGGAGGTATAAAAAACGTTTTTCATACCATTATGAATGGTGGTCGTGACGGAAAAGGGATGATTTCTTGGAAAGGAACATTAAAACCAAAAGAAATGCAAAAAGTAGCTAGTTATGTATTATCTTTAAGAGGTAGCAATCCTAAAGATCCAAAAGCACCAGATGGTGAAATTTGGGTTGATGATGCCGCTCCAAAAGCAGATGCCGCTGCTGCTCCAGTTGCTGTAGCAAAAGATAGCACTCAAGTGAAATAAAGCAATTCATATATAACTCATATTCTGTGTCAAAGTGTTTTGCTTTGACACAGTCGTTTTAAAAAGTCTTATAAAAACAAAAGCTATGGCAGTTTTACCTGATGAATCTTTTCGTGATAGTATTGCAACTATCGATGAAGAAGGCAATAGAAAGTACATTTATCCCAAAAAACCTTCTGGGAAATTTTACGACTATCGCAAATGGTTAAGTTATTTTTTGTTGATCATTCTTGTTGCCAATCCATTTATTAAAATTAATGGCAATCAATTCATGATGTTCAATGTTTTAGAGCGTCGTTTTAATATTTTTAGTTTTCCATTTTGGCCTCAAGACTTTTACCTTTTTGTATTATTTATGATCGTGGGAGTAGTATTTGTGATACTATTTACTGTGATTTTTGGACGTATTTTTTGTGGATGGATTTGTCCACAAACCATCTTCTTAGAAATGGTCTTTAGAAGAATAGAGTATTGGATTGAAGGTGATCGCGGAGCTCAAATCCGATTGGATAAGCAAGAATGGAATGCCAATAAAATAAGAAAGAAAGCAACAAAATGGTTTATCTTTCTTTTGATTTCTTTCTTTATTGCCAACGTGTTTTTAGCTTATTTGATAGGTAGTGATGTATTGCTTCACATGATTAAAGATGGGCCTAAAGGACATTTGAGTACTTTAATTTCACTTTTGATTTTTACAGGAGTATTTTATTTTGTCTTCGCTTGGTTTAGAGAACAAGTTTGTATTATTGCTTGCCCGTATGGTCGTTTACAAGGTGTTTTGCTTGATAATAAATCTATCAATGTTGCTTATGATTTTGTTCGTGGTGAAAAAGAAAAAGGAAGAGCAAAATTTAATAAACAAGAAGACAGAGCGACAACGGGAAAAGGAGATTGCATTGATTGTAAACAATGTGTTCATGTGTGTCCTACAGGAATTGATATCAGAAACGGAACGCAATTAGAATGCATCAATTGTACAGCTTGTATTGACGAGTGTGATACGATTATGGAAAGTGTTGGCTTGCCAAAAGGATTGATTCGTTATGCTTCAGAAGATGAAATTGAGAAAAACGAGAAATTCAAGTTCACTACTCGAATGAAAGGCTATAGTGCGGTACTTTTTATTTTAGTAGGTATTCTTTCTGGATTATTATTTTTGCGTGCCGAAATAGAAACGTCTATTTTGCGTTTACCAGGACAATTGTTTCAACACAAAGGAAATAACATAAGTAATGTGTACACCTTCAAGATCATCAATAAGTCCAACAATGAAATTAAAGATGTTCATTTTAAATTAAAAGACATTAAAGGAACATTGAATGTGGTAGGAAAGCAAAATCTAGTGGTGCCAAGACAAGGTATGAGTAGCGGAACTCTTTTTATCGAAATCAATAAATACTTGCTAGAAAGCGATAAAACCAAAGTTGAAATAGAAGTGTACGAAGGCGATGAATTGATACAAACTACAGCGACCAATTTTTTAGGACCACGTAGTTTTGATTAGTATTATTTTTAAATAAATAAATTATAAAAAGATGAAATTAAAGTTAAATTGGGGGACATACATTGTAGTAGCTTTTGCTTTGTTTATGACGTTTATCCTCTACTTTGTTGTAAAAGTACAATCAGATTCTAAATACGATAATGACTTAGTGGTTGAGGAATATTATAAACACGATATTCATTATCAAGAAGAAATGCAAAGAATTCAAAATGCGCAAGATTTGCCTAATAAGCCTTTGGTTTCTCAATTGGAAAATGAAGTTACGATTACTTTTCCAGCGAACTTTGATCCAAAAAAAATTACTGGTAATGTAGCTTTGTACCGTCCATCTAATAAGAAATTGGATTTTCAAGTGAAATTAGCTTTGACAGAACCAGTTTTGCATATTCCAAAAACGAACCTTGTTGGAGGAAGTTGGGAAATCAATATGGAATGGCAGTATGAAGGCAAAGCCTATTTGACCAAAGAAACGATTTACATCAAGTAAGTAATAAGCATTTAAAGTTATCTCCAAATGTTATATACCGCTTTTTTATTCGGATTGATAAGTAGCTTTCACTGCGTTGGGATGTGCGGACCTATAGCAATGCTTTTGCCGGTAGATCGCACGAATCAGGCTAAAAAGGTAACTCAGATTTTAACGTATCATATTGGAAGACTCACAGCTTACGGAAGTATGGGACTACTTTTTGGATTACTAGGCAAAGGTTTTTTTATGGCTGGAATTCAGCAAAAACTTTCTATTGTTATCGGTATTGTAATGATTGTAGTGGTTTTAATCCCAGAAAACATTTTTGCAAAGTACAACTTTTCGAAACCCATTTATCGATTAATTTCTAGTTTGAAGCAAAAACTAGGAAGTCAATTCAAGCAAAAAACGTATAAATCATTATTTACAATTGGTTTGTTTAATGGTTTTCTACCCTGCGGAATGGTGTATGTAGCTTTGTTTGGAGCTATTGCTATGCAAAGTGCTGAAATGGGAGTTCTTTATATGATTTTGTTTGGATTAGGAACGATTCCTTTGATGAGCATAGTAGTATACATCAACTCTTTCTTGACGCTGAAGGCTCGAAATAAAATTCAAAAAATAATACCTTATGTTGCCGTATTTATTGGCGTATTGTTTATTCTAAGAGGGTTGGGCTTAGGGATTCCATATATTTCGCCCAATACAACAAGTTTATTTGTGCAACAGAATCCAAATTGCCATTAAAAAAATACTCTTATACAGTCATAGAAAAAAGCGCCGTTTCAGGTGCTTTTCTTTTTAGTAGTAAGTCGAAGGCCATACAAATGTTACGAACAAAAGGTTTTCCAGCTTCCAAAACGGTAATTTTTTGATTCTTGATGGTGATTAATCCATCTTTTTGCATTTCCTCTAACTGTGCAATAACTTCAGGGAGCTCTTCAAAATAAGTGTCTTCATTTTTCCAAGAAGTTTGAAATTGACACATTAAATTAAGAATATGTTGTCTAATGATTAAATCTTCTGAGGTTAAAATATGGCCACGGTACACTGGTAATTCCTCTTTTTGTATGCATTCGTAGTATTCTTCGATGGTTTTTACATTTTGAGCAAAACTATACCAACTGTCACTTATTGAAGATACACCCAAACCAACCATTAGTTGCGTTTTAGAGGAGCTGTAGCCCATAAAATTACGATGTAGTGTTTTGTTTTTGAATGATTCAAAAAGACTGTCTTCTTCTAGAGCAAAATGATCCATTCCAATCTCGTGGTAACCATTTTTACTTAATAAATTTTTACCAACTTCATAGAGTTGACGTTTTTCTTCATCCTTCGGAATATCAGAATCTTTAAAGCCTCTTTGACCATTTCCTTTGATCCAAGGAACGTGGGCATAACTATAAAATGCCAATCGATCGGGATGTAAGGATTTTGTTTTTTCGATGGTGTCAACAACATCTTCGAGTTTTTGAAACGGTAGACCAAAAATTATATCGTGGCCTATTGAGGTGTAGCCAATTTCTTTTGCCCAAAAAGTTACTTTGGCTACATTATGAAAAGGCTGTATTCTATGTATTGCGTTTTGAACTGTTTCTGAATAATCTTGAACGCCAAAACTAACTCTACGAAAACCTAAACCATAAAGCGATTGAAGTTGTGATTTAGTAGTGTTGTTTGGATGTCCCTCAAAGCTAAATTCATATTTAGGCGCTTTTTTGGCCTTACTTAGAATTCCGTGGATTAATTTCTCTAAATGTTCCGAAGAAAAGAAAGTAGGAGTTCCTCCTCCTAAGTGAATCTCTTTGATAACAGGTTTTTTTTCAAGTAGCTCACAATATAAGTCCCATTCTTTTAGCAAAGCTTCGATGTAGGGATGCTCAACATTATGATTCTTTGTGATTCTTTTGTTGCATCCGCAAAAGGTGCAAAGACTTTCGCAAAAAGGCAAATGAATGTATAAACTAATACCCTCAGTTGAATTGCTTTCATTGAATGAGCGCTTTAGCGTTTCTACCCATAAGTCTTTAGAAAAAAGCAACTCATTCCAATACGGTACCGTTGGGTAACTAGTATATCTAGGTCCTGGTACGTTGTATTTTTGAATTAGATTTTTTTTCATAATTAACTTAAATTTAGACTACAAAAATATCTGTTATTGCTCCCTAAGGAAATGATATTTATCATAAACACTAAAAAACTGAGAAAAGAATAAAAAAAATCTTTCCTCAGTTGTTAATTATGTATGCATTATGTTGTTTAAACTAATAAAGAATTAATCTTTTGTCGCCAATTTTTGGCTAGTTTTTCATCCTCGAAAAGGCAGATTTGATTCATAGGATCGAATGTTGCATCATAAACGGTAAAAACTTCTTTATGGTTGATATGTTTGTAAAGCAACTCAAATTCAATCTTTACTGTTTTATTACTATCTGAATCAGTGGTGTAGAGCATATGACAGCCTACGATTTGGTTTAAATCGATGAATTTAGAGAGTGTTTCTTTTGGATTGAAATCAATAAAAAGAAAGGCTTTGTTCTTTTTGTCAATCGAAAAAACTTTCTTGTTTTGTTTTTCGGTTTCTTCAAAATCGAATGTGTTCTCAGGGTTGTAAAGTGCTTGTATTGCTTTAATTTTCTTTTTGTTGATACTGTTTCCTCTTATAACGAAGTACAGGGGAATTGCTATTAGAAGGGTTATAAAAAAACCAATGATTGTTACTGCGGTATCCATATTTTTTTGTTTTAGATGAGATATAGTGAAATGCTGAGATTCATTTTTGAAAATCAGTAATTTAGACACAAGCGTATCTGAATGCAATTATTTCAATATAATCACCAAAAATAATGGACGGGAAAGAGTAAAAAAGATACTGTTGGTACTCTGTTAATGCTTTTTGAAGAAAATGCTTTAGCTACAACTTCTTCATTTGTAGCAAGTTTTAGAGTAAAAAAAAGTGCAGTGAATAAGGCAAAGCTAGGAGAGTGAAAGCGGTTGCTTATTGCTGTAAAATGAACCGTTGTCGGTTGAATAAAAAACGAGGAGTTGACAAATTGTTGGCGTAAGTTGGCGTCTTTTTGTGTTTCTAAAATTGAAATACTTTGCCTTTTGTCTTCGTTTTGTGCAAGACAAAACAAAAACAAAATTCCGGATAAAAGTACTATTTTACGCAAAAAAGTCATTTTGCAAAATTACAACTCTCTGATAGGTATCGATAATTAATGTACTTAAATGAATGTTAATCTTTAGTATAATGGATAAAAAAAATCCTCAATTGTAAGATTGAGGATTTAAGTAGTTATTGTTCTAAATTAAGATTTCGAAGCTGTTGTAGTTTTTCTTTCCACACTTCAAGACTTTCCTTGTGAATAGCAATATTTTTTCTCACCTCAAGTACTATTGAATTTTCTTTCTTAGCATTTTTGGTATTAGTGAAAAATTGAATATTGTTTTCTAATTGAAAGATTTCATTTTGAACTTCTTCAATTTTACGCATTAAGAATATCTTCTCGTTATCTAGTTTACGTACATCATTACTTTCGGATAAGTTTTCCATACGGTTAGAAAAACGCATCATATCGGTCTCCTTTTTGCTAAGGCTCAACTTGTCGAATAAGGCATCTAAGATTTTATTAAATTTTCCTTCAATATGTCTTCTTGGGAAAGGAACCTTACCAAAGTTTTTCCACGTTTCGATATGTTTTTTTATAGCTTCTAAATCGGTTTTGTGATCGCCAACTAGCTGGAATTCTTTTATAGTCTCTAGATACGCTTTTTTGTTTTCAAAAGCGGCCATTTCTTCGGAGTTTTCCTCATTACGTTGCTCTTTTAGTTTAGCAAAGTAATGGTTGCAAGCTTCTTTGAATTCATTCCAAATCTTATCAGAATATTTTCTAGGCACATGACCAATTTGTTTCCATTCCTCTTGAATTTGTTTCATTATTGGAGTAGTGGTAGCAAAATCTTCACTCTCTTGCAATTCTTTGGCTTTAGCTACCAAAGCTATTTTTTTGTTTAAATTCTCGGTTTGGTCTTTTTTGATGTCTTTGTAGAACGAATTTTTGAAGCTATTAAAATTTCTAACCGCTGTTTTAAAAGCAGCCCAAGTGGCTTCATTAACATCAGATGGTACTTTTCCAGCGCTAAAAAAAGCATTTCTTAAAGCTTCTACTTTTTCTATTTGCGTCAACCATTGAGCGTGAGCATTAACTTTTTCAGTAGCTAATTGTTCGATTTTGGCAATGATTTCTTTTTTAGCTGCTAAGTTTTCAAGCTCTGATCCTCTTTGTTTTTCAAACAACTTTTCGCGCTTGTCGTGCATTTGTTTAGTTAATTCACTAAACTTATTCCAGATTTCATCGCGATGTTCTTTAGAAACAGGTCCAATATCTTCTTTCCAGATTTTGTGTAAATCTTGCAATTCGCGGAAGGCTTTGTTTACATCTTCTTCAAGAACTAATTCTTCAACTCGAGCAATTATCTTTAGTTTTAAATCCAAATTGTGTTTGAAATCAATGTCTCTAGCTTCACGATCTAAATGTAAATAATCATAAAAATTTTCTACGTGAAAATGATAGTTGTTCCAAACGTGGTTGTATTTGTCTTTAGGAATTGGTCCTGCATTTTTCCAACGCTCTCTTAAGTCGTTAAAATGTTTCAGCGTATCTTTGATATTAGCTTGAGGATCAATTAAATTCCTCAATTCTTCAACTATGGCTAATCTCGTTTCTAGATTGCTTTTTAAACTCGTTTGAAGACTCTTAAAATGGGTATTTTTATTTTCTTTATATAGCGTGTAATATTGATCAAACTTGCTTTTTAAGGGAAAATGGTATTCAAAAGTCTCGTTGGGATCGGTGTTTTCTGCTTGAAATTCTTCTTTTTTCTCTTCTAAAAGATGGTAATATTTAGCCAAGAACGCTTTTTTTATCTCCTCAACATGTTCTTTGATAGACATTACCTTTTCAGTAGTGACTAATTGTTTTAGTTCATTTACTAGTGTTTCCATATCCAATGCTTCATAATCAAGCATAGGAATGTCGTGACGTTCTTTTAGGGTTTCATCTTCACTCTCTTCAGCATTGGTAGTAGCAATGGCATCCAAAATAGTTTGATTTTCAGAAGTAGAATCTTCTGAACTTGACGCAGGAAGTGAATCACTATCAATTTGACTTTCAATAGTGTTTTGATTATCAATAGATTCTGATAATTGGTTTCCATCTGCATCGGGCAGGTTATCATGCTTTTCTTCTAACATTTTATAAAATGTTTAAGGTTAATTTTTAAGAATGCGAAAGGTACTAAAGGATTGGCTAATTGCAAAATTTTTCCTTAGTTTATAGCGATTATCCTTTAAAAAAAGAACTTCTTTTTGTTATAAATTTAATGTATTTTCCTTTAGTATAAAATAACAACGCCAAGTTCTATACCGTAATTGTATGTTTTTTGGTCTCCAAAGGCTAGACTTGGATGGATATAGAATAAAGAATCTGGTGTTAATTTTCTGCCGAATTCTACAAATGTACTGTTCTGAAACCCTTGTCTAGTCTCGTTGTAACGAAAAGCAATGTTTGAACTAATCCAGTTTTTGGCAAAAGAATAAATTAAAGTACTCTCGATAACTGTCGTTCGGATATCTGCTCTATTTTTTGAACCGGCAACGCTAAATTGATATTCTAAATCTGAAATCAGCAACAGTTTTTTGTTGGTATCAATGTATGTTCCATAAAAAATCGCTGGTGAGATTACCCATTTTCCAGAACCAAAGTTAGGGTTGTTGGCAGAATTTGAAGCAATTTTTAATCGTGTTGCTATACCTGATTTTTTTGTTAAATAGGGTATAAATGAAGTAGCTAAACTAAGGTCGCCAAGTCCTGACTTATTGATGGTGTTTGAATTCGTAGAGATTAAAGGAGCATCAAAACGAATAGTCCAAGCGCGGTTGCCTATGGGTTTTAAAATTCTAAAGTTGGTAGTATTAAATGATCCATTTTTGGTATCTAAATACTCATTAAACAAGACGATGGTTTCTTTGAAATAAGTAAACCTCGCTTCAGAAAAAGGGTTTTGTTCACTTCGAATCGTTTTCTTGTCTTGAGCATTTATAATTCCCCAAGGGGATAGGATAATACATAAAAGTAGCAACAGCTTTCTCATAAAAAGATGAATTTATGTTAAGCTAATTTAGTAAAATGAATTGATTGTTAGGTGTTTGTGTTTTGATTTCTTGATTTAGTAGCTTTTGAAAATAAAAAAAAACACCAAATGAGTCATTTGATGTTTTGTTATGAAGAATAAAAGATGCTATTTATTCCAAATGCGCCAAGCTTTTTCGGCTTGTAGAATGAGCATTTCTAATCCATTTTTAGTTTGTGCTCCACGTTTTTTAGCTTTCTTTAGAAAAACAGTTTCTGCAGGATTATAAATCAAATCATAAGCAATGTGTTTTTCTGTAAAGAACTCATAAGGAATGTCTGGAAAATTAGCGGTATTCGGACTGGTTCCTAATGGTGTGGTGTTGATGATAATCGTGTGGTTTTCAAACACTGTTTCATTGAGTAAATCGTAGCGAATGGTTTTCTCTTTATTTTCTCTAGAAACAAAAGTGTATAAAATTCCTAATTCCTCAAGAGCAAAAGCAACGCCTTTGGCAGCACCACCCGTGCCCAAAATCAGCGCTTTTGTATGGTGGGGTTGCAATAAAGGTTCTAATGATTTTTTGAATCCGTAATAATCAGTGTTGTAGCCTTTTAATTTTCCTTTTTTGGTAAATTTAATAGTGTTTACAGCGCCAATTGCAGTTGCTTTTTTTGAAAGCTTATCCAAAAACGGAAGTATTGCTTCTTTGTACGGAATAGTAACATTTAGCCCTCTTAAATCGGGATTGTTTTTGATTAACTCGGTAAAATAATTGATATCCTCAATATCAAAATTTTCATAAGTATAGCCTTCAAAAACAGGGTCTTTGAACTTATCTGTGAAATGGCCTTTAGAGAACGAATAGCTAATATTGCGTCCGAGTAATCCAAAACGCATCTTCAGAGAATCAATCATTGTTATTTTTTATGTTTTGCAATATAGTTTTGAACCATTTTTCGGTTCCAAACTACGGGGAACAAGTCTTCTATTAATATGTAGTTGTCAAAATTAAGGCGTAAAGCATTGTCTAGATGCAATTTTCCCTTGGTTTCCTCTTGTATCATCAAGTACAATCCAGCTAAACGATATTCGATTTCATTTTCATCAGGGAAAAACTCTGCAGCTTGAAGCAACGTTTGAATTGCGGTTTCAAACTCTCCTAAAAATTGTAAAATATCCACCCAAAACAACCAAGTGTCTAATTGATAGTCACCATATTCAACGGCTTTGCGGTATCCAAATTCTGCTTCTTCATAGAAGTTCATTTGTTTATTGATAGTAGCGTAGCGTTTCCAGTACAAACGATTTTGATTATCAATTGCCAAAGCTTTATTCACAAAAAACAGCGCTTTTTGGAAGTTTTTTTGACGCATATAAAAATCAGTAATGGCTATCCAACCTTTATCTAAAAGGGGGTCTTCATGCACTGTTTGGTTAAAGAATTTAAGAGCCAATGCTTTATTGCCTAATTTTTCGTGGCATTTTCCAATGCGGAGCAAAGCATATGAAGTTGCATCGTCTAAATCTATAGTGCGAGTATAGCTTACAATCGCTTCTTCATATTTTTTTAGGCGCTCTAAAGCTTTTGCTTTTTCCATAAAAGCACCCAAGAATTCTTCGTCTATGAGTGTGGCATAATCAAAAGCGCGAATGGCATTTTCGTATTCTTTAACACTATAATGCAAGCGGCCCAATTGATGCCATGCAATTTCGCTGTAGGGATTTCTGTCGATATACTTAATGAGGTACGCTATCGCTTCTTGATTTTGGTCTAAAAACTCAAAGCAATACACTACATTGTACAATGCAGATTGATCTTCAATGTCTTCTTCTAAACATTGTATGAAGCTTTGTTTGGCTAATTCTAAATTGTCCATAAACAAATATTCCATACCGATTAAATTGTAAACATCAGCATAATCATCTGTGTATTTTAAGGCAATTTTGAGTTGTTCAACTGCTTTGTCATGCTGGTCTCTTTTGGACCAAATATTGGCTTTTTGGATATATATTTCTTCGTTAGTGGGCTCAATTGCATACAATTCGTTGAGCATTTTTTCGGCAAGGTCTAATTTGTCATCGTATACCAACATTTCTACTTGAACTAGTTTGAGTCCGGTAGATTTTGGATGTTGATCCAATGCTAGTTTTAAGGCTTTCTTTGCCAAATTGGCTTTTCCCATATCAAGGTAATGAAGAATGATTTCTTCAAATTCCTCGGAGTCAAAAAAGAACACTTTGTTGGTCTTCAACATCGACTCAAATTTGGATAAAGACAAGCTGTAGTCTTCTTCTTCGTTGCTTAATTGCATACTTAAATTATTTTGAGTTTGCCTAATTTAAAATTAGGTAACCTTAGTGTTAGTGTGAGGTTTTTTTGAAATTGTTGTGAACAATTTAATTAACAAGCCTTTTTTATTTTGTAGACCTGTTTCGGTGTCCACTTGAAGCTATATGTTTTTGCTAAATGCTACTTCATTCATTACCTCAAGAATGATGGCGCAACCTTCTCTAATTTCCTCTTCTGAAATAGTTAGCGGAGGTGTTATTCGTATAGCGCAGCCTTCAAAAAGCAACCAGAATAGAATTAACCCTCTGTCTTGACACTTTAAAATAACTTCGTTGGTGATTTCTGCATGTTCCGTCATGGCCGCAAGCATCAATCCTTTACCTCTAATTTCTTTTATCAAAGGATGTACCAAAAGACTTCTAAACAGTTTTTCTTTCTCTAAAGCAGCTGTCATAAGATTTGTCTCGGTAATTTCCTGCAAGGTGGCCAAACTAGCTGCCGCAATGACAGGATGCCCTCCAAAGGTCGTAATGTGTCCTAATTTTGGATCATGGCTCAATAAATCCATCATTTCTGGCGCTGCTGTAAATGCGCCAACAGGCATTCCGCCGCCCATTCCTTTTCCCATAACCACTATGTCTGGGACTACATCGTAGTTTTGAAAGCCAAATAATTTACCTGTTCTTCCAAATCCTGGTTGAATTTCATCGACAATCATCATAGCTCCTACTTCTGTGCAACGTTGTCTTACTTTTTGTAGAAAATCATTTTCTGGTTGAATAAAACCAGCACCACCTTGAATGGTTTCAAGGATGATACCTGCGGTTTTAGTCGTTATTTTTTCTAAATCGGCTTCGTTATTAAAGGTTATAAAATCCACATCTGGAATTAAAGGACGAAATACTTGCTTTCTTTCCTCAAAGCCCATAACACTCATGGAACCCATGGTGTTTCCGTGATAGGCATTGTGGCATGAGATTAATTGGCTTCTGCCGGTGGTTCTTCTTGCTAATTTTAAGGCACCTTCAATAGCTTCTGTACCAGAATTGACTAAATAAGTTTTCTTTAATGGTTCAGGTAATTGTTCCGCTAATAGTTTGCAAAAAGCAACAGAAGGACTTTGAGAATACTCGCCATAAACCATAACATGCGAATATTTATCTAATTGATTTTTGATAGCATCATTCACGCGCTTGTTTTGATGTCCCAAAGTACAAGCGGATACACCAGCTACAAAATCTAAATATTTCTTATTATTTGTATCGTAAATGTAGGAACCAATAGCATGCGAAACTTCCATTCCTAATGGGTAAGGTGAGGTCTGTGCTTGGTATTTGATGAAATCTGTATTCATTTTGAATGCTAAGTTGTTAAATAAAGATGTTAGATTCTCTTCATTATTCTTGTGTTTGAATACTTCAAATTGACTGTAGCTATTTTTTTGTTTTTGCTGCAGTTTTCTTTTTGTCGTAATTCAATGTTTCTTTCCGGGGTTTTATAGGAACACCCGCTCGATCATTTGCTATCTTGGTTTGCTTAATGATTTTTTCATTATCGATGTTTTCTTCGGGAGGAAAAATGTCATCTTTGGATTTTATTCTTTCGTCTCCTCGCCAGATGAGCCCTTTTAGTTTTCTGCCATTTTCCGGAAGATCTTTTTCTGGGAAAATATCACCATCTACTTCTTTAAAGAAAGTGATGGTTTCAATGGCATTTTTATCAAAAATAATATTGATTTTACTACTCTTATTTTTGTTGATTCCTATGAGTTCTTTGTCGTCATTCCGCATATAGTAAATGACTTCTGTGTTTTTTATAATATCGACATCGTGGAGTTTTCCATCTTTGAATTTACCAAACAAATCCTGGCCCTTTACTTGATTAAAACCGGTACCCAAGGTGTCTTTCGAGACGATAAAAGTGTTATTGAGGACTTTTAAGGAATCTAATTTTTCTGTTTTTGAATCTCCAATTAAATGCATTATGTCGCCTGTAATTTGATTTTCTGCATTCCATAAAATCGGATTACCAATGAGTTTTGTCAATGCTGTTTTGGTGCTAGAATGGATAGAATCGCATTTGCCGCTCATATCCGTTTTGTAAAAACGAACATTGTTGAAAGCTCTAATGATTCTATTGCCTTCTTTTCCTGTGACCATTAATTTTTTTCCGTGAATATAGACAGAGTCATTTTCTACAAAGTTAACCGCTACGGCACGTTTGGTCACAAACATAGAATCTTGCTTTTTGTAAACTTCTGCATAATGCCCTTTTACGATACCTCGATTGATAGAATCAGTTATTTTTACATTTCGCGTTGCAGATGCAAATTCTTTATTTCGGTCATAATACAAACTGTCTCCTCTAATTAGTCGGTCGTCATATTTGATATAGGATTTATTCAAAAAGTGCGCTAAATTTTTCTTGGTGTCATAAAATCCTTTTTCAGTGTAAATATAGTTGGCTTTGCTGGTAATAGTCGATGGACCCAATAAATAGGAATGTCCAGAGTTACTATAATAATCCAAATGATTGGATTTGATAACATAAGTTGGGTTGGTAATTGTAACTGCCGTCAAAAATTGAAACTTCTTTTGTGTTACGTAATACCTTCCAGATTTACTTTTGAGTGTATTTTCTTTGTTGACAATGGTTCCGTTAGTATTATAAAATACTTCTTGAGTGTTGCGATCAAAATTAATGGTATCGGTAGCCAAAGTTGCATCTGGTGAGCTCATAACCGCATTTCCAGTTGCGAACGCTTTTTTTACGTTGCCACTGTATTCCGCATATTTACTATTTAAGAATAGTGTGTCTCCCTGGACCAACTGCACATTTCCGAAGGCTTTGATGTAATTTTCTTTTTCAAAATAGTAGGCTTTGTTACAAGTCATCACTACACCATCATGAATCATACGAACGTTTCCTGTTAGCAATGCAGCATCTGGTGCTTCAATTTGGTTAACAGTAAAAAAATCTGAATGTTCAACAACAATTTTCTTGGGAGCCTGTGCCAATAAGTGAGGAGTAATGCTTATTATCAAACAAAAACGGATAATATATACTAGTTTCTTCAATGGGAAAAATTTTTGTCAAATTTATAAAAAACCAATGGAGTATAGGTTTATTATGATTTATTTGTGTCTGTTAAAATTATTGTTAAAAATAGAATTCTTGTCTACTTCAAATTACTAACAATTTTGTTTACTCTCACGTTGTAGTAGTGTGAATTCATGTGAGGTATTTCATAAGGATGTATTAAAATGGCATATTTTCAGGTCTTTTTTTGTAAATTTATAAATTCGAATAGTTATTTCTTCGTTTTTCATAATTATGAAGAAATAGTAAAATTTATCTATCATGATTAAAAAAATAGCCTTAATTTTCTTTGCAACTGCTCTATTGCTAGCAACAGGATGCAAAACAAAAGATGTAAAAATGAATTCAGAAAAAAAAGCAACTACAACGGAACACAAAAAGGTAGTGTATCAGGTATTTACTCGTTTATTTGGAAACACCAACACGACCAATAAACCTTGGGGTACAATTGAAGAAAATGGAGTAGGTAAATTCAATGATTTTACAGATAAAGCCTTGAATGAAATTAAAGATTTAGGGGTGACTCATATTTGGTATACAGGAGTGCCACATCATGCTTTGGTTCGCGATTATACTGCTTTTGGAATATCAAATGATGATCCAGATGTAGTGAAAGGTAGAGCGGGGTCACCATATGCAGTTAAGGATTATTATAATGTAAACCCTGATTTAGCAGTCAATCCAGCCAATAGATTAGCCGAGTTTGAAGCATTGATAGCAAGAACTCACAAAGCAGGGATGAAGGTAATTATTGATATTGTTCCGAATCATATCGCTCGTAAATATGAAGGAAAAAGCAATCCAAAAGGGGTTAAAGATTTTGGTGCCGATGATGATGTTAGCGTTGAGTACAAAAGAGATAATAATTTTTATTACATTCCTAATACACGTTTTGAAGTTCCAGATGCTCCGAAACCACTCAATGGAGAAAATCATACTTTAGCAGATGGAAAGTTTGATGAATTTCCAGCTAAATGGACTGGTAACGGCTCAAGAATGGCAAAACCCGATAAGAATGATTGGTATGAAACGGTAAAAGTAAATTATGGTATTCGTCCTGATGGAGGAAAAGATTTCCCTGAACTTCCAGCTGGTTTTGACAAGAAGGATTATAAAGAGCATTTTGCTTTTTGGTCAGATAAAAATGTGCCAAATTCTTGGGTAAAATTTAAAGATATTGCTTTGTATTGGACTGCAAAAGGTGTTGATGGCTTTCGTTACGATATGGCTGAGATGGTGCCTTACGAATTTTGGAGCTATATGAATTCAGCAATAAAAATGGCTAATCCAGATTCTTTTTTAATGGCAGAAGTATACAATCCAAGAGAATACAGAAATTATATTCATTTGGGTAAAATGGATTATTTGTATGATAAAGTTGAAACTTACGATAAATTAAAAGACGTAATTCAAGGTAGATCATGGCCTGATGAAATTTCGGGAATTCAATATAATATGATGGATATAGAACATCATATGCTTCATTTCTTGGATAATCACGATGAACAACGTCTTGCTAGTCCTGAATTTGCCGGTAGTGGCGAAAGAGGAAAACCTTTAATGGTTGTTTCTACTACTTTGAGTTCTTCACCTACAATGATTTATTTTGGTCAAGAAGTAGGAGAGCCAGGTAAAGAAGACGCTGGTTTCGGAACGCATTCTAGAACATCTATTTTTGATTATATCGGAGTGCCCCATCATCAACGTTGGATGAATAATGGTAAATTTGATGGAGGTCAATTGTCTTCAAGTGAAAAAGAATTACGTGATTTTTATAAACGTCTTTTGAATTTTTCATTAAAAAGTTCAGCTTTGATGGGAGGGTATCAAGAAATTCAAGGCGCTAACAGAAATATCGTGCAAGGATATGATAAAGATTTATACACTTTTGCACGTTGGTCAAAAGAGGAGCAATTGATTGTAGTTGTCAACTTTTCTTCGACTATAGCCAGTAATTATGAAATGAGAGTTCCAGCAGATTTACTTGAAAAATGGAATATCAAAGATGGGACGTATACTCTTATAGATCAATTGTATGGTAGATACAAAACAGAACTAAAAGTCACCAATGGAGAGGGTAGGGCTTCAATAGCCATTGCTCCATCAGAATCTTTCATATTAAAATTGCAATAAAAAGTTAGTTTTGTTTCATAAAAAAAATGCTCCGTAATTGGAGCATTTTTTATGGAATTTAATTTGG
>NZ_JBPTTO010000039.1:0-1040 GCF_051547145.1 Flavobacterium sp. RSSB_23 | reverse complement strand
GGTACTTGTACAGTTGGTTGTGGTATTTCTCGCTTCCACATAATACGTATAATTTCCAGTGGCAGTTACGGTAGGTGTAAAATTCAAGGCATTAGTCAAAAACGGAGCGCCACCAGTTTGTGTTGTATACCAATCAGCGGTTTCTTGCGCAGCTACACTCACACTTAGCGTTGGATTATTTTGTCCTTCACAAATAGTTTGGTTGGCACTTGCAATAGGAGTAGCAACAATTGGACAGCTACAATCAGGTGCAGTAATTGGTATCGCTTCATTGCATCCGCCAGCAACATTGGCATTGATAGTAATGTTTGTTCCAGCAGGAATATTAGTAATACCAGAAGCGCTTACGGTACCTACATTTGGAACAACGCTAATGTTTGTTCCCGCAGTGGCATTAAAAGTAACCGAGTAGGTAAGTAGGTTAGCAGCACAAGTTGTATTGGTAATAGTAAGTAGCGGAGCAGCTTTAATTTCAAGTGCAACAGGAGTTCTTGCTGTACTAGTACAAGAATTGCTATTGTTTTGAGCATAAAAAGTAGTCGAGCCAACGCTATTCCAAGAAGGAGAAGCAATTAGGTTACCTCCAGTTGGAGCATCATACCAAGTAATAGTTCCACCATCTGGTGAAGTTGCTACTGGAATAAGAGTTTGAATCGGATTGGTTTGACACACGGACTGATTTCCAGCAGATAGTGGTAAAGCAGGGTCTGTTATGGTTACGGCAAGTGGATATCTAGTACTGCTTTCACAAGCGGATAGGGTTTGAGAGGCATAATAAGTAGTACCATTTACTAGAGCAGTTGTTGGATTAAGAGGAGTTCCACCACTCGGATTGGCATACCAAAGTATAGAAGTTCCAGAGGCTATTAAGTCACTAATGGTTCCACTATTGCAAACGATTTGATTGCCTGAACCACTAGGAGCAGGCGTTTTTGTGATGGCTACTGCTACAGCAAATCGGCTAACACTTTCACAAGCTAATCCATTAGTTGCAGTTTGTGTTGCATAATAAGTTGCATCAGTAAGTGGAGTAGTATTTA
>NZ_JBPTTO010000038.1:0-1053 GCF_051547145.1 Flavobacterium sp. RSSB_23 | reverse complement strand
TCTTGGTATGATGCACCAACTGGAGGCAACCTAATTGCTGCTCCTTCTTGGAATAGCATTGGCTCGACTACTTTTTATGCTCAAAACAATAGCAATTCTTGTACTAGTACAGTAAGAACTCCTGTTGCACTTGAAATTAAAGCTGCTCCACTACTTACTATTACCAATACAACTTGTGCTGCTAACCTACTTACCTACTCGGTTACTTTTAATACCACTGCGGGAACAAACATTAGCGTTGTTCCAAATGTAGGCACCGTAAGCGCTTCGGGTATTACTAATATTCCTGCTGGAACCAATATTACTATCAATGCAAATGTTGCTGGTGGATGCAATGTAGCAATACCAATTACTGCACCTAATTGTAGCTGTCCAATTGTCAACACGCCAATTGCAAGTGCCAATCCAACTATTTGTGAAGGACAAAATAATCCAACGCTAAGTGTGAGTGTAGCCGCGCAAGAAACCGCTGATTGGTATACAACACAAACTGGTGGCACTCCGTTTTTGACTAATGCCTTGAATTTTACACCTATCGTAACTGCCGCTGGAAATTATACGTATTATGTGGAAGCAAGAAATACCACTACCAACTGTAAAAGTACCACAAGAATAGCCGTTACCCTAACCATAGAAGGTATTGCTGCTCCTAGCGGTGCGGCAAATCAAACTTTCTGTCAAATTGATGCACCAACTATTGCTAATTTAGTAGCCAGTGGTACGAACATAAAATGGTACAATTCACCAACAAGCACAACTCCTTTAGTAAATACTACTCCACTTACCGACGCTACTTATTACGCAACACAAACTGCAACTAATGGATTAGGTTGTGAAAGTGTTAGCCGATTTGCTGTAGCAGTAACCATCACAAAAACGCCTGCTCCTAGTGGTTCAGGCAATCAAATCGTTTGCAATAGTGGAACCATTGGTGACTTAATAGCCTCTGGAACTTCTATACTTTGGTATGCCAATCCGAGTGGTGGAACTCCTCTTGATCCAACAACTGCTCTAGTAAATGGTACTACTTATTATGCCTCTCAAACCCTATCG
>NZ_JBPTTO010000037.1:0-1060 GCF_051547145.1 Flavobacterium sp. RSSB_23 | reverse complement strand
AACGTTCCCGCGCTACACGCAGGATGGGATTAAAGATTCGTAATCTTTCGGTTAAAAACAAATGTATCAAATACAAACTATTTTCAAATTAAACCAATTGCCCAGCTTGCTTGTAGCGTGTGTTGGCAGTAGTTTTTTATTCAATCCAAGTTATTTTTGATTCAATTAGTTTCCATTCTCCATTTTCATTTTTCAATATTGCTTCACCACCTTGATAAATCATTCTGAAATCAATTCTTGCATATTCCATTTTTTTGTCAAAAACTATGCGACTAACAATCGGATAAGAATAAAGTTGCCAATAACCGCCCCAATGTCCTTTATATATTTTTATAAAATTCTCTAAAAATGATTTTCTTTTTTCACTTTCATCTTTCGATTTTGCTGGTTGAATTATATTCTCATTACCAAACGGAATTTCATCATTACCTAAAAAAATATTCAACATTTTATCATAATCAGCAGTTAAATAAACAGGAACTTTATTTTTACAGTTAATCTTTGGATTAAAATTTATTATCGAGTCAGTTATTATTTCGTTTTGTTTTATATTGTAATCTTTATATGGACTAAAATTATCAAGCACATAATCAGACAGTTTGCCGTCTTTTCGTTCTAAAAATTTGTCTCGTTTTTCTTTATCTTTTATAATTCTATTAATGTATTTAACTGCATATTCGTCAATCTCTTTTTCTGTGTAATATATTTTGTTGGAAAAACAAATAAAGATTTTATTTTGAACAATTAAATATTTTGACTTTTTGTAAATATTGTTTCCCCATTCTGAACCACCAAGTTTTTTTATTTGTAATGGGTTATAAAAAATTGTGAATGAGTTATACACATTTTTTATGGTATCATTTTTTTTTAATAGCTCATTTTCAGTTATTGTTTGATGTTTTTTATTCCAAGTATCAAAAAATATTTTTAGTTCTTTCTTTGAATTTTGCTCATAAGATTTCATAAGAATTGTTTCAGCATTTTGTGCTTGAATTCTCATTGAAACTAGAAAGATAAATATGTAATTTACTGTTTTTTTCATAAAATTACTGCCAACGTT
>NZ_JBPTTO010000036.1:0-1148 GCF_051547145.1 Flavobacterium sp. RSSB_23 | reverse complement strand
ATTTTTGCAGCTACTACATTGATGGTTATTGTGGCATCATCGCAATTGGTTGGATTTTGTTTTTCGCATACTCGGTATTGGATGCTATAACTTCCTACTGGGGTATTGGCCGGTACGTTTACTGCTCCTGTTGCTGTATCGAGTTGTGGTACTAATCCTCCTCCTATTGGTGTGGCTGGCACTAATTCGGTAAGGTTTACTTCGGTAAGTTGCATTGGAACTCCGTTCAAGTTGTCATTGGTGATGGCATTGATTACATCTGTCGCACCTACCAATCCATTGATACTTCCTACCAAATCATCATTGGCTTCTATCACTGGTGGGTTTACCGTGATGGTTGCCGTTGCTGTATCACAATTGCTTGGATTTAGTGTTTCACAAATTCTGTACACAATAGTGTAAACTCCGGCTGTGGTACCTGCTGGAACGCTCACGTATCCTGTTGTGGTATTCAGTGTTGGGATAGCTCCTGCATTGATTGAATTTGCAGGCGTAACTACTGTTGTGGTGATTTCAGAGGCTATAACATTGGAGCCGTTTAATACATCATTTTGAGTTACATTAAGAACATCTTGTGCTCCTGTATAACCGTTTGTTACTGCTACTGCATCATTGATGGCATCAATCACTGGAGTGTTGACAACTATTGTGATTTTGGCTGCATCGCAATTCGTTGGATTTAGTTTTTCACAAACCTGATAGCCTATCACATAGGTACCTGCTGGGGTTTTGGCTGGCACACTCACATTTCCAGTGATTAGGTTCAGCGTTGGTACTGGGCCTCCATTGATAGCCACCGGTGGGGTTATTTGTGTGATTTTTATATCCAATGCTTTCATTGGAAGTGCATTCAACTGGTCATTTGTTAAGGCGTTAATTACACTATTGGCACCTGCGTAGCCATTAACATTGGACACCGTATCATTAGTAGCTACAATTTTTGCAGCTATTACCGTAATTAAAATATTCGCTTCATCGCAATTGCTTGAATTGAGTTTTTCACAAATACGATATTTAATAATATAGTTTCCTGCTGGGGTGCCCGCTGGTACGTTTACTTTTCCAGTGTTTATGTCTAATATTGGAACGAGTCCTGCGCTTATTGGCGTAGCTGCTTGGGTTACTGCTATAGTAACTTTTGATACTGT
>NZ_JBPTTO010000035.1:0-1232 GCF_051547145.1 Flavobacterium sp. RSSB_23 | reverse complement strand
AAATATGATATTCCCAAAAGTTTATTGAAATTCGTTTCAATAAACTTTTTTTATTTATGAAAAAATCAAAAAAAAGCGTTGTCCAACGTGTAAAAGTCTTCAAACAATTAAGTGGGGAATTAGGGAAAACAAACAACGATTTAAGTGTAAAGATTGTGGTCAATTATTCACTTCCAGCAATAAATCTGTTTCAAATTCCAATAGAGAAATTTGGTTCAAAAATTGGATAATTGGTAAAGATACATTTGATAAAATCTCACTCGAATCAGGATACAGCAAAAGTACATTGCAACGTTATTTTTCTAAAATGTTAAGCAAAGCACCTGTTTTGGAATTCAGTTCCACGGATGAAATTTATTTGGTAATTGACGGAACTTATTTTCCTAATGATATCTGTCTGGTGGTTTACAGAAATTTTCATTTAAAGTTAACACAGCTTTACAGGATGAGTAATGGAGAGCATTTTGAAGAGATTGCCGAAGATTTGCAAAACCTGTTGAGTTTAGGAATCAAAATAAAAAGTATCACATCCGATGGAGACAAATCATCTATCAAAGCCATCAAAAAAGTCTGCCCAAGAGTGCCTTTCCAAAGGTGCTTGGTTCATATTTCAAGAATGTGCAGAATATGGCTTACACAGAATCCTAAACATAAATCTGGTTTTGAACTCAAGCAAATAGCCGTTAAAATTCATCATATCAATTCTGAATATAAACGTCAATTATGGCTTATTGAACTTATCCTGTGGGAAGAACAATACAGAGATTTTATCAATCAAAAATCATATAATATAGAAACGGGAAGATATTGGTACACTCATAAAATGGTTAGAAGATCATTTACCGTAATCAAGAAAGCTTTACCCAATATGTTTATGTATCTCAAGGACGACAAAATACCCAACTCAACAAACTCTCTGGAATCCTTTTTTGGACACTTAAAAGGTAACTTGAATATTCATAGAGGATTAAGTTTAGCTAACAGAAAGAACTTCTTGAAATGGTATTTATATTATAAAAACCAAACGTAAAGTAGATTTTCCTTAGCCATATCTGATTGCCGATATTTAATAAAAAAGGATAGCTAAAAAACTATCCTTTCAATTATCGTATAATCATCAAACTTATTGCTGGTTGGTTGCTCCTCAGCAGAGCCAACTTCCTCTTCAATTTGATGTTGAAATATAAGCAATCTAAAATGAAAATTCACCAACCATTTTTGACCACATTACC
>NZ_JBPTTO010000034.1:0-1279 GCF_051547145.1 Flavobacterium sp. RSSB_23 | reverse complement strand
GGTTTAATAGTCAAAAATGGTTGGTAAAAATGCTGTGAAGCTTTGTAAAATATGATATTCCCAAAAGTTTATTGAAATTCGTTTCAATAAACTTTTTTTATTTATGAAAAACTCAAAAAAAAGCGCTGCCCAACATGTAAAAGTCTTCAAACAATTAAGTGGGGTACAAGGGAAAGCAAACAGCGATTTAAGTGTAAAGATTGTAGTCAATTATTCACTTCCAGCAATAAATCTGTTTCAGATTCCAACAAAGAAATTTGGTTCAAAAATTGGATAATTGGTAAAGATACATTTGATAAAATTTCACTCGAATCAGGATACAGCAAAAGTTCATTGCAACGTTATTTTTCTAAAATGTTAAGCAAAGCACCTGTTTTGGAATTCAGTTCCACGGATGAAATTTATTTGGTAATTGATGGGACTTATTTTCCTAATGATATCTGTCTGGTGGTTTACAGAAATTTTCATCTAAAGTTAACACAACTTTATAGGATGAGTAATGGAGAACATTTTGAAGAAATTGCCGAAGATTTGCAAAACCTGTTGAATTTAGGAATCAAAATAAAAAGTATCACATCCGATGGAGACAAATCATCTATCAAAGCCATCAAAAAAGTCTGTCCGAGAGTACCTTTCCAAAGATGTTTGGTTCATATTTCAAGAATGTGCAGAATATGGCTTACACAGAATCCAAAACATAAATCTGGTTTTGAACTCAAGCAAATAGCTGTTAAAATTCATCATATCAATTCTGAATATAAACGTCAATTATGGCTTATTGAACTTATCCTGTGGGAAGAACAATATAGAGATTTTATCAATCAAAAATCATATAATATTGAAACGGGAAGATATTGGTACACTCATAAAATGGTTAGAAGATCATTTACCGTAATCAAGAAAGCTTTACCCAATATGTTTATGTATCTCAAGGACGACAAAATACCCAATTCAACAAACTCTCTAGAATCTTTTTTTGGACATTTAAAAGGTAACTTGAATATTCATAGAGGGTTAAGTTTAGCTAACAGAAAGAACTTCTTGAAATGGTATTTATATTATAAAAACCAAACGTAAAGTAGGTTTTCCTTAGCCATATCTGATTGCCGATATTTAATAAAAAAGGATAGCTAAAAAACTATCCTTTTAATTATCGTATAATCATCAAACTTATTGCTGGTTGGTTGCTCCTCAGCAGAGCCAACTTCCTCTTCAATTTGATGCTGAAATATAAGCAATCTAAAATGAAAATTCACCAACCATTTTTGACCACATTACC
>NZ_JBPTTO010000033.1:0-1385 GCF_051547145.1 Flavobacterium sp. RSSB_23 | reverse complement strand
AGTGGCAACTATATCAGACAACAGAGAATTCAACAACAATGGAAGACTTTTTAAAAAAATTGAAACTTATTGACTATTTGACAACTAACCTACAAATCAGTAAAACTGAATTCGTACAACGACTATCTTTAATCACTGACGAAGGAAATACAGGAATCTTTTCAAATACATTTGATGCATTCTCTTCTAGTAAAAACGAATTTAAAGGACAAGTAAATTATAATGGGTTTACACTAAAAAGAAGAACACGTTTTTTTGACACAAATATGAATATGGCTGTTGCTAATGGTACCCTAACCGAAAACAATGGTAAATTGACCGTTGAAACAGAAATAAATGGGTTCAATAATTTCTTTATTATATTCTACGTTTTTTTAATCATTTTTTATTCACTATTTATTTTTAGTTTTAGTAGTTCAGACAACAATGTAGAATTCTTTGCAATACCATTTTTGCTTTTACACGGAACTTTAATGTTCTCAATGCCATATTTTATGATGAGGCGTAGTGTAAAAAGACTGAAATATGAATTAGAAAGGGAATTTTTCTACTTAACAAAAAATAAATAATAATAATAATCTTTTTATTGGCAGACAATTAAGTGAACAAACTAATAGAGAGAAAAAAAAAGCAGCCACTAACACACGCTACAAGCAAGCTGGGCAATTGGTTTAATTTGAAAATAGTTTGTATTTGATGCATTTGTTTTTAACCGAAAGAATACGCATCTTTAATCCCAGCCTGCGTGTAGCGCGGGAACGTTGGTGGCAAGTGTAAACCGAAAAGACGCATAAAAATATCTAATAAAAATGCAGAAAGGTTATAAGATTAGTTTTATAATATATAGTGGAATTTTAATATTCTCCATCCTTTTTATGCTAATGCTTTGGGGAGCAAGTGGACATAAAATAACTTTAAAATTCTATCATTACTTAATTGCACTATTTGCGATAATTAGCATTTTACTTTTATTTATATTCCCGCGAATCTCTTTCAAAAAGAATAATCTGAAATTTATTATTGGAATTCCTGCAGTAGTACTTTTATTACTTAGTTTATATTACGCTGGGCAAAATCTGTTTTCTATATTAACTGAAAATCTAATAATTGGGTTTAAAACAGTAGCAACGTTATTTATTGGGATTTTTATAGGAACAATTATTTATCTAATCAAACAAATACTATTAGAACTTAAACCAAATAAAACCAAATGAAAAAATCCGAATGACTTATTCTAAATAGAAACACCAGCCACCAACAGCTACTACAACGGATTTGGGCATTTAGTTTAATGGGAAAATGGTTTTGTATTTGAATGTTTAGTGATAACCGAAAAATAAATCTTAAATTAGAACCCAAACCCGCTGTAGTACCAGAACGTTGGC
>NZ_JBPTTO010000032.1:0-2038 GCF_051547145.1 Flavobacterium sp. RSSB_23 | reverse complement strand
GCTCCCAACGTTCCCGCGCTACACGCAGGCTGGGATTAAAGATGCGTATTATTTCAGTTAAAAACAAAAGTGTCAAATACAAACTATTTTCAAATTAAACCAATTGCCCAGCTTGCTTGTAGCGTGTGTTAGCGGCTGGTTTTCTTTATTTCAGTTTTAATCTTTGTAAATTGGATTCATAGCTATATAAGTATTGATTTTTATACAAAAATTTTTGTCTATTAGAGCCATATTCTTCTTGTAAAAAAGTCCAATTTTGACCATTATCATGAGATACAAAAAAATAATTTGTTAACGATTCTTTACCATAACAAATGATTACTTTAGTTTTTTCAAATTCATATCTTTCTTTAATATAATATTTTTCATTTTTGAATATAAAATCATGATTTTTTATTTCATACCTATTATTACGGAATGCATTTTTTTCGATAATTTTTGATTTTTTGTAATCCAGTTTATTCCAAGTCATTCCTAGATTCGTTGACTTATATATTGTTGAAGGATTATAATCTATTTGGCAATATATTGTGTCATTTGATAAAAATAGATTTTTTACGCCTCCAGTAATATTTTCATTAAATTTGAGTAAAGTCCATTTTTTACCACCATCCTTTGTGAAGTAAAGTACAGGTTTTATATCTATCTTGTCAAAATTTGTAGATTTTGGATTTTCTTCTAATCGATAACTGCCAATTAATCCATTGTTTAAATTTTCAAAATAAATCGCTTCTGGAGTACCAAACTTAATGTCTTCACCTTTAATGTTTTCCCATTTAGTATTTTCACAAGAAATATTTATTAAAATAATTGTTAAGAATAACCAAACTCGATTCATCTGTTTTAATGTGTTTTTTAAACTTGCCGCTAACGTTCTCGCGCTACAGCGGGTTTGGGGCTAAATTAATCCCATTCTTCGGATTTGCCAAATCATCACAAATACAAAACCAACTTTCCATTAAGCCAATTGCCCAAATCCGTTGTAGCGTGTGTTAGGCGACGTACTATGTGTTTAATGTTTCATTCCATCTATCAAGAGCAGAAACAAAATCATCTGGTTTATAATCAATTATTCTTTGGTAATGGTTTAAAATCCCTACTTTGTTATCAACCAGCATTTTATTGAAATTTTTTGCTTTTGCAGAATTTATAATCTGACTTTCTATTTTTATTGCATTTCGAATTGTTAAATCATAAATTTTTTTATGGTTTATTTCAATTCCTTTTTCTTTAAGCCTTGGACTATTTTTGCAATAATTAGATATTGTTAGAATTACATTTAAAATTCTAATGATAGGATGTGGATGTGTGCTTTCTTCATAATATATTTCCTCTTTATATGCTTCAAATGATAGAAAATATAATAATATACTACTACTGAAAACTTCGATTACTGATTCAACTTGATAAGATGTCAATTCTTCTCCAAAAATTTTAAAAGCATATTGATGTATATGTGCAGAAATTGAAGTTGCGCTAAAAGTGTCAGCATCAAATTCCAGTTTATGCATTTTTAAATCATATTCTTTAATTTCAGTTGGTCTTTCAAAAATAAATGATTTTAAACTTTCAGAGTTTTGAACTAAATGACCTAATTCGTGATAAAATGTAAAATGAAGTGCAACTTGATACATTAAAATATGAATCGGATTGTCTAGAAAATTATAAATTTTGTTGTAGTCCGAATAAAGTAATTCGTGAATTTCATCTTTTTCAAAAATGTTTTGGATAAGGAAAATCATTAATCCAGCATTAATACAAATCAAATTATATTTGTCTGTAGTACCAGCTTTGGCATTTACACTTCTATTATTCAAATAGAAAATATAGCTTTTCTTTAAATTAAATCTTGAACTATTATTTGTTAAGGTAGTCTTATAAAAATCAAAGACTTTTGACAATTCTTCTGCATATGGGGAATCTGCAAAATCGAAAATTTCTTCAATTTTAAAGTCTGTTTCATCTAAAACAGTTTTAATTTCATTTTCATACTCTTTTGTCATTATTTCTTCGGTCTTTGTCGTATGTCGCCTAACGT
>NZ_JBPTTO010000031.1:0-2210 GCF_051547145.1 Flavobacterium sp. RSSB_23 | reverse complement strand
TGATCACAATTCGTTGGATTGAGTTTTTCACAAATTTGATACACAATAGTGTAGTTGCCAGATGGTGTATTGGCTGGAACACTTACATTACCTGTATTGGTATTTAATATTGGAACTGGTCCTCCATTGATGGATAGTGCAGGCTTGATGATTGTGGTTTGTATTTTATCCAATGGTAATGCCACTAAATTGAATGTGTCATTGGTAAAAGCATTCAACAATGTTGGATTGCCTAAATATCCATTAACTCCTGTTGCGGTGTCATCTACAGCATCTATCGGTGCAGCTGTCACTTGGATTCTAACAATGGCTTCATCACAATTGGTTGGATTCAAACGTTCACACAATTTATACACTATTGTATAAGTGCCAACTGGAGTTCCAGCTGGGACACTCACAATTCCTGTAGCAATATCTAACAATGGTACATTGGCTCCTGGGAATCTAGGCGAAGCTGGATTGACTATCGTAGCCTCTACTAACGCACTAGTTACCGTTGCTCCATTGAAGGTATCATTGCTGGTAAAGGCATTTACTACATTGAGATTGCCTACATATCCGTTTATTGGTCCTACAAAATCATCAACTGCATCTATTGGCGCTGCCCCAACTTGTATTAGTACCGTTGCTCTATCACAATTCGCTGGGTTCAATTTTTCACAAATCTGATATTCAATAGTGTACGCGCCTTGTGGGGTTCCTGCCGGTACACTTATAGCTCCATTGCTTACATCCAATGTTGGTACTAATGCCCCAACAAATAATGGAGTTGCCGGGGTCATCTCTGTTAAATTGATTTGACTCATTGTAACGGCACTTGTGTTCAAACGATCATTAGTGAGTACATTGATAATATTAGGATTGTTATTGGATCCATTAACAATGGCTGGGGTGTCGTTTACTGCGTCGATTACCGGTGGTACAACGGCTATTAAAATAGCTGCATTATCGCAATTGGCAGGATTTAGTACTTCGCAAATTTGATAATTGATAACATAATTACCCGCTGCAGTTCCTGCTGGTATAGACACTTGTCCCGTTGTTGTGTTTAGTACCGGAACTTGTCCTCCATTAATTGGATTGGCTCCTTGGGTTACTGTAATGGCTATTTGCGATAGATTTATTGTGGCTCCATTGAGTCTGTCATTGGCTATTGCATTGATAGCATCTGTTGCTCCTACAAATCCATTGATACCACTTATTCCATCATTATTGGCTACAATAACTGGACTATTAACCGCAATATAAGCAATGGCTTTGTCACAATTCGTTGGGTTTAACTTCTCACAAATTTGATATTCGATTGCATATATTCCGCTGGCGGTACCCGCTGGAACGGATACTTCTGCTGTGGCGATGTCTAGGGTTGGAACTTGTCCTCCATTAATCGATACAGCTGGTTGAATTACTGTCAGTATGATATCGGTGAGTGCAACTGTATTGTTGTTGAGTTTATCATTGGGGAGTACATTCATTACATTATTGGCTCCTACAAATCCATTGTTGTTTATAGCCAAATCATCGTTGGCCTCTATCGGAGCTGCTATCACACGTACTGTGATTAGTGCATCGTCACAATTACCTGGATTTAATTTTTCACAAATCTGATATCTAAAACTGTACAGCCCCGCTGGGGTACCCGCTGGTACGCTTACAATTCCTGTAGCAGTATCGAAGACTGGAACGTTTGCTCCTGGAATTGGAGTTGGCGAATCTAGCACCGTTACATTTAGTTCCCCTAGGATTAAGGTAGCTCCATTAAAGGTGTCGTTTGTATATGCGTTAATAGCGTTCGTTGCTCCTGTGGCTCCATTTACTGGCAGTATTTTTTTGTCGTCGTTGGCTACAATTGGCGCTGGTAACACTTCTACTTTGATAGTGGCAATATCACAAACTGTTGGGTTTAGGTTTTCGCAAATTCTGTAGGTTATCGAATAGGTTTTTGCCGGTGTTCCTGCTGGTACACTAACTTGTCCTGTAGCCGTGTCTAAGGTTGGAACTGGTCCTGAGTTTACTGATTTCGCTGGCAATACCACTGATATTGTGATATCTTTTAACTCGACTGGTAGTCCATCTAAAATATCATTTGTTATCGCATTGACAATATTGGCTTGACCAACATAGCCATTTATGCCTGTTACACTGTCGTTGTTGGCTATTATAGTAGATGCTCCAACACTGATTTTGATGGTAGCTGTATCACAATTCGA
>NZ_JBPTTO010000030.1:0-2222 GCF_051547145.1 Flavobacterium sp. RSSB_23 | reverse complement strand
GGCAACGATTATTATACAAGTAGCCACTCCAGTTATAGATGCAGTAGATGATGTGTCGGCTAGTATCAATGGAAAAATTGGAACCGTCAACGCATTGAATGCTTATAGTAACGATACCCTTAACGGATTACCTTTGGTATTAAGTGAAATTACAAGAACAATTTTATCGCCAGCAGTTTCCATTAATGGAGGGGGAGTTCCTGTATTGGATATCGCAACAGGAATCGTTAGTGTACCTGCCAATACACCCGGAGGAACATATGCTATAACCTATAAAATATGTGAAACTTTAAATCCAACCAATTGCGATGAAGCCGTAATCACCATACTTGTAGGAGTTTCAACAATTGTTGCCAACGACGATTCAGTTACGAATATCAATGGATATACAGGAAAATTGGATGCTTTGGATGCTATTGCAAATGACACCTTAAATGGTCAAAATGTACTATTATCAGAAATCAACACTACAGTACTAAATGTAGCAACACCAATCAACGGAGGTTTAGTGCCAGTGTTGAACACCACAACAGGATTGGTAAGCATACCAGCAGGAACATCAGCAGGTACTTATGTTATTGATTACCGTATTTGTGAAAAACTCAATCCAATTAATTGTGATGATGGACAAATTACGGTTACTGTAGTTGTTCCAATTATCGATGCAGTAAATGATTCTGCATCAAGTATCAATGGAGTAGTAGGTCAAACCAATGTGATGAATGTTTATACCAACGATACTTTAAATGGTGTTGCTGTAAAACTTTCAGAAATCACTTCAAAAATACTTACACCAGCTACATCAATAAACGGTGGATTGGTTCCAGTATTGGATCCATCAACAGGAATTGTAAATGTGCCAGCAGGAACACCAGCAGGAAATTACACTATAGAATATGAAATATGTGAGATATTAAATCCAACGAATTGCGATAAAGCTGTTGCTACAATAGAAGTTATTGCTTCAACTATTATTGCTAATGATGATTCTGCGACGAATATCAACGGATACGTAGGAGCAACTGCAGTAGTGAATGCTTTGACAAACGACACAGTTTCTGGATTATCAGCCACTTTGAGTAACGTCAATTTGAAAGTAACTCAACCAGCAACAGCCATCGGAAGTGGAATTGTTCCAGTACTTGATGCTACAACAGGATTTGTAGACGTACCAGTAGGAACACCAGCAGGAAGGTATACCATAGAATATGAAATTTGTCAAAAACTCAATCTAACGGTTTGTGATAAAGGAATCATTACCATCGATGTTGTAGCAGCACCGATAGTGGCTATTGATGATTCGGCAAGTAACATTAATGGATTGACAGGTCGAGCCAATGTGGTTAATGCATTTGCTAATGATACATTAAATGGTAATACTGTTAAACTTGCCGAAATTACAGCAACAGTTATCAAACAAGCCGCTTCAATAGGAGGAGCTCCTGTACCAGTATTGAATATTGCAACGGGACTAGTGTCTGTTCCAGCAGGAACAGCTGCTGGAGTTTATACTATAGAATATCAAATTTGTGAAAAGTTAAACCCAAGCAATTGTGACCAAGCCATAATAACTATAGCAGTTGTACAAGCCAATATTGTTGCCAATGATGATACGGTGAATAATATTAATGGATTGACTGGTGCAACTGATGTTTTAGATGTTATTTCGAACGATTTACTCAATGGTTTAAACACAAATTTAGCTGCCACTACTTTAACAGTTATTACACCAGCCATACCAATAAATGGAGGTTTGGTACCTGAATTAAATCCAACTACAGGAATGGTAAGTGTTCCTTCGGGTACTCCAGCAGGAACTTATACTATCAATTATCAAATTTGTGAAAAACTCAATCCAACCAATTGTGATCAGGCGATTGCTATTATTACTGTTGATGGAGCCTTAATAGTAGCCAATAATGATAATGTTAATAGTATCAATGGTTATGTTGGAGCAAATAATGCAATAAACGTTCTTACAAACGATACATTAAATGGTGGTAACGTTAATTTATCAGCTGTAAGTTTAGTTGTGCAGCAAAATGCAACTCCAATAAATGGAGGATTAGTGCCAATACTTGATGTGGCAACAGGTAATGTAAGTATTCCTGCTAATACCCCATCTGGAACTTATACAATAGTTTATCAAATATGTGAAAAACTGAATCCTACCAATTGTGATCAAGCAACAGTTTTGGTACAAGTTTTTGCACCTATAATCC